>NZ_DATDGQ010000001.1:0-2064 GCF_036522015.1 Binatus sp. (SeqCode)
GGCGACAGAATCAAGTTCGAAGTCGTCGATTGCACCAGGCTGCCGGCCGCGCAGTTCGATTTCATCTCGACCTTCGACGTCGTGCACGATTCCGTCGATCCCGACGCACTGCTGAAATCGATTCGCGCCGCGCTGAAGCCCGACGGGACGTACCTGATGGTCGAAGTGAACGTGTCGTCGAAGCTCGAGGACAACATCAATCCGATGGGCCGCCTGATGTACTCGATGAGCACGCTGTACTGCATGACGACGTCGCTCGCGCACGGTGGCGCGGGAATCGGCGCGTGCATGGGCGAGGCAACGGCGCGCGAGCTGGCCGCGGCGGCGGGATTCAAGCACTTTCGCCGGTTGCCGATCGACGATTTGTTTTCGGCGCTCTATGAAATCCGCGCGTAGTTGAAGCCGATCATCGAAGGCGTCGCTGGAAGGCATCCTGCAAAGCAGGCAGCATTTTCTGCCAATCGGCGAGCAGCCCGATATTCGCGCGTTCGAAGATCAGAGCGTCGGCGTCATTGTTGATTGCGACGACGGTCTGCGCACGTTTCAGCCCGCATGTATGGTTAGGCGCGCCGCGCACCCCGATCGCAATGTAGAGTCGCGGGTCGATTGATTTGCCGGTCAGACCGACCTGCAACTGGCGCGGCACCCATCCTTGATCAGTCACGCGTCGCGTCGCGCACATCGCAGCGCCGAGCGTTCGCGCGAATACGGCGACCTTCGCGACGCCCCCGGGTCCGCCGACTCCCGTGCCGATACCGACGACGACTTCGGCGCCTTCGAGCGGGACCAGCGTTGGATCGAGAGTCGAGTGCGCCTTGATGAGCCGGCTCTTGGGCGCGCTCACCTCGACGCGCACAGTTTGAAGTTCGGCTTGCCTGGTTTCCGACGGCGCCGCGAGTTCGAGCACGCCCGGCCGCACCGTCGCCATCTGCGGAAATGTTTTGGAGTAAATCGGCGCGACTATGTTGCCGCCGAAGGCCGGCTTGAGCGCGACCATCCGATTTTCAGAGTCGAGCTCGATATCGATCGCATCGCCAGTCAGCCCGAGGCCCAGGCGTGCGGCCAGCCGCGGTCCCCAGTCGCGCCCGCGCTCAGTCGCACCGATCAAGATTCCCCACGGCGCGTGCATCGGAACGACTTTCGCGACCGCCTCGGCCGCAGCTTCGGGCGTGTACGAAAGCAGGGCCGGATGCTCGAGCGTAAGCACCTGGTCGGCGCCGAAACTCGCGAGCAATCCAGCGTGCCGCGACACGGCGACGTCGAATCCCACCGCGACGAGCGCACCGCCGAGTCGCGACGCGAGCTCATCGCCACGTGAAAGCAGCTCGAGCGTGCCGCGTGTGATGCGGCCTTCAAGGTCGGTTTCGCAAGCAATCCACACGTCGCAGTCGCGCTTGCTCGCGCGACGCGCCGCTGCGATTGGACGTCGCTTGGGCACGCGAACTTTCAGCGCGCCGAGGGTCTCGAGCGCCGACATCGCCTCAGCGGCGGCGCGCTCCGCGTCAGCTGAGTCGATAAATTTGCACTCGGTCTTCGGCGTTTCGACGACCCGAACCTCCTGCACCCAGGTCGGCGAGCCCGCCAGTCCGAATTCTTTTGGGTCTGGGCCGAGCTCCGCAGCGCGAACCGCCAGGATCGGCCTGGTTTTCGCCTCGTCGGACGCACCCGGCTTGACCTTGACCGGCTGTGCGACGCGCTCGGCGCAGTTGCTGACCGCGGGCATCTCGGCCTCGACTTCATCGAATCCTTCGTCGCTCTCGCGCTCGGCGCGGAGCGTGCGCCCATCGACTTCCAATTTTCGCGCACCGGTGATTTGCGCGGCGCCGATCAGTTCCGCTATCTCGGGACCGACCTGTCCAGTCTCCGCGTCGAGCGAGTACTTGCCGAGCATGATCAGGTCGAAATTTCCACGCGCCAGCCAGAGCGCGAGCGCGCGCGCCGTCGCTAGCGTGTCCGCGCCAGCGAACGCTCGATCTTCCAGGTGCACTGCGTGCTCCATTCCCATCGCGAGCGCATCGACCAGTGCGCCGCGTGCCTGCGGCGGTCCCATCGTGACGACCGTCG
>NZ_DATDGQ010000002.1:0-2118 GCF_036522015.1 Binatus sp. (SeqCode)
GTTTGCGCCTGCCGATCAGAAATCATACGCGCGCAGCGTGATGGCGCTGTGGAAGCTGCCGCATCGCGAGGAGCGATACTGCGCGATCACGTTCGCCCGCCGCCATGAACAGTTCATCACGCCCGCCTCTCTGCCGCTCTACGAGCGCATGATCCGCGAAGGTGCATGGTGGGATTTCGTCGATGAAATAGCTGTGAACCTGGTCGGCGCCGTATACACAAATTTCCGCGCGCAAACCCGGCCCGTTATCGAACGATGGATCGACGACAAAGACATGTGGATCCGCCGCACCGCCCTGCTCTCTCATATGAAGCACAAGCATCAGGCCGACGCGGCGCAACTGTTCGAGCACTGCCTCAAACTCTCGCATGAGCGGGAATTCTTCATCCGCAAAGCGATCGGATGGGCGCTGCGCGAATACAGCAAGACCGACCCGCGCGCGGTGCGGGCATTCCTGACGAAGAATCGCAAGCGGCTGTCGAACCTCAGCTACACTGAGGGCTCGAAGCATCTCGCGCGAGCGAGCCGACAATCCACTTGATCGAATGTGAAACCCGCGGTGGGTTTCATTTTTCACTGCTTCCTTCGGCAGGGTAACCCCTGCACCTTAGTACCAGGCGACTCTCACGGAATGCTCTTTACGATCTTGCGGTACTCGTCCTCGTTGAACGCGCGATGCGTCTCGGTGCGCACGTTTCCCTGCGCGCCGACTGTCAGCGCCAGTTGCGCCATCACGTCGTCGTTCGGCGCCTCGACGATGAACATCGAATCGTACTGCCCCATCATCGAGTAGAAATCCTTCACCTTGGCGCCGTGCTGACTGAAGGTCTTCTTCGCCGCATCGACCCGATCGGGCGAACCTCGAAGATGGTCGAGGCCCTGATGAGTCAGATGGAAAAACACCACGTAATGAGGCATCGCACTTACCTCCCGGGATTTCTTCGGAATATCGCACATCGGAAAGTTGACGGCCAATCTCGGCAACCTAACCCCTAACCCCTTCCCCTGGTGGAAGGGGGACCGGCTTTCTGCGATCACTATGGCCCGCAGCGCATCGGCGCGGTACAATGCTTATTCTTACAAGGAAGGTATTCGTCACATGGAACGTGTTGAATTAGCGCGCGAAATCGAAGGCGTCCAGGTCCCGGCCGGAAACAAGATGATGCTGGAAAAGGGCCTCGAAGCCTTTATCACGCAATCGCTCGGCGGAACCTTCACGCTGCAAGTTCCCGCGTACGGCGGCCTGTTTCGCGTCGCCGGCAAGGACGCCGACGCGCTCGGCAAAACGCCCCAGGATGCTGGCGTCGTCTCAGCGTCGGGCGGCGGCGACCTGGAAGCGATGGTCTGGGAGCAGCTCAAGACCTGCTTCGATCCCGAAATCCCCGTCAACATCGTTGACCTCGGCCTCGTCTATGGAATGGAAGTGAAGGATGCGGACGACGGCACCAAGAAAGTCGAAGTCAAGATGACGCTGACGGCGCAGGGCTGCGGCATGGGCGCGTCGATCGCGACTGACGCGCGTCACAAGATCATGAGCCTGCCGGGAGTGTCGGAGGCGGACGTCGATTTGGTCTGGGATCCGCCATGGACGCCGCAGATGATCTCCCCCGAAGGCCGCGAGCGCTTAGGGATCGACTGATCGACACGCCATGAAGCGAACTCGACTCGCGTTGTATTGGTTTGTTCTTACCTTTCCCGTGTCGGTGACTCTTGGGTGCCTTTTCGATTACCTCTTTTGGAATGACACTTCACCAATCGAGCGAACATTAGTGAGCGGCTTCCTGCTTGGCGGGACTATGTTGCTAGCCGGCTGGTGGCTGGGACTTCCAATTTTTGGATCGGTCTCAGACTCCTCGAATCAGGATCGCGACTCGATGCGTTGACTTGGCCTACCGCGTCCGATAATTGTGTTCGTTCGGCATAGCGATGTTTGCAATAGTAAAGACAGGCGGAAAACAGTATCGCGTCGGCGTCGGCGACCAGATTACGGTCGAGCGGCTCGCCGGCGAGGTTGGCGCGGCAATCTCACTTGACCAGGTGCTGGCAGTCGGCGGCGAAGCGCCCAAGATCGGCACGCCGGTGGTCGCGGGCGCGTCGGTGACGGCGAAGATCCTCCAG
>NZ_DATDGQ010000003.1:0-14046 GCF_036522015.1 Binatus sp. (SeqCode)
GGGCGCGCTGCCGAGCGGGTACCGATGTCCCTTGAGGTTGACGTAGAAGCGGCCGGAGTCGTCGGATTCGAAGCGGTCACTCAGATGGTAGTAGGCGGAGCGCAGAAAGCGCGCGCGAATGTCTCCGCCCTTGACGCGTGCATAGAGCACGTTGTCGGCGCCGACTTCGAGCGCGGCAGGATCGAGCGGCTCGCGAGTGTCGTCATTCAGCACGATCGTGAGGCCGCCCAGCTCGTCATCCTCGAGCGCCTTGACGACGTACGGGGTGTCCTCGACGGTGATCGACGCGCGTTCTTCGGCGACTTGCAGATAGTAGCTGCCGTCTCCGTCCGGGTTGCGCTTGATGCTCTGGCTGAACAGCAGCGCGATGCGCGGGTTGTCGATCCGCTCGTCGTCGCTGTACCAGTTGCCGTCGCGCCGAAACGAGATCTTACCCGATTCGACGGTATAGAAACCCGCCCGCGGCATCAGTTGTGTTTCACGCTCTCACGGCTGTCGAGAATTATCGTCACGGGGCCGTCGTTGACGAGATCTACTTCCATCGTGGCGCCGAACTCGCCTGCCTCGACTTTAACACCGCGGATTCGCGCGAGCGAGAGAAAATGCTCGTAAAGCCGGCGCGCTTCGTCGGGCGGCGCGGCTTTGGTGAACGACGGCCGGCGGCCCGAATTGGTGTCGGCGAGCAACGTGAATTGCGATACGACGAGTAGCGAACCATCGGCTTGCGCAATTGACAGGTTCATCTTGCCTGCGGCGTCGGCGAATATGCGCATTCCGATGATTCTGTCTGCCAGATGAGCGGCGTCAGACTCGTTGTCGCCGTCCGCAACTCCAAGCAGCACGACGAATCCGCGCGCGATTTTGCCGATAACGCGCCCGTCGATGCGCACTTCCGCGCGGCTGACGCGTTGAACAACTGCCCGCATGATTGCGTCATATATATAGACCGGTACGCCCGCGCCAGCCGCCCACTGAAAATAACCTTTGTGGTCAGCGCGGGCGTTTGCGTACTATAATTCGAACCAACAATGATTCCTGTCTTGTTCCACCTAGGCCCGCTGACCGTTTACAGCTTCGGGCTGATGATGGCGCTGGGATTCCTGGCGGCCGACTACGTTATCCGCCTCGAATGCATCCGGCGCGGCTACGATCCTGAGTACTCGTCCTCGATCGTGATCACCGCGGCCGTGATGGGGCTGGTCGGTTCGCGGCTCTACGCGATTCTCGACGACCTGCCCACCTATCTCGCCGATCCCAAGACGATGATTTTTTCCGGCTCGGGATTCGTATTCTACGGCGGCATGATTGGCGGAATTTTCGGCGCATACCTGGTTTCGCGCTGGTATCGAATCGGGTTCGGCTCGACGATGGACATGTGCGGTCCCGCGCTCGCGATCGGACAGGCGATCGGCAGAATGGGATGCCAGCTCGCCGGCGATGGCGACTGGGGTCTCGTGTCCAACGTGCCGTGGGCGATGGCGTATCCGCGCGCAATCGTGGGCTGGAACTCTCAGACGGTGTTGAAACTCGACGATCACTACCAGCTCGTATCGGGATTTTTCCCCGGCGTGCGAGTGCATCCGGCGCCAGTGTACGAAACTATTCTGTATCTCGGCGTGTTCTACCTACTGTGGTCGATGCGCAAGACGTCTTACCCGCCGGGTCGCCTCCTCTATTGGTACCTGGTGCTGGCGGGCGCCGCGCGCTTCCTGGTCGAATTCTGGCGAATCAATCCGCGAGTTTTCTACATGTTCAGTGAAGCGCAACTGATTGCGGTCGCGATGATGATCCTCGGGGGCGTCGCGTTGATTCTCACCAACGGACAGGCTCACGCAGATAGCAGTCAGCAGCATCCCGGCGAGAAAGATCGGCGCCCGGCGATGAAGACGGCGCAGGCCTGAGAGAGCGATGGAGATCAAGGATAAAATCCTTTACCTGGTCGCGGGTGTCGTCGTAATGACGGGCCTCGCGCTGGTCGTGCTCAGCGGGCATCGCGGGGCGCGCATCGAGAATTCATCGGGAATCAGCAACGGTTCCGAGGCTCCGGTGGCGGCCGGCAGCCAGGCCGCGGAGTTCAAGCTCGAGAAGCTGGACGGAACAACTGTTTCACTCGAATCGCTGCGCGGCAAAGTCGTATTTCTGAATGTGTGGGCGACCTGGTGCGAGCCCTGCCGCGAGGAAATGCCCTCGATGCAGACGCTCTACGACGATTTCAAGAAAAACAAGGATTTCGTGATGCTCGCGGTCAGCCAGGACACCAAGGGACGCGCGGCGGTGGCGCCGTACGTCGCCAAAAACGGCTACCAGTTCACAATCCTGCTCGACCCCGAGAATAAGATCGGTGAGACTTACGACGTGAGCGGCGTCCCCGAAACGTTCATTATCGATCGAAAAGGGCAGATTGTCGCGCATCACATGGGCGCTTTTGACTGGTCGCGGCCCGACGTCAAGGACGCGTTGCAGCAACTCCTCGACTCAAAGCAGGGATAAAAAGGGAATCTGGACGGCAATCGAAGCGATGTTGCAACCGTATGCATCAGAGTGCTGCATCTGCTTAAATGGACAACTCATAATCACGGGTTCCAACATATTTAAATCTCCATGATGAAAAGACATCGCTGGTCCATCACGTTGGCGGTTTCGCTGGTCGCATGCTTCCTGGTCCTTCAGGAGGTCGCCGTCCGCCGAGCCCAGGCCCTCTCGAACGACACCTACCAGGAGCTCGACACGTTCGCGAGCGTGCTCGCAATCGTGCAAAAAAACTACGTCGAACCGGTCACCACCAAGAAGCTGATCGACGGCGCAATCAGCGGGATGCTGGCGTCGCTCGACCCGCATAGCGCGTACCTGACGCCCGACCTGTACCGCGACCTCGAAGTCGAGACGCGTGGCAGCTTCGGCGGGCTTGGAATCGAAATCACGATCAAGAACGGTGCGTTGACCGTCGTTGCGCCGATCGAGGATACGCCGGCGTATCGTGCGGGACTCAAGGCCGGCGACCAGATCATCAAGATCGACGACGACTTCACCAAGGACATGTCGCTTACCGAGGCGGTCAAGCGGATGCGCGGGCCGAAGGGCAGCAAGATCCGGCTGACTCTCCATCGCAACAACGTGCCCGAGCTGTTTACGGTGACGCTCGCGCGCGACGTCATCAAGATTCAATCGGTCAAGGCGAAGATGCTGCCCGAGGGCTACGGTTATATCCGCGTCACCACCTTCCAGGAGAACACGGGCGAGGGCGTGGAGAAGGCGATCGACGATTTCGAATCCAAGGACCACGGCAAGATCAAGGGAATCGTGTTCGACTTGCGCGACAATCCGGGGGGTTTGCTGAACCAGGCGGTGAAGGTTTCGGACGATTTCCTCGACGGCGGGCTGATCGTCTATACGCAGGGACGCGAGGAGAATCAGCAGCAAAAATACTTCTCGCACAAGAAAAAAGATTGGGTTGACTACCCGATGGTGGTGCTGGTCAATGGCGGCAGCGCCAGCGCGAGCGAGATTGTTGCGGGCGCGTTGCAGGATCAGAAGCGCGCAGTGATTCTCGGCACCCAGACCTTCGGCAAAGGCTCGGTGCAGACAATTCTGCCGCTCGACGATCATTCCGCGCTGCGCCTGACGACGGCGCGCTACTACACTCCCGCCGGCCGCTCGATCCAGGCCGTGGGGATCACGCCCGATGTCGATGTCGCGCCGCCCAAGGAAACGATCGCGTCGATAACCCAGCAGGGCGGCGAGTTCGACGAGAACCCGGAAATCCACGAGAGAGATCTGCCGCATCATTTCCAGAACGGGCAGAAGAAGGACGGCAGCCCTGCGACTGACGAAAACGCGCTACCTGCTCCAGGAGCCGACAAGGGCGACAAAGCGCCGGGCGCGAAAGGTGCCAAGGGCGCCAAGGCAAAAGAGGAAAAAGATGTGCAGCTCGATCGCGCGATCGACATCCTGAAGCATTGGAACACGTTCAAACTGCAGCTGGCCAAGGGCGAGACCCAATCTGCGGTTTCCGGCGAGGGCGAGAGCAAGTCGAAGGGCGACTAAGCAACCGCAACAGAAAAGTTCGCAACGCGCCGGGCATCGCAAAGATGTCCGGCGTTTTTTTTACGCAGGCGCCGGGTTGCCGTCGGGCGCGATCAATCCGAACTTGTCGAGGATCACCTGATGCTGCCCTTCCATCCGCCGCAACACGTCGAGCATCACTTCGTCCTGCTGTTCGAGATGCGTCATGATCGATTTCAGCTCGTCTTCGGCCTTGCAATTCACTTCGTAGTCCTGCTCGGCCATTAGCCGGTCCTTCGCGGCTTGTCGATTCTGCGACATCATGATTATCGGCGCGGCGTACGCAGCCTGAAAACTCAGCGCGAGGTTGAGCAGGATGAACGGGTAAGGATCCCAGTGATTGATGTACGCGACAACGTTCAGCGTGATCCAAAACGCCAGGATGATCGACTGCACGATGATGAACGGCCAACTGCCCATCACCGCCGCCAGCCGATCCGCGATTCGCTGCCCGGTGGTGAGCTTCTCGGCGTCAACCTGGTTGATGTTGATGACAGGCTTGTGGCGATGGACGTGACGGATGCGCTGCCGTTCCCATTTCTCGACATCTGTGGCGTGAGCGTTGGTCATTGATTCCCCTCCATCGATTCTCGATCACGAGCCCCGGCTTGATGGTAGCCTCAATTTCCCGGACGATCAGCCATGGCGCGAGGATTCCTGATCACCGGCACCGGCGCACGAGTGGGCAAGACCACAGTCGGCTGCGCGCTTGGATTCGCGATGCGAGCACGCGGAATCCGCGTCGGCGTGATGAAACCGGTGGACACGGCCGAATCGCAGGATGCGCAAGCATTAGCGCTCGCAGTCGGTTCCACAATGCCGATTGAATTGATTTGCCCGTATCGTTATCCCGCAGATTCTGCGCTCGTGGATGCGCCCGACCTTGCTCATATCGTGCAATGCTTCGACCAAATCGCGGCGCAAAATGACGTCGTGTTGGTCGAAGCCGGACGCATACTCGATTTCGCCGACCTGGCCGCGACGCTCGACCTCGAAGTCATCGTAGTAGTCTCAAATCGCCCCGGATGCCTCGATGCAACGATGCTGACTATTCAACGCTGCGGCGACCGCGGATTAAAAATCCGCGGCTACATCCTTTGCGATTGCGATCCAACTCCAGCAGTCGACGAGGTATCACTGCGAGAACTGGTCGGACCTCTCTACCTCGGCCGGATGCGGCATCGCGAGCCCTTGGCCAAGGTAATCGTCGAAAAGCTCATCTAATCCGCCATATAGGTGCCTGCCAACTTGTTCTGATAGGCTATGCGAACAATGGCGGGGCAGCTCAATCTTTCTTTGCGCGGCCATCGCACGGGCCTGATCACCGTATCGGACCTGGTGCGGATGGTTCGCGATACGCTCGACGCGGGACTCGGCGAGGGTTGGGTGGTCGGCGAGATTTCCAATGCGCGGCTGGCGCCGTCGAACCATTTATATTTCACGCTCAAGGATTCCCGCAGCGCGATCAACGTCGTGATGTTCAAGACGGCGTTCCAGCGGATGCGCTTCAAAGTCGTGGACGGGATGGAAGTGATCGTTCGCGGCCGCGTGCAGGTCTTCGAGCAGCGTGGCGCGTTGCAACTTTACGCAGAGGAAATGGAGCCGCGCGGCGTCGGCGCGTTGCAGGTCGCATTCGAGCAGTTGAAGCGCCGGCTCGAAGTCGAAGGACTGTTCGATCGCGCGCGCAAACGCGCAATTCCATTCCTGCCGCGACGGATTGGAATCGTGACGGCCAGTGGCGGCGCGGGACTCCGCGACATGCTGCGCATCTTGTTCGATCGCTTCCCGAGCATGCAGGTAATCTTCCGGCCCGCGAAAGTGCAGGGTGACGGCTCGGCCAATGAAATCGCCGACGCGATCGCCGACCTCAATCGCGACGGCCGGGCCGAGGTGCTGATCGTCGGACGCGGCGGCGGCTCGCTCGAAGATTTGTGGGCGTTCAACGAAGAAGTCGTCGCACGCGCGATTTTCCGATCGCAGATACCGGTGATTTCAGCAGTCGGTCACGAAGTCGATTACACGATCGCCGATTTCGTCGCCGACCTGCGCGCGCCCACTCCCACAGCGGCCGCGCAGATGGTCGTGCCCAGTTTTGCCGAGTTGAAGGAACGAGTTGAAGTGCTGGGCGCGTCGCTCGCGAGCGTGATGGATCGCGAACTCTCGGGCCGGCGCGAATCGGTGGACGACCTGGCTGACCGCATCCGCCATACCGGCAGCATTATCGCCGAGGCGCGCGACCGCCTCGCCGGCCTCGACGCTGAGCTTGCCGACGCGGTGTCGTCGCGAATCGCGGAAGGGCGGCGCAGCGTCCGCGAATTGCGGCTGCGCCTTCGTGGTCCCGATGCGACAGTCCGCGACATGCGCCTGCGGACTACCGGGCTCCGCAACAATCTTGTTCATGGCGTCGCGTCGGCTCTGGAAGCCAAACGCCGCCAACTCGGCGCAGATGCCGGACGGCTTGACGCGTTGTCGCCGCTGAAAGTCTTGGATCGCGGCTACGCCGTCGTGATCAACAAAATCAATTCGCGCGCGGTGCTCGACGCGGCGACGGTGAAGTTCGACGACGAGCTCGACATCAGATTGGCCAAGGGTCGGCTCAGTGCGCGCGCGACTGGCCGGACTCTGTAGAAGTAGTATCCAGGGATGACTACGAAGACGAAAAAATTTGAGGACGAGCTGAAGGAGCTCGAAACGATTGTCACTCAGATCGATTCGGGCGAGCTCACACTCGATGAATCGATCGGAGCCTTCGAACGCGGCGTGATGCTGGTGAAGGCGCTCAATGGGAAACTCGACGAAGTCGAGCGCAAGGTCGAACTGCTAACGCGGAGCGCCGGCGGCGAACTGCGCACGGCGCCCTTTGAACCATCGTCTGATGACGAAAATCCCGCCGGCGCGAAGGACGACGACGAAACACCCTTCTAACAACGGTTCCGGCGCGAAGCCCAAGCCTAAAACCAGGACCCGGCGCTCCTCAGCGCCTCTGGCCCGCTTCAGGCTCGACGCTGAAATGGCGCGCCGCGGTCTCGCCGACAGCCGCGAAATCGCCCAACGTCTCATCATGGCGGGACGGGTGCGCGTAAACTCGCGTCCTGCCTACAAAGCCGACCTCAAGGTCGATTCCGAAACCCAGATCGCGCTGATGGCCGGTGCGCCGCAGTTCGCCTCGCGCGGAGCGTACAAACTGATCGCCGCGCTCGAGCATTTCGGCATCTCGGTCGAAGGCAAGCTCGCGATGGACGTCGGCGCATCGACCGGCGGATTCACCGACGTGCTGCTGCGACGCGGCGCCAAGGCCGTCATCGCGATGGACGTCGGCTACGGCCAGCTTGTACTCAAGCTGCGCGAGGATCCGCGCGTCACCGTGCTCGATCGCATGAATATCCGGCTCGCCTCGCCGACCGACTTGCCTCACGCGCCCGAGCTCGTGACCATCGACACCAGCTTCATTTCGCTGCGGCTGGTAATTCCGGCGGTGCTCGCGCTGGTCGCGCCGCGGGCCGAGATTGTCGCCCTGATCAAGCCGCAGTTCGAAGTCGGCAAGGGCAAGGTCGGCAAAGGCGGCGTCGTCAAGGACGAAAAGCTGCGGCGCGAAGCAGTCGCGGGAATCGTCGAGTTCGCCGAGAAGATCGGGCTGAACGTGGTCGGCACGCTCGAATCGCCAATTGAGGGCGCAGCAGGAAATCGCGAATATCTCGCGCTGATGAAGTTCCCCGGCGAATCCGGCAAATGACGCGAGCATGGGCGGTCGGCTTGGATATGGGTGGCACCAATATCCGATGCGCAGCCGTGTCCGTCGCCGGCGACGTCTTGTTGATCGAGCACGGACCGTCGCTCGCGTCGCGCGAGGCAGGCGCGGTCGCTGAAAATATAGCCGCGCAGACCATTCATCTCCTCGCCACCGCGCGCCGGCGCGGACTCGGCTCGCCACGCGCGATCGGGGTCGCGGTCCCGGGACCGCTGAACGTGCACACCGGCACCGTGATGCAAGCGCCGCACGTCGCCGCATGGCGCGGATACCCGCTGCGCTGCAAGCTCGAAGCGCTGATTGGGCGCAAGGTCGTCGTTGACAATGACGCGAACGCATGGGCGCTCGGCGAATACTGGCGCGGCGCGGCGCGCGGACGTCACGACGTCGTGCTGCTGACGCTCGGCACCGGAGTCGGCGGCGGTCTGATCGTCGGCGGCAAACTGGTCCACGGGCACAGCGGCATGGCCGGAGAATTGGGGCATGTGACCGTAGATCCCGACGGTCCGCCATGCGACTGCGGCTCGCGCGGATGCCTCGAGTCGTACGCCTCCGCGTCGGGACTGCGCGCGTTGGTCGAGAATCGGCTGGGACTGCCGCCGGGGGCGCCGCTCCCAGCGCCAATTGTAGATTCTGAAAAAAACTTCTCGGTGCGAGGACTGTCGGCCCAGGCACGCCGCGGAGACCAGCTCGCGCTGGAGGCGTTCGCGACCGCCGGTCATTACCTCGGAATCGCTATTGCGTCGTTCCTCAATATCTTCAACCCCGAGCTGGTTGTGATTGGCGGCGGCGTTGCCGGCGCGCTGCCATACATGCGCAAAACGATGACTGCGCAGGTGCGCGCGCGAGCCTTCACCGCGATCGCCTCGCAGGCGAAGATCGTGCGCGCCGCGCTGGGTCCGCGCGGTGGCGTGGTGGGTGCGGCCTACGCTGCCCTGAATCCGCCGGCGCGTTCGTAACGTCCCGCAATGGTGCCGCTACTCAAAGTCATTGCGACACTCACCGCCGCCTTCTTCGCCGGTGGCGGCCTGTTCGTCTCCGTGGTGCTCTATCCCGCGATCGTGACGGACATGAGCTCCGCAGTGGTCCAGTTTGGAAGGATGTATAGGCACGCCGCACCGTGGCAAGGTTCGAATGCGATCGTCTGCCTCCTCTCGGCGGTGACTGTGTCCGTGCTGACCGGTGACTGGTGGTGGGCGATCGGCGGCATTTTGGTCGGCGCATCGGTTCCGTTCACGTTGCTTGTGATGATGCCGGTCAATAACCGGCTGCTGGACGAGAAGGCGCCCCCAGGATCTGATGAGGCTGTCTCGATGCTGAAGCATTGGGGCAGGCTTCATTGGGTCCGAAATATTCTTTCAACCCTGGGTTTGGCCGTGATGCTGGCGCATGGGCTCGTTTAGCGGCGCTCGTAGCAGCCGTGCTACATCCTAGACCCTAGGCTGAATCTGATAGATACTGGGAATTGGTTCGCGGGTCTGGGGTCCATATGAGCGCGCGAAGGTACTGCTCAACAATTTCAAGCCTTGCCCTCGTGGCGACGTTTATCGTTGCCGGATGCAGACTTGCGTTCGCGCAAACCGACATCAACGAGACTACGATTCCGCCCTCCTCGCCACCCGCGAAAGTAGTCCGGGCGCCAAGCGCGACTGACGAGCCCGCCGACACGTCGGCGCCGAAGCCCGTTGCTAATCGGCCCGCCAACGTCATCCCGTACACTGTGCGCTCCGGCGATACGGTCGGCGCGATTGCCGCGATGTTCGGTGTCACGCCTGAAGAGGTTGCCCACGCCAACCGGATGAATGTTGACGAGGAGCTGCAGGTTGACGAGGTGCTGAAAATTCCGCATCCGTTCACCACCGAAGTCACCAACCTCAAGGCGCAGATCGAGACGCTGAGCGCGCAGCAGCAGGCCGCGGAGCAGAAGTCCGACTCGGCGCAGGAGCAGGTCAAGTCGCTCCAGACGCAGGTGCAGGATCTGACCGGCCAGAACCAGGATTTGGACCTTGGGGTCAAGCTGCTGCCGTGGTGGCGCGCGACTGCGATCAGCCTCGGAATCTTCGCGCTCATCATGTTCGGCGTGATGCTGCTGACGATGTTCGAATGGTGGCGGATGCGGCGCAGGTTCGTCGCGCTGGCCGCGATGACCGACGCGCTCAGCCGGCTCGACTACAAGTACAAGGCGACGTTTGCGAAGGCGGAGCTGCGCTTGCAGCAGCTCTACGGCCGGCGTCGTGGCGCTGTCGCCGAGGGGCAGCCGCGCCCCAGGATGCCGGAGGAAGTCGAGATCGAGCGGCTCAACGAAGAACTCAAGAATATTCTCGAGACGCACTTGCAACGGATGGGCGCGAAATTGCCCGGAGGCCGCCGCAAAGGATGGCGCGAGATGTTCGGAGGCGGCGACGTCGGGTCGACAGTCGAAGCGCGTTCCTATCGCCGCTAGTTTTTCATTTTTGCGATTGTAACTCTCACCTCCGGGAGTTATTAGAAGATCGAGAGGAAGGCTCATCATGAAAAAACTTGCGCTAATGACTCTACTCGCGACCATGATAGTTGCGCCCATTGGAATGTCTTCTGCTACCGGCAAGAGCGCGTCGGACACCCCCGAATGCTGCGTGAAAAAGCAGGGATGCTGCCCGAGCGCATCGTGCTGCTCCGGCGGCCAGCACAGCATGGGCGCCCACTGCATGATGCATTCGGCCGCGCACTAATCCTTCCTATCCAGTTCCCCTTCCCAGCACGGGAAGGGGTTAGGGGTTAGGTTCCGAATCTTCGCTCGCTTATTGTGAGGTGAATGATGAATCGTCTGACGACATTCGGACTAGGAATAATTGTCGCGATCGGACTAGCTGGTATTGCTCTCGCCGCCGATACCGCCTCAACATCGGTCACGGGCAATCTCGAAGACGCGTACTGCTACGGCACGATGGGCGCGAAGGGCGCAGGCCACAAGGCATGCGCGATCAAGTGCGCGTCCGCGGGAATCCCGGTGACGCTTATCGAAAAAGGCACCGAGAAGTCCTACATCCTGCTACCCAACAAGGACGCGTCCCCGCTTCCCGCCAGCGTGACCTCTCGAATGGAAGACGAGGTAACCGTGACCGGCAAGGAATACAGCAAGAACGGCACACAATACATCGTCGTCGAATCAGTGAAGTAGCGGGTAGCCGCGGGCAGACAGCGTCGTGCTAGAGCGCATCCTGCCAGGCGCATCGCAGCTACAGAACTACCATCCCCTGATAGTGCATTTCCCGATCGCCTTCATCTACGGCGCAGCACTCCTCTATTTCCTCGCATGGATAACCGCGAGCGAAAAACTCCAATGGACCGCCCTCTGGATGTTGCTACTTGCGGCACTGAGCGCGGGATTGGCACTAGCGAGCGGATTTTACGCAGCACCCGGCCTGATGGTTTCAGAGTCAGTCCGCCAACAGCTACTAGCTCATCACAAACACCTGATGGTAGCCGCATCGATACTAACCGGCGCACTAACTGTGTGGGCGCTAGCATCGCGACCAATGCCAACGAGAGCGCGCGTCCTATTCATGGCCGGCCTACTAGCGCTGATGGGCCTAATAGCAGCAGGCGCAGACCTGGGCGGCGAAATGGTCTATGGATACAACGCCGGCGGCTCCGCCTGCCCCCAACCAATCGACTTCAAGAAGTAGCCAAGACTCCGAGCCTCGTTCATGGCCAGTCGTAGGAAGCGTGCGTCTCCCAAGGTTTCAGGTCCGTTCCTGAGGCGCATTACGGCATTGCCGGAACGTGTCGATCAGAGTCGCTATCCTTTCAACATCCCAGCGTTCTCCCATGGTATCGATGTCGCGATAACGTCGAACGTCACGTTTTTCGTCGGGGAAAATGGATCGGGAAAGTCCACCCTGCTTGAGGCAATCGCTGAGAACAGTGGTTTTAGTCCGCAGGGCGGCGGTCGCGATCACCAAGTTGCTGGGCACCAGGACCAGTCAGATATGGCTTCCGCCCTTCGCCTATCCTGGTCACTCAAAGTAACCGACGGATTTTTCATGCGCGCAGAGAGCTTCTACAATTTCGCCAGCTACATAGAACAATCCGGTAGCAACTTCGATAGATATGGTGGCCGCCCACTCCACGATCAATCTCACGGTGAATCCTTTCTCGCGCTGTTCTCGAACCGCTTCGATCGCGGAATTTACATCCTCGACGAGCCCGAGGCTGCGCTTTCGCCCCAGCGGCAACTGAGCCTGTTGAGCATCATCCATCGACTGGAGAAAGCGGGCCGAGCGCAGTTCCTGGTTTCCACCCATTCGCCGATTATTCTCGCGTATCCCGGCGCCGTACTACTCAGCCTCGACAACGACGAAATTCGCGGGGTGCAATACGAGGACACCGACCACTACCGGGTCACCAAACAGTTCCTGGCCTCACCGGAACGCTACTTCAGGCACCTATTCTCCGAAGAGCCTGATGACGACGATGAAACCTAGCGCCATCTGCCAGGTAGGATCTCATCACAAATTGCCGTTCGTCAGTCTTCGTCGGAAAGGGCGATTGCGTTTCAAATGCCATTCGCGGCTCATCGCTTCTTCGCGCGAGTCGTGACGCTCCGCATACAGCAGGAACCATACGCGGCCTCGCGTCGACCGCGCTCCTGTGCCCGCATTATGCCGCGCGATTCGCCGCTCAAGATCGTTCGTCCACCCGACGTAGGTTCGATAGCCGTCGTGCCCGCAACTACCCAGCACATAAACGAAGCACCCTGTCTCCTCGCTCCCCTCTCCAGAAGGGGAGGCCAGTGGGGCCGGGGGAGAGGTTCCATTCGCCAGCGGCCTCGAACTTCGACTATGTTCGATCCGAAGTAACCGCATCGGGAGAATTCTATGGGAAAGGCCAACGGCCGCAAATCGATCTTCATCACCGGCGCCGCATCCGGGATGGGCCGCGAGACCGCGCGCCTGTTTCGCGAAAAAGAATGGTTCATCGGCGGCTACGACGTTAACGCCGACGGACTGCGCGCGCTCGAGAAGGAATTGGGCGCCGACAACTGCGTCGTGCGGCGGCTCGACGTCACCGATAAGGCCGACTACGAGAAAGCGCTCGCGGAATTCGGCGCGGCGACCGGCGGTAAGATGAACATCCTGTATAACAATGCCGGCATCGGCGTTGGCGGCTTCTTCGACGAGCAGCCGTTCGAGGACATCCTGCGCGTCGTGCACGTAAACTTCATCGGCGTGCTCATCGGGATCCATTCCGCGATCGGCCTGCTCAAGGCGACCCCGGGCTCGCTCTGTTTCACCACGTCGTCCTCGTCGGCGACCTACGGGATGCCGGGAATCGCAGTCTATTCCGCCACCAAGCATGCAGTGAAGGGATTAACCGAGGCTCTGTCGATCGAGTTCCGTCGCTACGGCGTACGCGCCGCCGACACGCTGCCCGGACTGATCGATACCGCGATTTTGCCGGAGGGAACCGCCGAGCGAGCACCGAAGGAAGGAATGTTCCGGCTGATTCAACCGATAGAAGTCGCGAAGATCGTCTGGGAGGCCTACACCTCAGACAAGCTGCACTGGTACGTCCCCGAAGAAATCGGCGACCTCGACAAGGCGGCAGGCAACAATCCCGAACTGGTCCGCGAACAGATCGAGCAAATGATGGCGTTCGCCGATACGCAAAATCCGGCCGCGAAGAAGTAGCCACATGTACTGGATGCAGGGGTCACCCCTGCCCAAGGAAGCGTGAAACCCACGGCGGGTTTCACATTCAATAAAGTGATTCACCCTTCCCACAAGGAGCAAACCAAATGGCCAGCGGACACATTCTGAAGGAAGTCAAAGACGGCGTTGCTACCGTCACGCTCAATCGCCCGGAGAAACTGAACGCGTTCTCGGGCACGATGGCGGCGGAACTGTACGCGTCGTTCGCCGAGTACGACAAGGACGACGACGTGCGCGTGATCGTCGTCACTGGCGCGGGCCGCGCGTTCAGCGCGGGCGCGGATTTGTCGAGCGGCGGCAATACGTTCGATGCCGACGCGCGCGCCGAGCGTCGCGAGCGTCCAGCCCCGGCGATTCGGCCGTGGAACGTGCGCAAACCGATAATCGCGGCGATCAACGGCCCCGCGGTCGGGATGGGAATCACGCTGCCGATGCAATGGGACATCCGGGTCGCGGCCGAGAGCGCGCGAATCGGGTTCGTCTTCGTGCGCCGCGGCGTTATTCCGGAAGCGCTCAGCCTGTGGACCGTCCCGCGCATGATCG
>NZ_DATDGQ010000004.1:0-23741 GCF_036522015.1 Binatus sp. (SeqCode)
CTTTCAGCGCTGGATCCGATGCGGCGGCCGCGTTAGCAATCGAGCTTGTCTCCGCCACAACCTCGGCGGAAAAGTCGGGCAGCAGGCCGCGTTGAAGCATCGCTCGTCGCGCGATGATCCTGAGCTGGTTTCTACAGGGCGCGGTGGCTTGATTCATCCGCGCATCATAACCCACCGCGCGCCTCAATAGTCAAAAATCTGATCCGAACTAATGAATGACGACGGGCTGCGGTCCTGCCGATGCGCCCAAGGACGGCGGCGCGATGTCGGCGGGGGCGCCGAGCAGTGCTAACGATTCCAATACGTCCTGGCGCTGTTGCGCGAACGGATGGGCGTTGAGGAACGCGCGATACGCGGCGATCGCGCCCTGCTTGTCGCCCGCCTTCGCGAACATCCGCGCGACACCGAGCTCCGCCCTCGCCTGCTCGGGTCCCGGATCGGCGGCGGCCTGCTCATAAGCTCCAGCCGCTTTCTTCCAATCGGACATTCGCTCATAAACGACTGCGAGGTTGGTCAGCGCAAGACTGCGGAACAACGGGTCGCGCTCCTCGGCCAGGAACGCAACCAGCGAATCGCGCGCGTTGGAAAGATCGCCGTCGGCGATGTATGCGCTCGCTAGGTAGAAGCGCGCGAGGCGCCCAAGGCGGCGTCCCGGCTCCGCATCGGCCAGCTGCTTGAATTGCGTTTCGGCATCCTTGTTCTTGCCCGCGTTGAGCGCGGTGATCGCGTCGTAGAACCTGGTCGACGCGATACTGTCGCGATTGCGCTCGTAGTAGTACACGCCAATCACAATCGCGCCGACCACCACTACGACCGCGGCTGAGACAATTACCTGGGTGAGGTTGTTGACGAAGAAATCGCGCGCGCTGTCGACGAAGGTCGTGAATTCGTCGGGCGCCTTGAGTTCTTTTTGAGTTAGTTTTGGGCGATGCTTAGTCGGCGGCATCAAATGCTCCCGCGGGCGCCGCCCGGCAGAGGACCAGAAGAGTTAGCGCGCACGCGCCCTACATCTTGTATTTGAAATCTTCGGGCGACATTCGCTCGAGGATCTCGGACCACTTGTCGCGCGAGACACCGGCGAGGTTCTGATCGGAAGTCTGCGGTTCACCCTGGGATTCGTGGAGCTCGCTCGACGCCTCGAGCACTTTCTTGGCGACGTAAATCGGCGACTTGGTGCGCAACGCCAGCGCGATCGCGTCGCTCGGGCGCGAATCTATTTCGAGCGCCTTGCCGTCGCGCGTCTTCACCTGGATTCGCGCGAAGTAGGTATTCTCGCGCAGCTCGGTGATTTCGGCCGACTCGACCGTCGCGCCGAACTCGGTCATCAGGTTGCGCAGCAGGTCATGCGTCATCGGGCGTTGCGGCTTGATTCCTTCGAGCTCGGTGGCCATCGCGGTGGCTTCGAGCGGACCGATCCAGATGTGCAGGTTGAGCTTGTTGTCGGGATCTTTCAGGACGACGATCGGCATCTTGGTGGAAGGGTCGAGCGTAATCCCGCCCACGATCATCAAAATGAAGTCTTCCCTGTGACCGGCCATAGCGGGGCTCATCAATCTTTTCCCATCGAGCGCGCGCGGTTTCGGATCGAAATCCCGCTCGCTATTCGATGAAAATATCTTGGCCCAAAGACGCCGTGTGGTCAACCGAACAAGCTGCGTAGCCGCGAAGATCGACTCCGTCAGCTTGCGACCAAGCGATCGACGACGCGGTAAAGCTGGTTGAGATTGCGGCACTCTTCCACCAGATCGCAGTGCGGGGCGTAGCGATCCATTTCGCTGTCGCCAAAGCCCCACGTGTTGCGGCTTTCAGGATTAAGCCAGATCACTCTTTTCGCGCGCTGGCGGATTTCACGCAAACACCAATCGTGCGGAAGATTGTAGTTGTTGCGCGCGTCGCCGAGCACGATCACGGTCGTGCGCTTGTTCACCGCGCCCAAATGATCGGTGACGAAGTTGCGAAACGCGTAGCCGAAATTAGAGTGCGCGTACACGTTGATAATATCGCCCTTGAGTGCGACGTCGAGCGCTTCCTTGGCGTCGTTGTTGCGGAAGCATTCGGTCACCTCGCCGATGTCGGCGACAAAAATAAAACTGCGCACGCGCGAGTAGAGATCCTGCAGCGAGTACACGAACTGCAGCATGAATCGCGACGCATTGCGCACCGAATCGGAAACGTCGCACAGGATCACGACCTGCGGCTTCTCTTTCTTGCGCTTCTCGAAACGCAGCTTGAACGGCACACCGCCGTAGGTCAGGTTCTGGCGCAGCGTGCGCTTGATATCGAAACGGCCCTTCTTCGAGCGCTTGCGCCGCACCGTGATCACGTTCTTCAGGCGTTGCGCGAGGCGGGTGACCGCCTCGTTCATTTTTTTCAGTTCTTCTTCGGTGAGGTAGTAAAAACTTTTCTCGCCAATCTGGTTGAGGCGCTGATCTTCCTTCTGCTTGATGTCGCGCTTCTCGCGCTCCATCCGGACGTAACGCCGGATGATATCGTCGAGCGCCTTGAGCCGGCGCTCGAGGTACTCTTCCATTTTTGCTTTGAGCTCGGAGCCGATATCCATCTTCTCGAGCTGCTCGCGCAGCTCCTTGATCTCGGCTTCGATTTTGTCGAGCCCGAGCTGGCGGGCGAGTGCGCGCGCGAAATAATTTTCCTCGATGGTGCGCTCGATCCCTTGCAGCTTGACGGCGCGCGAGGCTTCGCGGATTTTGCGCTCCATCTCGCCCGAATTGTTCTGCAGTAGTTGCTTGGCGAGCTCGGAAAGATTCTTGCCCTCTTTCTTGAGCATCTTCTCGACTTCGTCGAGGAACTTCTGGAATTCCTGATCGGACATCGAGAGCGCGTTCTGCACGGCCTGGCTCGCCTGCTTGATAATCTCGCCGAGGCCGGAGAAGTAGATGTCGAACAGTTCCTCGAACACGGGCAATTCACTCGCCCGCTTGACCATCGTGGCCCGCAGCGCGGCGCGGAAGGCGTCGCGTTCGGCGAGCCCCGTAACTTCGGAGGCGCTAAAGGCGTCGAGGGTCTCGGCCAGCGAGACGCGCACGCCGTTCTCGCGCAGCAGATTCGCAAATTCTACGAGCTTCTCTTGCATGATGTCGTGGTGCCCTACCCTGCCAACCGTTCAGACCTGCTCATGGTCAATTGAGAAGATCCTTGTCGCTGCCGGCTTCGGTGCCGCGACGCGCGCGCACGCGGCGCACGTAGTCCTTGAGCTCTTCCTGAGCTTTGCGCACGTCGCCCTCGTACTTGACGATCGTGTCGAGCGTCTCGGTCACGAGTTCCTGGTCGAGGCTGTTCACGTTGAGCAGTGTCAGCGCCTTGACCCAATCGAGCGTCTCGCTGATGCCGGGGGTTTTCTTGAGATCGAGTTTGCGCAGCGATTGCACGACGGTGACGACTTCTTCGGCCAGCTTGACTGCGGCTTCGGGGACTTTGAGCTTGACGATCGCAAGTTCCTGCGCGCGATCGGGAAAATCGATGTAGAGATGCAGACATCGGCGCTTCAGCGCGTCGGACATTTCGCGCGCGTTGTTCGAAGTCAGCACCACCAGCGGGATGTGCTTGGCCTTGAGCGTGCCGAGCTCGGGCACGGTGACCTGGAAATCGGACAGCAACTCTAGCAGGAACGCTTCGAACTCGGCGTCGGCCTTGTCGATCTCGTCGATCAGCAGCACCGACGGCTCAGGGCTCGAGATAGCTTTGAGCAGCGGGCGCGGGAGCACGAAGCGCTCGGAGAAAAATACTTCGTCCTGCGCGGCGATTCGATCGACCGCCTCGGTGAGGCCCTTGGCGCCGACCAGCACCTCGCTGATTTTGTCCTTGAGGATTTGCGTGTAGAGGAGCTGCTTGGCGTACTCCCATTCGTAGAGCGCCTTGCCCTCGTCGAGGCCCTCGTAACACTGGAGGCGGATCATGTCGAAGCCGAGCGACGCCGCGAGCACCTTGGCCAGGTCGGTCTTGCCGACGCCGGCGGGGCCTTCGACCAGGATGGGCTTGCGCATCTCACTCGCCAGGTAGATAACGGTCGCGATTCGCCGGCTGGCGATATAGTTGTTTTTGGCGAATCGCTCGACTACGTCCTCGATCGATGAAAACATCCATCCTCCTCGACAGCGAAGCTGAAGGGGCAAGCCCCGCGCGAATTAGATTAAATATCACGCCGAGTTAAGGTGAGGAAACCCACTGTAGAACCGGCGTGCGGTCGGCAGTCAGTTCAGATGTGGAGCTCTTCCCAGACTTGCTCGTTGCGGTCGAAGCGGTCGCGCGACAGTGCGGAGGCGTCGAACGTGCTGTACTTGCCGTTGGCGATCAGGTCGGCGAGGGCCTGGCCGGCGCCGTAGGATTGCATCACGCCGCGGCCGCTGAATGAATGCGCCTCGTACACGGGTTTTGTTGGGTCGGCGCGGCCGACAATCGCGCTGCGGTCGGGACTGACTTCGTACAGCCCGGCCCATCCGGTGACGTGGCGCAGACGTTCCATCGCGGACATCCGCGCGAACATCCGCGGCCAGATTTCGTTCAGGAAGAACGGCTCGCCGTCGTAATTGAAATGATAACCCGGCGGCTCGCCGGGCGGCGAATAGCCGGCGAGGATGTGCGGGCCCTCGTTGTGAAAGTACACGCCCGAGGTGTCCACGATCATGCCGTAATTCGAAAGGTTTGTTTCGCGATTGTCCACGATACAGACCTGGCGGCGAATCGGCTGCGTCCAGTTGCGGAGGTTGAGCAGTTTCATCGCGGTCGGCGACCACGCACCGCCCGCGATTACGATCGAATCGGAATTCAGCTCGAAGACGCGGCCGGTCTCGGCTTCGCCGGGGCCGTCCTGCGTCATCATGCGCACGAGGCCTTCGTCGGTATGCGGCTGGTCCGACTGCCAGCATTGAAGGCGCACGCCTGAAGCGCCGGCGTCGAGCGCGACGACGTAGGTGCAATCGAGAAACTGGGCGCCGAGTTTCAGCGCGCGGGCGCGATAGTGCTCCTTGAGCAGGTTCGGGTTGATGAGCCCGTCGGCGGGCGAGAACGTTGCGCCCGCAATCCCGTCGAGCTTGTCGATCTCGGGCACCCGGCGACTGACCTCGGCGGGTGTCAGCGCTTCGATCGGATGGCCGAGTTCGCGCTGGAGCGGGATATGTTCAAGCGCACGTGCGAAGGTGTCCTTGTCGTAAAGCCAGAGGTAACCCTTCTGGCGGAACCCGACCTCGTCGCGCACGCGCTGGTAGTACTCGATCGACGCGCGACATAGCGCGATGTTGACCCGCTGCCACCAGGTGGCACGCGCGCCGCCCGCGTTTTTTTCACTGGAGCTGAGGCGTCCGCTGAGATCGATATCGACGGCGAGGGTTTTCAGGCCGTGCTCGGCGAGGCCCATCGCAACCGAGCTGCCGACGACGCCCGCGCCGATGACGATCACGTCGAATCGCTCAGATGCGAACACGGAACGATTCTATCAAAGTCGCGTGGCTGAGGATCGCGCGCACGCAATGGCTGTCATTTGAGGGTCGAGTGGTCGAATTGGGCGCGCGCCTGTTGAGGAATTCGCGAAAATGTTTCACGTGAAACGTCCTTTAGTTCAGGAGAACGAAACACGAATAGTGAAACCCGCCTGGGTTTCACACTTCCTTGGGCAGGGGTAACCCCTGCACCTTAGTATTTTTTGAACGGGGGTTGTGCGGGTACCTTGTTGGCTGTCAGATTTTGTTGGATGTGTACGCTGGCGATTTATTTTCGGGCTACGCGCGATTGTCCGGTGGTGATTGCGGCTAATCGTGATGAGTTCCTTGAGCGTCCGGCGGGCGACCCTACTGTCCTGCTCGAGCAGCCGCATGTTGTCGGCGGAAAAGATCTCAAAGCCGGTGGAACCTGGCTTGGGATTAGTGAGCAAGGGATTGTCGCCGGGTTGTTGAATCGACGCGCGGAGAATGGCGGCAATCCCGATGCGCGATCGCGCGGGCTGCTGTGCCTCGATGCGTTGCGGCGGCGGACCGTCCGCGAAGCGGCTGAGTTCGCGTCGCGGGAGCGCGGGTCAGATTACAATCCGTTCAATTTGTTGATCGTGTCGCGGACGGCAGCATTCGTTGCGTACAACCGCGGGGCGTCGATCGAAGTCGTCGAGATCAAGCCCGGGCTGCATCTGCTATCTAATCTCGATTTGAATGATTTCGAGTGTCCGAAGATCAGTGCGTCGTACGGGAAATTTGCGGAGCTCGGCGAGCGCGAGGATTTTCAGCGCGATCCGATTGCGCATCGCGCTGCGCTTGGATCGTTGCTGGCCGATCATAATACGCAGCTTGATTCGCGATCGGGACGGCCTAATGCACTTTGCTTGCATCTCGACAACTATGGGACGCGGTCGTCGAGCTTGATTTTCATGCGGGGTGATACGGCGGAGATTGCGCACTACTTTGCGCCGGGGCCGCCTTGCGTGACGGCATATGGTGCTGCGATGGTGCCGCGGCGGGGAGCAGAGGCGGAATCTTGAACCGCGCGCGAAACAATCGCGCGCTGTAAGCGGATCCTCACCTTCATCCTCTCCCCTAAAGGGAGAGGGGAAGAAAGTCAGGGCATGAAGTAGGCGGCGATTCCCGTGAGGATAAAGCATCCGATGGCGATTGAGGCGGAGGCGAGGAAAATCGAGGCGAGGAATGGCGGCTCGATCACGAAGAACAGGATGAAGCCTGCGGCCAGCGCGACGACGCTCGCGATTATCGCGAAAATCATGCTCACCGTGCGCAGTTGCGCCATCGCGGGTCTCCAAACTGCCTTGACGCCGAGGCGTAGCCGAGTGTACGCCGTGGGTTGATCGAGTACGTCGCTGGGGGTTTTGAATTGATGCGCATTAGCCTGAAGCCGATTGCATGCTTGATTGTCGCGATTGCGGTCGCGGTTGCAACCGCTTACCCGGTGCGCGCGCAACTGGGTCAGTCGGGCCTCAATTGGCAACAACGCTTTCTCGGCATCATTCCGCTGGTCAAGCCCGACCCGAAAGACCCGGTCGTGGTCACGGTCAACGGCGCTCCGATTACGGCGGCGGAAATTACCGACTACGCCAAGACCGAAGCGCAAATGATCAACGCGACCAGCACCGAAGAATCGAAGGCGGTGTTTCGAGATGCGACTGAAAATTTAATCAACCGGCAATTGCTGCTGCAGGAGGCCGCGAGGCGAAAGAGCACGGTCACCGACCCCGAAGTGGCGCAGCGTGCGCGCGAGTTCCAGATTGGCGGTGCGGGAAGCCAGACGGCGCCGCAGACCGGCGCGCCGGATGCGCAACTGATGAATGCGGTGCGCGGGTCGATGGAGATCGAGAAGATGCTCGACGACGAATTCCGAGCGCATCATGTGCAGCCCACCGACGCGCAGATTCAGAAGTACTACGAGGAGCATCGCGATCTGTTCGTGAAGGATCCCGGCGAGGTCGAACTCGCGCATATCGCGGTGAAGCTTCCACCGAACGCGACTGATGCGCAGAAGAAAGCGGGCGCGGAAAAGATAATCAAAATTTACAAAGAAGCGCAGAAGAGCAAGGACTTCGCCGCGCTCGCGAAACAGAACTCGGAGGACACGGAGTCGGCGGCAAAGGGCGGCGACCTCGGTTATTTTCGGCCGGGGCAGTTGCCGCCGGTGGTGGACAAAGTAGTGTTTGCGACGCCGGTCGGGCAGTTGACGCAAATCGTCGAGTCGAATCTGGGGTTCAGCTTTATCAAGGTGGTCGCACGGCGCGGGGAGACGATCTCGCCACTGCCGGAAGTGAAGGCGAAGATTGCGATGTTCATCCTTGATGAGAATCAAGACGCGGTGGTCAAGGCGTTGCTGAAGAAGATCGCGAAGGCAGCGAAGATCGAGTTCAAGAAGGCGCCTGGCGAGAGCGCAGACGCGAAAGGGACTTAATTTAATGTGAAACCCACCGTGGGTTTCGCGCTTCCTTGGGCAGGGGTGACCTCCTTCGGCTTCGCTCAGGACAAGCTCTGCACCCAGCATTAAGAAAGCAGGCG
The DNA here is from genome assembly GCF_036522015.1 of Binatus sp. (SeqCode). GTDB lineage: Bacteria > Desulfobacterota > Binatia > Binatales > Binataceae > Binatus. The sequence continues at coordinate 7,995 of NZ_DATDGQ010000004.1, forward strand.
GCCGCCTTCGAGGGTCAGCACGGCGCCGGTAGCGAAGTCGGTCTCGCAGAAGAAGACTATGGCGCGGGCTACGTCTTCAGGCGTGCCGATTTTTTTTGTCAGCGTGCGGCTCACGAGGCGCTCTACCTCTTCGCTGGTGTAGTGCTCGGGCGGGATCACCATGCCTAGCGCGATGCAGTTGACCTGCACTTGGGGCGCCAGCTCCTTGGCGAGAGCTTTGGTCAATCCTATCAAGCCGCTTTTTGAGACTGAGTATGGCAAGTAGTCCTTGTAGGGGCGGATGCCGGCCCAGTCGCCGAGGTTTATGATTTTTCCGGCGCCCTGCTTCCGCATCGCAGCGGATACGAACTTCGACAGGAAGAATGGCGCCTTCAGGTTGGTGTCGAAGTTCGCGTCCCAGTCGCGCTCGGTGATTTCGATGAGCGGAGTGGGCGCGAAGACTGAGGCGGAGTTGATAAGGATGTCGACGCGGCCGAAGGCGTCGAGGACTTCGGCGACCATCTGCTGGATTTCGGCGACGTGCTCGAGGTTGGCTCGGAAGGTTCGAGCGTTGCCACCGTTGGCGCCGATCTCTGTGGCTACTGCGTCGGCCTCGGCTTGCGAGGTGCGATAGTGGACTGCGATCGACGCGCCGTGAGCCGCGAGAGCCAGAGAAATCGCGCGGCCGATGCGGCGGCCGGCGCCGGTTACAAGTGCGACTTTGTTTTTCAGGTCCATGGTGAGAAGAGACTAGCGCTTGCGGCTTAGGAACCTAACCCCTAACCCCTTCCCCTGGTGGAAGGGGAACCGGATTCAAGAATAACTTCTCACCGCGCGAAATGGGGAACCTGAATTCTCAGGAGAGGGACGCGTGGATTGCTTTCACTAGCGCCAGGTTGTCGGAGTGGCCGGTCTTTGACGCGGTGATGCGGGCGTGCAAGGGGCGGCCTAGCAGGTAGAGGTCGCCGATTAAGTCGAGGACCTTATGGCGCGCGAATTCGTCGGGAAAGCGCAGCGTAGTGTTCACCACCTTGTCGTCGTCGACGAGGATCGCGTTGTCGATGCGGGCGCCGCCGGCCAGACCGAGCTGCGCCATCTGTCGGAACTCGCGCACGAAACCAAAGGTGCGCGCCGGCGCTATGTCACGCGTATAGGCGTCGGGCGAGGTAAGCTCGAAGTGCACCTGCTGGATTCCGATCGGCTTGGGGTAGTCAAGCGTGTAGTCGATGATCAGATGATCGGCGGGCTCGGCCTTTATAAATTCGAGGCCCTCGCCTTCCTCACCGATAATGATCTGGTGCTTGATGAGGATTGGTTCGACGGTCGCGTCCTGCCCGGTGAGTCCCGCTTCGGCGAGTTGTTTGCAAAATTCGAGCGCCGAGCCGTCGAGGGCGGGAACTTCGTCGTCAGTCTTGATGAGCAGGTTGGTGATTCCGAACGCGTGAAGCGCCGACAGCAAATGCTCAACCGTGCGGACCGAGCGGCCGCCGCTGGTGAGCGTGGTGTTGTAGCCGGTGTCGGTGACGTTCTCGAAGCGGACGGGGATGGCGGTCTCGTCGGCGAGCGAGGTGAACACGATTCCGAATCCTGCCGGGGCGGGATGAAGGATGACGCCGGTCTTGAGGCCGGTGTGAAGCCCCTGCCCGCCCATCACGATCGAGCGTGCGACAGTGCGTTGAGGAATCGCTCCGGCGCGAATTGCCTTGCGGCCCGCGGCGCGGACTTCGGCGCTCATCCCGCGCGCGCTGGATGGATCGGGACCGGCGGAATCGCCCTCGAGCGCACGAGCGATCGAGGCGAGCAATCCACTTACCGAGAACGGCTTCTGAATGAAGTCGGCGGCGCCGAGCTTGGTGGCAGCGACCGCGCTCTGGATATTGGCGTGGCCGGAGATCATGATCACAGGCACGCGCGGCTGCTCGGATTTGATCCGGCGCAGCAACTCGATGCCGTCCATTTCGGGCATCCAGACGTCGAGCAGAACGATCGCGGGACTCTCGCGCGCAATCAGATCCATCACGCCGGGCGCGTTGCCGGTGTCGACGACCCGAAAGCCTTCGTCGCCCAGAATTCCACGCAACGACGACCGAATCCGCTCCTCATCATCCACCACCAGCACGGTCTCATTCACGTCAGATTTTCTCCGGGAAGCACGCCTAAGGTTGCGGCGCGGTAAAGGATCGCAATCAGCCGGTTGCCTTTGCGAATTGCTGTAGTTTAACAGGAAATTCGAGCACAAATCTACTTCCGCGCGGCCGGTTGTCGGTCACCCGCACGAAGCCGTGATGATCGGTGACGACCGCGGAGACAATCGCGAGGCCGAGGCCGGTGCCGCCTTTTTTGCCCGAGTAGTACGGCTCGAAAATCCGGATACGCAGGCGCGGATCGATGCCGGGACCGTTGTCGGCGACTTCGAGAGTCACCAGTGACTTGTCGGAAAGCCGGTGACTGCGCACCTCGATGTGCGGGCCGGCGCCATTGTGACTGACCGCGGTCACGGCGGCGACGGCGTTGTCGAGCAGATTGACGAGCGCGCGTTTCATCGCGTCGCGATCGATCGGGAAGAGCGGAATCGCGGGATCGAGCGCGAGCACAAACTCAACGTTGGGATGAGCCCCGCGGAAATTCGCGACGGTCTCGCTTGCGAGCGCGTTGATGTCGCCGGGGACCGGATTCAGATGCGGCATCCGCGCGAAGGCCGAGAACTCATTCACCAGACGCTTGAGATCCTCGACTTCGCCGATGATCGTTTTGGTGCATTCCTCGACCAGCGCGGATTCGATTCCCGGACGCGCGCCGAGCTGACGGCGGAGACGTTCGGCTGAGAGCTGGATGGGAGTCAGCGGATTTTTGATCTCGTGCGCGATTCGGCGCGCAACTTCGCGCCACGCTTCCATGCGCTCGACCTTCGCGATCTGACTGACGTCCTCGAAGAACAGCACCGTTCCGGCCGGCTCGTCGGGGGTGTCGCCGAGCGGGCTCGCCGTCATCATCAGCTCGGTTTCGCTGCCCGCGACTTCAAGCTTGACCGTCGAGCGGGCTTCGCGCGGACGCGTGGCGAAGGCGAAAACGTCGTCGAGCACGCGGGCCAGCGCGGGAGGAAATGCGCCCTGGTAGTTGCGACCGATGACGTCGGCGGCGCTCAGATCGAGCAGGCGCTCGGCGCATGGATTGATGGTAGTAACGACGCCGTCGTGATCGAGACCGACGACGCCGGCCGAGACGTTGCGCAGCAGAGTCTCGGTGTACTGGCGGCGGCGCTCGAGTTCGGCGGCGGACGAGCGCAAATCGGCGGTCATCTGGTTGAAGGAATCGACGAGCTGCCCGATTTCGTCGTCGCCGACGGCGGGAATGCGGAAATTGAGATCGCCGGCGGCGATCGCCTGCGTGCCGCGCGCGAGCAGCTTGATCGGGCCGGTGATTCCGCGCGAGAGAAATATGCCGAACCAGCTCGCCAGCGTCACGACCACCAACCCGATCAGCACCAGGGTTAGCAGGTAGCTGTTCATGATCGGCTGGCGAAGAATTCGCAACTGAAAATAATCTTCGGAGACGCGCGAGATGTTGGTCGCGCGCGTCGCGAGGCTTTGCGGCAAATAGTAATCGACCAGCACTGCGCCGAGCACGTTGTCGGTCTCGCTCGAGACGTAAATCGGCGCGGAGCCGCGGATCACGTCGGCATTGCCAAGGCGGTCGGTGCGCGTAAGCGCCTGCCCCTTCAGCGTCTGCGAGATGATCGGCGAATCAGGCGATGCGCCGATGCCGGTGGGGGTCTTGGGGCTGATGTCGAGGAGCAGCAGTTTGCGATCGGCGGAGAACACCTCGATCGTCCCGAGGTTGTACTCCTGTTGGCGCTTGGCGATGAAGGACTTGAGCTCGTCGCGTTTTTGCGGTGCGAGCAGGCCTTGCGCCGATATCTCCTCAGCCAGCACGCGCGCGAAATGCGACGCGTTGTTGGCCGAGTTCAGGTAGTAGGTCTTCGCGATTTCGAGCGAGTCATTGAGAATCTGCTCATACTCGGGATTGAACCAGCTGTTGATGTCGGCGTGCAGGAAGACGCCCGACACATAGAGCAGAAACGCGCTTGGGATCAGCGCGACGGCGATGAAGCCCGCGACCAGCCGGACCTGGAACTTCGAGCCGATGAGTCCGCGGCGGCGCTCGAAGATGACCTTGGCAAGATTGCGTCCGACCAGGAAGAGCATCAAGCCGAGCAGCAGGAAACTCAGGTTGAAGAGCGAAATGACGGCGAGGTTCGAGACCAGCGAGGTGTGACGCGTCAGCGGTGGCAGCTCGGTCTGCGCGAGCACGAATGCGACGAGCGTCGCGCCGGCCACGCCGACCGCGATCAGTTCACGGCGGCGCCGCTTGCGCTCTGCGAGCCGATGCGCGCTTACATTCTTTTCCGCAGCCAATTGGTCAACGCCTCATCAGCGAAAAGACTATCGTGGCAATGATGCTGATTAGAATGCTGGTGGCGATCGGAAAGTAGAAGGTGAAGTTGCCGCGACGGACGTAGATGTCGCCGGGCAGCTTGCCGACGTAAGGCACCGACGAGAATCCCCACAGCATCAGTCCCACGACGATGATCGCGATACCGGCGAAGACCAGGGTTTTTCCTATCGGCGCCATCGCAGTGCTTGCTCAGGCCCGATTGTACAAGACGGACGGCCCTTGCAATACAAGGCCGTCCTGCCCTACGCCGCCCTTATGCGTGCGCGTGGGCGTGCGATTTGACGCCGGCGGCCTCGCGCGCCGCGAGCGTCTCCTTGATGATCTTTTCAGCGACCGGCGCGGGCGCCTCCTCGTAGTGCGAAAAGTGTTGCTCGAAGGAGCCGCGGCCCGACGTAATCGAGCGCAGATCAGGCGCGTACTTCAGCACCTCGGACATCGGTACCTGCGCCTTGATCACCTGGCCATTGCCCTTGCTGTCCATGCCGAGGACTTTGCCGCGGCGCGAGTTCAGATCGCCAATCACGTCGCCCATGCATTCATCGGGACACGCGACTTCGATCGCGACGATCGGCTCGAGGATGATCGGCCGGGCCTTTTCCAGACACGCCTTGAAGCCCATCGAGGCGGCGATCTGAAACGCCATGTCCGACGAATCGACGTCGTGATAGCTGCCGTCGAACACGGTGACCCGCACGTCCACCATCGGATAGCCGGCCAGGAATCCGTCGGGCAGAGTGTTGCGCACGCCCTTCTCGACCGACGGAATGAAATTGCGTGGAATGACGCCGCCGACGATGTTGTCGACGAACTCGAAGCCCTTGCCTCGCGGCATCGGCTCGATCTTCAGCCAGCAATCGCCGTATTGCCCGCGGCCGCCCGACTGACGCTTGTACTTGCCTTGCGCTTCGGCGCGTCCCTTGACCGTTTCCTTGTACGGGACCTTGGGCGCTTGCAACTCGACGTCCACGTTGAATTTTCGGCGCAACTTCTCGACCGTGATTTCGATATGCATCTGGCCGGTGCCCGACAGGATGATGTCGTGGGTTTGCGGATCGCGATGCATCTCGAGCGCGAGGTCTTCCTCGATCAGTTTCTGCAGCGCGGACGATGATTTCTCCTCGTCGCCCTTGGTCTTGGGACGAATCGCGAAAGAGATGACACCATTGGGACGCGTCAGCGGCGGCATCACGAGTACCGGCGCTTTCTCATCGCATAGAGTGTCGCCGGTGGTAGTGTCTTTCAGCTTGGCGACGGCAACGATTTCGCCGGCGATCGCGCTGGCGATCGGCGACTGCTTCTTGCCTTCGAGCCGCAGCAACTGGCCGAAACGCTCCTTTGTTTCGCGCGTCGAGTTGTACACCGCCGCATCGGTCTGAGCGTGGCCCGAGACTATGCGGAAAATCGACAGCTTGCCTGCGAACGGATCGATTATCGTCTTGAATACCAGCGCGGCGAACGGCGCGGCCGGATCTGCCGGACGGCTCACGGGCTCGCCGGTCGTCGGATTCTGGCACTCCACCGGCGGGCGTTCGTTGGGCGCGGGCAGGTAGGTCGTGACGGCGTCGAGCAGCGGGCCGATGCCGATATTCTTTGCGCCCGAGCCGCAGAACACCGGCGTGATCTTGCGCTCGACGACAGCCGCGTGCAGGGCAGCGCGAACTTCGGCATCGTCCAGAGTGCCCTGGTCGAGATACTTTTCGAGCAGCGTGTCGTCAGTCTCGGCGACGGCCTCGAACAGCGCGGTGCGTGCAGTTTCCGCCTGAGTCTTCAGATCGGCGGATAGTTCCTCTTCCTTGAATTTGCCGCTGGTATCGGCGTAGGTCAGCGCCTTCATCGCGAGCACGTCAACGACGCCCTTGAAGCCGAGCTCCTCGCCAATCGGGATCGTCAACGCGACGGCGCGTGCGCCAAGGACCTTTTCAAGATCCTTCATCGCGGCGTCGAAGCTGGTGCGTTCGCGATCGAGCCGCGAGACGAATGCGATCCGCGGCAGCTTGAGACTTTCGGTCGCCGTCCAGATCTTTTCTGATTCGACTTTGGTATCCGCGCCGGGACTTATCAGCATTACGACGCCATCCACCGCGCGCAGGGTGGTGAGCGTCTCTGGCAGAAAGGCGGTGTAGCCGGGAGTGTCTGCGAAAATTACTTCGGTCTTTTTCCAGTTGAGATGATTGAACGAGGAACTGATCGAAATGTGATGCTTGGTTTCTTCGGGCTCGAAGTCCATCGCGGCCGAGCCGTCGTCGGGCTTTCCCAACCTTGGCGTCGCGCCCGCAGTGTAGAGCATCGCATCCGCGGCCTGCGTCTTGCCGGTTCCGCCCTGGCCTACGATTGCGATTGTCCTAAGCCGTCCGATTTCCTCCACAGCCATGGAGATCACCTCTCAGCTTGCCCGCCGGGACCAGCGCCGAATTCAGAGCGCCGCGCCCCGATCGATGCAGTTATATTGCGTTGATCACATATTGCTACTCGTACGCTCCCTCCACGCTCACCTCACCGGCGACGATTCTCTCGAGCCGGTCTCCGATGTCTAGCAGCAGTGCACCCGTCGCGTCGATTCCTTTCACGACTCCCGATTGACGCCGGTCGCCGTCCACGATCGCGATCCGCCGGCCGGTCAGCGCCGAGAAACGTTCCCAGGCCGGGCGAACCGCATCGAAGCCGCGGGTCAGGGTTTCCATATAGCGAGAGTCGAGCAGATTAAAAAGCGAGTCGGCGATCGCAATCCGGTCGCATGCGTGGCCGGTCGCGATACGCATCGAGGTAGCCTTGTCGCGCAGGTCGGGTGGGATGTCGTCGGCGGCGAGATTGATGTTGAGGCCGATGCCGAGCAGCACACAGTCGAGATTCTGGCGCGCGTCGGTCACAGCCTCGGCGATGATACCGCCGGCCTTGCGTCCGCGGAGCCACAGGTCGTTGGGCCATTTGAGCGCGACGATTCCGGGAGCCTCGCGCTCGAGGGCCTCGGCCGCCGCGATCCCCGCGACCAGGCTCATGCGGGGAACGTCGGCGAGCGGAATCGGCGGGCGGAGGATTATCGTGGTGTAGAGGTTGACGCCGGATGGCGAATGCCACGTCCGGCCCATCCTGCCCCGCCCCGCGGTCTGACGCTCGGCAATAACCAACGTGCCCTGATCGGCGCCGCCCGCAGCCAGCTCGCGCGCGGCTTCCTGGGTGGAGTCAATCTCGTCGAAATAATGAATTCGCCAGCCGATCCGGCCCGGCGCGCCTCGTTCAATAGCAAGATAAGGATTCTTTTTCAGGAAAGGCCCTCCCGGCGTGTAGGTCCACCGAGGTCCGCTAATTCAAACCGCGTCAATTCTCATGCTGATATCCAGGAATCGCGCCGAATGGGTCAGCGCACCGACGGAGATTAAGTCGGCGCCCGCCTCCGCGATTGCGCGAACAGTGTCGAGCGTCACGCCGCCCGAAACATCAAGCTGAACTTTAGATCCCGCGAGCGCGCGCGCTTTGCGAATGTCGTCGAGCGTCATGTTGTCGAGCAGGATCGCGTCGGCGCCGGCTTTAAGTGCTTCTTGAACTTGCGCGAGGGTCTCGCATTCGATTTCGATTTTGAGCGTATGCGGCGCGATTCGACGGGCACCCTCGATCGCTTTCGTCACCGTCCGCGCCGCCGCTATGTGGTTTTCCTTGATCAGCACGCCGCTGTCGAGGCCAAGGCGATGGTTATGCCCACCGCCGACGCGGACCGCGTATTTCTCGACGACGCGCAGGCCAGGATGAGTCTTGCGCGTGTCGATAATCTTCGCGCGAGTTCCCGCGACCGCATCGACGAACGCGCGCGTCGTGGTCGCGATTCCGGAGAGCAGCTGCACAAAGTTGAGCGCAGTGCGTTCGCCGATGAGCAATCCCGCAAGCTTACCTTCGATTTCCGCGAGCACTGCGCCCGCCTTCAGTTCAGCGCCCTCAGGCGCGAGCTTGATATTTTGCGGCTCGGCGCCAGCCTGACGCATCACGGGCTCAATGAGGACGCCGCCGGCGAGAATCATACGCGGTTCTTTGACAGTGATCCGCGCACGGCCCATCGCGCCAGGCGCAACTGTCGCGGCAGTGGTGATATCGCCCTGCCCGACATCCTCAGCCAGCGCGCGCTTGATGAGATCGGTGGGATCGAATTGCTTGAAGAGTTCCATGTGAGGAATTCAACGAAGCGAGGTAACCGTGGTTGGGGTGCGTCGGCCAGCGTCGAGAAAGATCCGGGGTCCCTCGGCTACGCTCGGGATGACACAAGAATCAGACGACAGCAAAGAGTTGAAGCGATGGCTCATGCGCGTTCTTCCAGTTGACGTAGCTGTTCGCTGAGCAGCTTTCGCTGGGCTTGGAGGCCTTCAAATCGTTGCGCGACTTCGACACGCGTTTCGGGGTCGGCTTTGCTCATGAAGCGTTCGTCGCTCAGCCGTGCTTCATGCTGAGCGGCATGTTTGCCGACCTCGTCGAGCTGCTTCTGTAATTTCTGACGCGCGACCTGGAAGTCATAACCGTCAGGCGCATCGACGCCGACGTCCGCCCACGCAAGATGCGCGAAGACTGCGCGATCTCCTGATGCATCGACGTTCAACGCTTCGACTTTCGCGAGCGTCATCGCATACGGCCGCCACATCTCTAGCTCTTTAACATCCCCCGCTTTGATTGTTGCGGTGACGCGCTGGCCCGGATGCCATCCGAGCAGCGAGCGCAGCGAGTTGATCGCTTCGGTTGCCTCGATGCAATGATTCATCGCGAGCTCTTCCGCTGCCGACAGCGGATTCCTTGCCGACGGTTCCGGATACTTCGCGATCGGCAGATGCGCTGCGAGATTTGGTTCATCGATATACGGGCGAATCACCTGCCAGATTTCTTCTGACACGAATGGCATGAATGGGTGCAGCAGGCGCAGCATCTTGTCGAATACGTTGATTAGCACCCATCGCGCGCCAGCTTGAGGCTCGCCGCCGGCTTTTAGTGGCTCCTTTGATAGCTCGATGTACCAGTCACAGAACTCGTGCCAGATGAATTGGTACAGCTTCATCGCGGCGACGTTGAATTCGTAGGCGTCGATCGAGTCGCTGACTTCGCGAATCGTGTCGTCCAGGCGCGACAGGATCCATCGCTCGGCCAAACCGAGGCTCGCGATTTCTATTTTCGGCAAAGGTTGCGGCGCGCCTTCGAGATTCATCATGACGAAGCGGGCGGCGTTCCAGATTTTGTTGGCGAAGGCGCGCGCGGCGGCGAATCTGTCGTGCGAGAGGATCACGTCGCGGCCTTGCGCAGCCAACTGCGCCAGCGTGAAGCGGACCGCGTCGGCGCCGTACTGGTTCATCAAGTCGAGCGGGTCAACGACGTTGCCCTTCGACTTGGTCATCTTCTTGCCGAGTTCGTCGCGCACCAGCGGCGTGATGTACACGTCCTTGAATGGGACTTTGTCGGTGAACTCCAGGCCGAACATCATCATGCGCGCGACCCAGAAAAAAATTATATCGAAGCCGGTCAGCAGCAGGCTGGTCGGGTAGTATCGCGCGAAGTCGGGGGTGTCCTCCGGCCATCCGAGCGTGGACATCGGCCATAGGCCCGAGCTGAACCAGGTGTCGAGCACGTCGTCGTCCTGCACGATGTCGGAGCCGTCGCACTCGGGGCATCGCGACGGCCGCTCGGCTGCGACGATCAGATGGTCGCATCGGACGCATCGGTAGGCGGGAATCCGATGGCCCCACCAAAGCTGACGCGAGATACACCAGTCGTGGATGTTTTCGAGCCAGTTGAAAAATACGTTCTCCCAGCGCTTGGGATGAAAGGTCGTATCGCCATCTTTCACTGCTTTGATAGCTCGGTCGGCCATCTCGCGCATCCGCAGAAACCACTGTTCGGAGAGCATCGGCTCTACGACGGTATCGCATCGCGAGCACACGCCTACCGAGTGCCTGTAGGGCTCGATCTTCTCGAGCAGCCCCGCGACTTCGAGGTCTTTGACGATTTGCTTGCGTGCTTCTTCTCGGGACAGACCGCGATACGCACCGCCGTACTCGTTGATCCGCCCTCTGCCGTCAAAAATCGAAATGAACTCGAGATTTTCCGTCTGGCCGAGAATGAAGTCGAGCGCGTCGTGCGCGGGCGTGACTTTTAGCGCGCCAGTTCCAAAACTGCGATCGACGAACTCGCTGCCGAAAAGCGGAATCTCGCGACCAACCAGCGGAAGACGAATAGTCGTACGAATCGGGCGGCCATCCTTGTGAACCAGCGACCTGTAGCGATCGTCGTCCATATTTACGGCAACGCCGGTGTCGGCCAGCATCGTTTCAGGACGGGTCGTCGCTATGGTGATCGCACCGCTGCCCTCCGCAAATGGATACCGTATATGCCAGAGGCTGCCAGTGACTTCTTTGTGATCGACTTCGAGATCAGAAAGCGCCGTCTCGCATCGCGGACACCAGTTAATGAGCCGCTTCGCCCGATAGATGAGGCCTTTACTGTAGAGATCGACGAAGACCTTGGTGACTGCCTGCGAAAGGCCCGCGTCCAGCGTGAAGCGCTCGCGGCTCCAATCGCATGACGCGCCGAGGCGGCGCAACTGATTCAGGATTCGGTCGCCGTAAGTCTCGCGCCATTCCCAGACTCGATCGACGAACGCGTCGCGGCCGAGCTGATGACGGTCCTTGCCCTCTTTCGCGAGATCTTTCTCGACGGCGTTCTGCGTGGCGATTCCGGCATGGTCGGTGCCTGGCAGCCACAGCGTGTTGTAACCCTGCATCCGGCGCGTGCGAACGATGATGTCCTGCAGCGAGACGTTGAGGGCGTGGCCGAGATGGAGTTGGCCGGTGACGTTGGGCGGCGGGATTACGACCGAGAAGACTTTGCCCGGGCGCGCGGGATCGGCTTTGAAGTAGCCGAGGTCGATCCACAGCTGAAACCATCGTTCCTCAGCGGATTTGGAATCGAATGTTTTGGGCAAATCCACCAACGGCGCTCCGTCGAAAAAAGGGCGCGATGCGCCCTTCGCTCAAATCATATTGTCATGCCGGTCGCCTCTCAAGCACGATGCGCCGAGGCTAACGCGTCCGCCCAATCCGGAGCTTGTAAATACCGATCGGTTAATAATATCGTGCGCATGCTCGGATTTAGGGACAGGTATTCGACGCCGGAGGGATAGTTCATGGTTGATGCTTTTCGTAAACTGGGGATTGCAGCCGTGCTTGGAACTTTGATTTTCGCGGGCGTGTCAGGTTGCAGCTCGTTGTCCACCGACCATGTCGATTGCAACGCCGTGAAGCTGCAGCAGCAGGGGGGTCGCTCCGACGCTGAGATCGCCTCTAATCTGGGCGCCAGCGAAGCCGACGTCGCGAAGTGCCACGGTCCCGAACACACCGGCAACAAGGATTCGACTACCGCCATCCCCACGCCATACTGAGTTGCAGGGCCACGGCGCAATCAAATTGGTGCGAGAGAGGGGACTTGAACCCCTACGAGCTTGCGCTCACAAGGTCCTGAGCCTTGCGCGTCTGCCATTCCGCCACTCTCGCGAGCGAGGCCAAGAGTATACGGTTTAACTGGCTGATGATTCCAATTCAAGACGGGATTCGATTTTCGCGCGATGCTGGCGTCATTCCGAACCCGCCAATCAGAGTTGGCTTCTTTTAAAAAAATGGGCGGCTATCCAGGGAGTTGGAACAAATCTGAAGCTTGGTTCTCTTGAACCACCACGCACACGATTTCGACTGAAGGGGTGAGGTTTGGCGGAATGTAGTTTTGAATTCTGAGCCCGGTTGCGCGACCGATGAATTGTCCACCAACGCCCATGAGAACCAAGGCCAGCACCGGCATCGCCGAGGCTCTGAGTATCAGCCTTGCCAGCTTTTTCATGCCTTGCGAATATCGCAAACAAGCACAGCTTAGTGCAACGCAGGCGAGCGCGGCTCGCGCCGACGTCTTGAGCACGGAGTGCCGGTAACACACAATCTGCGGTTACGATGAGTGAACGGGTTCGCGGCGCTGTAGCGCTGGCGCCGGCGCCGGGGGTGTCGTCGCTCGCGCTGGACTTGAGTGCGGGCGACGGTCTTTCGAGCCGGTTGCTTGCGGAGCGCGGATGGCGCGTCGTTTCGACCGAGTATCGCACGCGCAAGCCCGGCTGGATCGCCGTCAACCTCGACAATGATCTCCCGTTCAGCACCGAGAGCTTCGACCTGGTGATGATGCTCGAAGTGATCGAGCATCTCGCCGACATCCCGCACATGCTCGGCGAAATCGCGCGGGTAATGCGTCCCGGCGCGGTCGCGATCGTCACGACGCCGAATCGTCTTAACGTCAGCTCGCGGATACATTACCTGCTGAGCGGCTACTACAAGGGGCGGCGCGCGCCGCTGGCGTACAAGTATCGCGTCGCAGACGGGCGCAATTGGCATGTGATGGGCCTCAACGACCTGCACTGGATCGCATGGGGCGCGGGACTGCGGATGGACGCGATCGGACGCAGCCGGCGCAAGCTGCGATCGCGAATCCTAACGCCCGTACTGTGGCCCTTCATCGCGGGGTTCTCATGGATGCTCTACGGTCGCGTGAACGATCCGGAGCAGCGCAAAATAAATCGCGAGCTGTTTGGGTTCATGACCAGCGCGAGCCTGCTGATGGATGAAAATATCATCATGCGATTTCGCAAGATTCAGGAACCTAAGATCAAAGGCAGTTGAAGACCTCGGTCATCATCGCGACTCACAACCGTCCCGACTCGCTGCCGCGACTGATCGAGAGTCTCGCGCCGGAACTAGCCACCGGCTCGCGCGAACTAATCATCGCGGAAAATGGAACGCCGGCGCCGATGCGGCTTGCGCTCGAAGCGCCGCCGCTGAAGCGTCTGCACGAACCTCGCGCGGGAAAATGCCGCATCCAGAATCGCGCAATCGCACAAGCTTCGGGAGAGGTCCTGGTGTTTCTCGACGACGACCTGGTTGTCGCGCCGGGCTACCTCGATGCGGTCGAGCAATTTTTCGACACGCGTCGCGAGTTCGCCGCGATGAAGGGGCGAATCCTCGCCGCCGAAGATCCAGAAACGAAAGTTGGGCCGATGGCGCCGTATCTTGACCTGCCGATCGCCGATCACGGCGATGAAGTGATCGAAGTCCGCGGAGTGCTCGGCGCGAACATGGCCTTTCGTGCGGACGCGATCAAGCAAGTGGGTCCATTCGACGAGCGTCTCGGGCCAGGTGCGTGTGGCCACGAGGAAGAAACCGAGATGTCACAGCGGCTCCGGCGCGCCGGCTTTCGAATCGGATACGCGCCCAAGGCGCTGGTCTATCACGAAGTCGATCCGTCGCGTGCGAATCGCGAACGGTACATCAGAATCGCGCGCGAACGCGGTCGATGCCGGATGCTGCACGAGAAGCATTCCGCGGCGGACGTGATTCTAAAAAACGCGATCGCGATAACGCGGCTGCGAGTTGCGCAGCTTACGCGCGCCGGCATCCTGCGAATCGCACGCGAAGAACGCAGGCTCGCAATCGCGCGCGGAATGTTCGACGGTTTGGGCGGGTGAACGCGCGCTCATGGTGGCTTGCTGCTCGAGTCTCGCACACCGCAGTTGATCCGTGATTGGGGGTGCGTCGGCTGGCGTCGAGAAAGATCCGGGGGCCATCGGCTTCGCCCGGGATGACACAAGAAGAAGGCGACTGGAAAAAGAACCTGAGAGCAAAATGGCGTCCTCGCCATTTTGCGATTAGTACTTTTCACTTTTCACTTTTCACTGGGTGCAGGGGTCACCCCTGCCCAAGGAAGCGTGAAACCCACCGCGGGTTTCACGTTAAATAAAGTGCATTTGCGCCGCGCACCCTACCCTATCGATTCGATCAGCGCGGTCAATTCCTTCGCGTAGCGCGTCCAGGTGAATTTTTCGGCGGTCGCGCGCGCCTCGGTGGCGAGACTTGCGGGGGCGTCGAACAGGGCGCCGAGCCGGAGAGCAACTTCGCCTACGTCGTCGGGGTTCTCGACTCGGAACCCGCGCATCGAGGGTGGGATGACTTCCGCGGCACCCGAGAAGGCGCTGGTCATCGCGGTCAATCCGCTGGCCATCGCTTCCATCACGACGTTGCCGAACGGCTCGAACAGCGACGGCATCGCAAATGCGTCCGCCGCATGGAAGATCGCCTCGACGTTGGGTTGCGGGCCGGTGAACACTACTCGCCCGCCTACATTGAGTGCGCGAGCGCGACGCGCGAATTTTTCAGTCTGTCGATCGGCGCCCACCACCAGCAGGAACGCGCCGCCTGCGACCAGCGGCCACGCTTCGATGAGGAATCCCAGTCCTTTGCGCGCGAAGCCGTTGCCGACGAAAGCGACCACGCGGGCGCTGGCCGGCACGATAAACTTCTGACGGATGGCAGCGCGCTCGTCCGGATCGGTGGCGGGCCGGAAGCGATCGAGATCGACGCCGTTGTAGATCGTCATCGTTTTCTCAGGCGCGAGGCCGAATTCACGAATCAGATCGTCGCGGACGAAATTTGACACCGCGATCACCCGCTTCAGGCTCGCACTGCGGAAGGCCTGGCGCTCGACGAGTATCTGAACCCAATGGTACGGACTCAGACGCATCGCGGTTGTGCCGAGCGCGCCGCGCCATTTTCGCGCCGCGCGGAGGTAGCTGGCATGCGCACCGCCGCCGGAGCGCATCACGTCCGCGCCGACGCATCGCGCGAAGCTCAACACCAGGTCGGAACCGGCGCGGCGGGCTGCGGGCGCGGCAGTCCATGCGAATCGCATCAGGGACAGCGCGCGTCCAAGCCGCGGGCCGGCGCCGACGCGATGAACATCCCAGTTACCGGTTGCGCCGCGGATCTCGTCCGCGAAGATCGTGATTTCATGTCCCGCCGCGCGCAGGCAATTCGCAGTAACGATCAAATCGCGCTCGGTGCCGCCCCCTGCGCGATCGAAACGACGGGTCAGCAGCGCTATCCGCATCGCACGACGCTCCGCAGATGCGCGGCCCCCGGCGGTGTGATAATTTTTTCCGCGGGATGCGAGGCGGTGGAATGATCGAAATTCAATGCACCAGTTGCCACACCCGTTATCGGATCGATGAGCGGGTCCTGCCCGACGATACACCGACCTTCAAGTGCTCGCGATGCGGCCACGTGTTCAACGCGGATCCGGTGCCTGCGAAAGTGCGCAAAGTGGCTCCGGAAGGCGCCGAGAATGAATCGCAACAGCCGCGCACGATTCGTCCCGCGCGGCCGCGCCCGAGCGCGCTCAAGTCGCCGGTCGAAAGCGACGTAGTCAAGCGCGAGCATAGCGCAGAACTGCGGCGAACGGTCGCGCCCGCGCCGGAGGTTCCTG
>NZ_DATDGQ010000005.1:0-27231 GCF_036522015.1 Binatus sp. (SeqCode)
ACAACGACGATAGTCGCTCGATTGTCGCCGAACTGCTGACAGCGCAAGGCGCGCAGGTGACCCAAGCGTCGTCGGCGGCCAAGGCAATCGTGGAACTCACGCGAGACACTGCGCAGAACTCGCGCTTCCGGCTCGTGCTGCTCGACGGCACGATGCCCCAGCAGGGCGGACTAGAAGTCGCCGAATTCCTGATGAACGGCGGCCCAGGGCGGCCGCAGATCGTGATGATGCTCGGGACCAACGATTTGACCAACAAGCTGGCGCGCCTGCACGCAATCGGGGTGGACAACTATATCGTCAAACCGGTGCGACGCCTCGAGTTGTTCGCGGCGGTCGCGCGAGCGCGCGCCGGAGTGCAGCTCGAAGCCCACAGCGACAAGTCGCCGCCGCCGGCAATCGGGCCGGCATCGGCTACATCGGCAATGCTCGATCGGCCGCTGCAAATTCTCATGGTCGATGATTCGCACGACAACCGCGCATTGATTCGCGCGTATCTGAAGAAAACCCCCTACCATCTCGAAGAGGCCGAAGACGGCCAGCAGGCAATCGACAAATTCACCGCCGGGAAGTTCGACCTGGTGCTGATGGATATCCAGATGCCGATCGTTGACGGCTACGAAGCAACCAGCACCATTCGAGTCTGGGAGGTGGCTAATAGCCGCCGCCGCACACCCATCGTGGCGCTGACCGCTTCGGCGCTGGAAGAAGCGGTGATTCGCACCAGGGCGGCCGGGTGCGACGCGCACGTTACCAAGCCGGTAAAAAAATCGACGCTGCTCGACGCGATTCGCGACGCAGTCGAAGGGAACCAGTCCGACGACGAACGCGCGGACGTCGCCAATCTCAAGGAGGAAACATGCAGGACCGAGTAATAGTGGAAGTGGACGAAGATCTGACCGACCTGATCCCGGGATTTCTTAGGCACAAACGCGCTGACATCGACACGATTTTCGAGGCAGTGACGCGCCACGACTACGCTGAGATCAGCCGCATTGCGCATCGGGTCAAGGGCGAAGGGGGCAGCTACGGATTCGACGCGATGACCGAAATAGGCCGGTCGCTCGAAAGTGCCGCCGCGATTCGCGACGATGGCGCGGTGACGACGCTGGCGCGCCAGCTGCTCAGCTATCTGGATCACGTCGAGATAGTGTTCCAGCCCTCCAAAGAGTAGCTCAAACTGACGTCAGCGCGGTGCGGACTCGATCAGGCGTTGCGCGCACACTTGCGCGCGATGCGATCGCGATGCTACCGATCGAGGCCGCTTGCTCACATCCGTCAATCCATCGCCCGCTTTCGTCCGCGCGCTCCTTGCCGCCGCTATCGCGCTCTCGTGCTTCGCGATCCAGGCATCCGCCGCGGATGTGGAGATACCGCCCGCAGTGTCAGCCTACGCATCGGCGCTCGACCACTTGAGGACATCGGGCGGCAAGAGTCCTATCGAGCCGATCTTCGAGGCCGGCATGCAGACGAGCCCGCAGCTACAAGCAATCCTGCCCGACCTCAGCGAATCGCAGTATCAGCAAGTTCAGCACCAGATGCAGGGGTTCATCGTGGTTCGGGAAGCGATGATAGTCGTGCGCCCGAGCGTCGACTACTTCAAAAGCCTCGCGCGCAAGCAGGGTACCAAAGCCGACCGCACTTTTTTCGACATTTACTCGCGCACAGAACCCGACGGCAACGGCCCGTTCCCCGCCTATATCCAGCAGCAGACCGGCGAATCGGGATGCACGCTCTTCGACGGAAAGCTGATGGTCGATCTTTATCGCGGCTGGCTGACCTTCCGCACGACGTATCCCGACGACTACGCATCCGAAGCACAAGGCGAAATCGACAGCCTCGAATCAGAACTCCTCTCAGGAATTTGCGCCTGCGAAAACGCCGACAAGACGTCCGCGGGTCTGCAAGCATTCGTCAAGGCGTTTCCCGACCTGCCAATCACGCCAAAGATCAAAACCCGAATCGCCCGGATTCACACCGGCAAATCAGGCTTCCGCTTCAACTGTCACGCAGGCTGAGAAATTCTTCAATTCGCCTCTCTCTATCAGGGAGCGGCCGACGCGAGACCTTGAGTGTCGGGTGAGGGTCCGAATTCGTGGTTCTTCGCCGACTGTCTGTTCAGCTCGCGGCCAGATCTACGCCGTGCTCGCCGAGATTCGCGAGGCTTAGGCCCTTGAAGGCGGGCTCCGCCGCTGCCATCGCGGCGAAGACGGTGTCGGCTGTGTGCGGACGATCGACGCCGTCCAGTGCGTGGCCCAGTCGCGCGATCGCCTCGACGCCGGCAATTGCGTTTCCAGGCGGTGGGAACGCCGCGTTGATTCGTTGCACGCGGCCCTGGAAGTTCGTGACGCTGCCATCGATTTCCGGATACGCCGCGATCGGCCAGACCTGGTTCGCCATCTGGCAAGTCTCGTTGGCGTCTGTCGATAGCACCAGCATGTAGTCGAGCGCGCCGAAGCGCCTGACGAATTCCTCTTCGCCGAGCGCACGAACCAGGTCGGCGCGGAATGCGATCAGCATCTTGAGCTCGCCCGACGCGACCGCCGACGCGAGCGTGTCGAGTCCGTCGGCCTTGAGCCCGAGCGCCGCGAGTCCGCGCGTGTTGGGATTTTTGTTGGCGCGAATCAGCAATTCGTCGTCGCCACTGACACCCGGCGGCGACCAGTTGAGCATCGCGATTCGATCCGAGCCGATCGTTCTCTTCATCAATTCTTTGAGTATGAATGTTTCTTCGTTTGTAGCGGTCGCATCGACGACCGCCGCGATCGAATTGCCGCCGTAGGTGCGTTTGTAGTCCGCGATGATCGATGCCGCGCGCCTGACTCCTTCGCCCCACGGCTCGACGACGAGCTGATCCTTCGCCTGCACCAGCGGCGACGTGAGGCGCGTTTCGTTCTGCAGCGCCGGAAAGCTGTGCCGGCCTTCGTCGCACATCCAGTAGTCATTGACGCCGGGATTGTAGCGCGGCTTGAAGCGGTAGATGCGTCCGCGATGGTGATGGATGTCGATCGCGCAACCGCGCTCGCATCCGCCGCACACCGACGCCGTGCGATGCAGGTACCAGACGCGCATGCGGAAGCGAAATTCTTTTTCGGTGAGCGCGCCGACCGGACAGATGTCGACGACGTTGCCGGCGTACTTGTTGTTAACCGGCTGTCCCGGATTGATGTCGATGCGGTTGTGATCGCCGCGCTCGAAAATCGCCAGCTCTGAGGTCTTCGTCACTTCGTCGAAAAACCGCGTGCATCGCGCGCACAGGATGCATCGCTCCTGATCGAGCATCACGCCCGAGCCGATGTCGATCGCCTTGCCCTTGTGATTTTTCTCGGGCAGCGGAAAACGCGACGGCTGCTGATCGTAATCCATGTAGTAATCTTGCAGCTTGCACTCGCCGGCCTGATCGCAAACCGGGCAGTCGATCGGATGATTGATCAACAGAAATTCGAGCACCGCCTTCTGCGCGGCCTTCGCCTTGTCGCTGGTGGTGTGAACGACCATACCGTCGGCGACGCGCGTATTGCAGGCGATTTGGAGCTTGGGCGCCTTCTCGACTTCGACCAGGCACATGCGACAGTTACCTGGGATCGACAATCCGGGATGAAAACAATAGTGAGGAATCTCGATGTCGAGAAGTTCGGCCGCCTGAATGACATTCAGGTTGGCGCCAGCTTCGACTTCCTTGCCGTCGATCGTAAGCTTGGGCATCGCTTTCAGTGAGTCCTGTCAGGCGGCTTGCTGGGCCGAACTAGTCTTGAACGGGCAGCGCCCGAGCTTGATGTGCGCTTCGAATTCATCGCGAAACTTGGCGACATAGCTCTTGACCGGCATCGCGATGCTGTCGGCGAGCACGCAGATCGTGTTGCCGACCATGTTGTCGGAGATGTTGTTGAGCAGCTCGAGCTGCTCGATCCTGCCCTGCCCTGCTTCCATCTCGGTCATGATTTTTTCGATCCAGCCGCATCCTTCGCGGCACGGCGTGCACTGCCCGCACGATTCGTCATGATAAAAGTGCGCGGTCGTCAGCAGCATATCGATCATGCAGGTGTTTTCGTCCATGACGATCACCACCCCGGAGCCCATCGCCGAGCCAATCGTGCGCATCGAGTCGAAATCGAAAATCGCGCGCTCGGACTCCTCCTTGTTGAGGACCGGGAATGACGCGCCGCCCGGTATCACGCCCTTGAGCGTCTTGCCGCCGAGAATGCCGCCGCCGATGTCGTAGATAATTTCCTTCATCGGCGTGCCCATTGGTAACTCGTACAGGCCGGGCTTATTCACGTGGCCTGAGAGGCATACCAGCTTGGTGCCGGGACTCTTCTCGGGACCAATGGCCTTATACCAGGCGGCGCCGCGATTGATGATGTGCGGCACGTTCGACAAGGTCTCAATGTTGTTGACCACTGTTGGACAGCCGAAGGCGCCGACGATCGCGGGAAACGGCGGCCGGTTGCGCGGGTAGCCACGCTTGCCTTCGAGCGATTCCAGCAGTGCGCTTTCCTCGCCGCAGATGTACGCGCCCGCGCCTTTATGCGTCCAGATGTCCACCCCGTAGCCGGAGCCCATGACATCCTTGCCGACGTAGCCCGCGGCGCGCGCGTCGGCGAGGGCCGCATCCATGCTGCGCTGCTGCACGCTGAATTCGCCGCGCATGTAGATGTACGCAGTATGCGAACCGACCGCGCGGCACGCGATCAGGATTCCCTCAATAATGCCGTGCGGATCGTTTTCGAACTGATAGCGATTGGCGAAGGTGCCCGGCTCGCTCTCATCGCCGTTGACGCAGACGTAGACCGGCTTCTTGGAGTCCTTCGGGATGAAGCTCCACTTGACGCCGGTCGGAAACGCCGCACCGCCGCGCCCGCGAAGGTTCGAGTTCTTGATCTCGTTGATGATGTCGTCGGTCGTCATCTCGAAGAATGCCTTGCGCGCGGCCTTGTAGCCGTTATTCGCAAGGTACACGTCGAGTTTGCGAAGGTCAGGGATATCCAGCCAGCGAGTCAGAATGCGTTCCATGTGAATCCGGTTCGCTCGTTGCGTGGTTCAGGCGGGATGCTTTTCGCTGAGCGCCATCAGTTTCTGCTTCTGACCCTGGATTTTCCGCTGCAACGCCATCAGCGCGTCGAGCACGCCCTCTGGCCGCGGTGGGCATCCGGGAACATACACGTCAACCGGGACGATCCTGTCGATTCCCGGCAAGGTCGCGTAGTTGTCGTAGAAGCCTCCGGTCGAAGCACACGCACCAAACGCCATCACCCACTTCGGCTCGGCCATCTGCTCGTAAACCCGGCGCAGGATCGGCCCCTGGCGAACCGTCACGGTGCCAATGACCATCAGCAAGTCGGCCTGGCGCGGCGTGAAGCGCGGCAAGAGCGCGCCGAACCGATCGATGTCGTAAGGCGTCATCGAGAGCGACATATATTCCATCGCGCAGCATGCGGTGGCGAACGGATATGGAAAGATCGAAAATTTTCGCGCCCAGCCCAGCGCCTTGTCCAGCCGGGTCAGGACCGCAGTATCGCCGAGCAGAATCTCGTCGCCCTTGGACGACTCGAGTCCGCTTTTGACTAATGCCATTGATGCCTCTGGCGCTTGATATATACGTTAAATCGCAACAGTTGAAGGCTAGCAAGCATCGCGTCGGCACGTCAACGAATACTAATGAAGCGGTCGCTCTGATGAAGCCAAACTTGCACAACCAAGTCGCGGCGATCGCTGGAGTCGTCGCGATGCTCGCGATTGCGGCTTGTTCCGCCGAATCGAAAAGCACAGCGCAGACGCCGGTCCCAGCCAACATTGACGAACTCAGGTCGGCGGTATCGGCGATCCTGAAAAAATACAAAGTGCCCGGCGTCGGAATCGCGCTGGTCAACAAGGATCAAGTCGTGTGGACCGGCGGCGTCGGCAAGGCGGACCTCGCGGCAAATCGCGACGTCACCGCCGACACGATGTTCCGCGTCGGATCGATCACCAAGGGCTTCGTCGCGTTGTCTGCTCTGCAACTGGCTGAGCGCGGCAAGCTTAGCCTCGACGAAAAAGTCGCAGACGTTGCGCCGGAGATTCCGGTTGTGAATCCGTGGGAAGCGACGAATCCCGTCACGCTCGCCAATCTGCTCGAGCATACCGCGGGCTTCGACGATTTCTCGCTGGCCGAGTTTTACGATTTCGACTCGCCGCCCGACAATCCGCGGCCGCTGCTATGGACGCTCACGCATTTCGCCGGCCCCGAGCATGTGCGATGGCGGCCGGGGTCGCGGATGTCGTACTCGAATCCCGGCTACGGGCTGGCTGGATACATCGTCGAGAAGACGGCGGGCGTTCCGCTCGAAGACTACATCGGGGCAAACATTCTGCGCCCGCTCGGTATGGCGCATTCCGATATGCGGCTGACACCCGCAGTGACGAACACGCTGGCGCAGGGCTATGACGCCGAAAAGCCGGTGCCCTACTTCCCGATTTATTTGCGGCCGGCGGGAGAAATGAAATCCTCAGCGCACGAGATGGCGCGATTCGTCCGCATGATGCTGAATCGCGGCGCGCTCGACGGCGCGAGGATCGTCAGCCCGGAATCGATCACCAGAATGGAGACGCCCGAGACGTCGCTCGCGGCGCGCGACGGACTGAAGGCCGGCTACGGACTGGGCAACTACGAGGACCAGGGAGAGGCGCTGATTCAACGCGGGCATGACGGTGGAATCGACGGCTTCCTGTCGCGCTACGTCTATGTGCCGGAGGCGGGCGTCGGTTACTTTTTTTCGATCAACGATGCGTCGCAAAACGGTGGCCACGCGTTCCGGGAGATCGAGCAAATCCTCTACGCGTACATGACGCGCGGCGCGAAGGCGCATCAGGAGCCCGCCGCGAAGCTGCCGCCGGGAGCGTCGGAGTGGACGGGTTACTATCAGTTCGCGTCATCGCGGCAGGAGAAGCTGCGCTTCGCGGACCTGCTGCTCGGCGGGCAATTCGTCAGTGTAAAGAACGGCGCGATCCAAGTGCGGCCAGTGCTGGGCCCGCCACGATCGTTGATTCCAGTCGGCAACAACCAATTCCGCACCGAACACAGCGAAGAAGCGACCACGATCTTCACCACCGATGGCAAAGATAATGTCGTGATGGTCACGTCGCTGCCACCCGACCTCCCGATCCCGGCCTACTTCGTCAAAACGGATCCGACCTGGCCGATGATACGATTGGTGCTCGTGCTCGGCGCGATCCTCGCGATGCTGTCGTCGATCGTGTTCGCCTTGATCTGGATCCCGCGCAGGATTTTCGGCGCTAACGTTGAGCATCTCGCGATCCGAATCCTTCCGCTGCTCGCGACGGTTTCACTGATTGCCGCATTCGCGATGGCGCTGACCTCGGAGCCAGTTTACCTCGCGCGCATCGGGGTGGCATCGCTTGCGTATTTCGTCGGCACGATCGCATTCGCGATGTTTTCGCTAATCGGACTCGCGCTCGTGCTGATGTCGTCGCAATCGCCAATTCATCGCGGCGTCCGGATACATTCCTTCCTCGTCGCAATGGCGTGCGTGGGACTCACGAGCTATCTGGCGTACTGGGGTCAGGTAGGCGTCAGGCTCTGGCAGCCTTGGTAGCTTTCACGAAATTCGCAGCACGCCGGCGCCTTTGATCTCGTCGTGCTTGAGCATCTTGAGCGCGACGTTGGCTTCGGCGAGGCCGAAAGCCATCGTGCTGATTCGAATCGGTATCTCGGCGGCGAGTTTCAGGAACTCTTCGCCGTCGGCGCGCGTGTTGGCGGTCACGCTGCGCAATTCTTTTTCGTAGAAGAGATGTTTTTCGTAGTCCAGCGCCGGAATTGGACTTAGATAAATTCCCGCGACCGCGAGAATTCCGCCGCGGTCGAGTGCTTCCAGAGCCGGCAG
Source organism: Binatus sp. (SeqCode) (assembly GCF_036522015.1). Lineage (GTDB taxonomy): Bacteria > Desulfobacterota > Binatia > Binatales > Binataceae > Binatus. The sequence goes on from NZ_DATDGQ010000005.1 coordinate 7,878, forward strand.
CACGAGATTTCCCGCGGGCGCGAACAAAATTGCGGCGTCGAGTGGCGCAGGCGGCGCGTCTTCTGCATTGCCAATCCATTCGGCGCCGAGATCTTTTGCCAGGTCGCGATGCGGTCCGCCGCGGCTCATGACGAACACGCGGCATCCCCAATAACGCAGTACCTGGATCGCGAGATGTGCCGAGCCGCCAAAACCGTAGAGCCCGACCGTCGCGCCGGGCTTTACTTCGGCGCGCTTGATTGCGCGAAATCCTATGATTCCGGCGCACAACAGCGGCGCCGCTTCTTCATCGCCCAGCGAATCGGAGAGCGCGTACGCGAAGTCCTCGCGCGCGACGGCGAACTCGCAGTAACCGCCGTCGTGATCGTAACCGGTGAAACGCGCATTGGGGCAGAGATTTTCGCGGCGGCGACGGCAATAGACGCAGACGCCACAAGTCTCGCGCAGCCATGCGATACCCACTCGATCGCCCTGCTTGAATCGCGCCGCGCCGACTCCGCGCTTGTCCACGACGCCAACGACTTCATGACCGGGAATAATTCGCGGATGGCGCGGCGGCAGGTCACCTTCAGCCACGTGAAGATCGGTGCGGCATACGCCGCAGGTGCTGACGCGCACCCGAATTTCGCCTGGTCCCGGCTCCGGCACGTCCGCGTCGATCGCGTGGAGCGGATCCGATTCGATCGGCGCCGGCTTCTCGACCACCATCGCTTTCACGCAAAATATTGTATTCGATGCGCCCGCTGTTGGCTTGCGAAAAGGCCTGTTAACCCATCGAAAGGCGACGAATTGTGCTACCTTTTATCGGCGTGCTCTATTGAGCCGCACCGATGGAGGCGCACAAACAATCCCAACAATCGGGCGAACTTTCGTTTGCGCGCGCCGATAAATCCACGCTCGTCGTCCGCCTCGTCGGCGATTGGCATCTTCGTCACGGCTTGCCCTCGGCCGCCCTCGTCGAGAAACAACTCGACGCCGCGCCGAAGCCGACCCGGCTGACTTTCGACGCCGCCGATCTTCGCGACTGGGACAGCGGCCTGCTCACCTTCCTCATCGGCATCAGCGAGCTTTGCCATAAGCGCAAGTTGCCCGCCGACTGGAGCCCGCTGCCCGAAGGCGTCCGCAGCCTGATCCAGCTCGCCGAGGCGGTGCCGGAAAAAACCGGCGCCCGCGCCGAAGTGTCGCATAGTACGTTCATCGAAGAGCTTGGCCACGAAGCGATTTCGTACGCACAGGGGCTGGATGATTTTCTGCGCTTCTTCGGCGAAGTGACGATAGCGTTCGCAAAGCTGCCCTTCGGCAAGGCGCGTTTTCGTCGAGTCGATCTGATGATCATAATCCAGGATTGCGGGGCAAACGCGTTCGGCATCGTCACCCTGGTCACCTTCCTGGTCGGTGTGATTCTCGCATTCGAAGGCGCGGTGCAGCTGCAACAGTTCGGCGCAACAATCTTCGTCGCCGATCTGGTTGGAATTGCAATGAGCCGCGACATGGGCGCGATGATGGCGGCGATCATCATGGCGGGCCGCACCGGAGCAGCGTTTGCCGCGCAGCTCGGCTCGATGAAAGTGACGCAGGAAATCGACGCGCTGACCACGATGGGAATCTCGCCGCTCGAATTCCTGGTGTTGCCGCGCGTGCTCGCCCTGTTCCTGATGATCCCGCTCCTGTGCGTGTACTCCGATTGCCTGGGCGTGGCCGGAGGAGCGCTCGTCAGCGCCACGATGCTGCATATCCCGCTTGGCACCTATCTTCGCGAAACGCGGGCAGCGGTCACGCTCACCGACATCTTCGGCGGCGTCTTCAAAGCCGCCGTTTACGGCATAATCATCGCGGTCGCCGGATGCCTGCGCGGATTCCAGTGCGGCGACAGCTCGTCGGCGGTCGGCGACGCAGCGACCGAGGCGGTAGTCACGGGAGTCGTTTACGTAATCGTCGCCTGCGGCATCTTCGCCTTCATCTTCAACGTCATCGGGATCTAGGTGCTTATCCCAATAATTCACAAAACGTGGATCGCAGCGCCGCTCGTAGCGGTGTTGGTCAGCCTCGCGGCTGCGCTCATGCTCGACTCTCCGGCGAGCGCCGCGCCGTGGACTCGACCGGGCTACCTCTATCGCTATTTCGTGTGGGGTGCGCAACGCGTCGTCTCGCCCCGTTCCGACGATTACCTGCGTTACGGGTTTCATACGATCGACAAGTCGCCGGCCGCCTTTCATTTCGCGCCGGGCGGCAGCGGCCGGGTCCCGGCCACGGTGGAATACGCAGACGGCGAGGTCGTCAAGCGGGTCTCGCTCGATGACCTTCTTCGAAGGACGCGCACTCATGCCTTCATTGTCGTCCGTGACAACCAGTTGCTCGCCGAGGACTATTTCAACGGCTTCGCGCGCGATTCTGTCTGCACCGCATGGTCGCTGTCGAAGTCCGTCACCTCGGCGCTGGTCGGTATCGCGATCGGCGAGGGCTATATCAAGAGTCTCGACGATCCGATCGTAAACTACCTGCCGGAGCTGAAGGACCAGGGCTTCGGCGCGATTACGGTCAGGAATCTTCTGACGATGGGCTCGGGCATCCAATACCGCATCAGCTTTTTCCCATGGGACGAATTCGTGCTGGCAGGCTACTACCCCGATATCCGGCAACTGCTGCTATCGGATCTGAAGATCATGGACCCGCCGGGCCAATCGTTTCACTACAACAACTTCAACGCGGAGCTGATCGGCATGATCCTCGAACGGACTACCGGTCGCGCGCCCAGCCAATATCTCCAGGAGAAAATCTGGAAACCCGTCGGCATGGAATATCCAGCCACTTGGAGCATCGACAGCGACGCGGATGGTTTCGAGCTCACGCCGATTTTGCTCAACGCGCGCGCGATTGACCTGGCCAAGTTCGGGCGCCTGTACCTCGATGGCGGCAACTGGGATGGCAAGCAGATTGTTCCGGAGCGTTGGATCCTCGAATCGACTGCCCCGGATCCGGCGGACCGTCGGCCATGGGAGACTTTCTCTCGATGGCAGGACAAGGGCGGGTACTACAAGTATTTCTGGTGGGGTGTTTCGCAAGGTCACGGCGACCACAGCTATATGGGCATCGGCACATACGGCCAGTTCATCTTCGTCTCGCCAAAGACGAAAGTCGTGATCGTACGGACGGCGGACGACGACGGAATCGACCCGCGGAATTGGCGCGAAGTCTTTCAGTACATCGCCGAGCAAATTAACCGGAGCTACAGTCGCGAGACGAGCGCGACGCGCTGAAATGGCCACCACGCATCCATCGATAAGAGCATCGGACGGAAAACCGTCATCGGCGGTCTCGTTTCCTAAGGACGGTCCGCCGCCAATTATCGTGAAGAATCTGACGATGGCGTACGGAACCTTCGTGTTGATGAAAGATATAAACTTCACCGTCAATCACGGTGACATCTTCATAATCATGGGCGGTAGCGGCAGCGGCAAAAGCACCCTGCTCCGCCACATGCTCGGACTGATCGAGCCGGCCAAGGGCGAAGTCTGGTACGGCGATTTCAATTTCACCAAGGGCGAGCCGGAGCAGCGCGAGGCGATGCTGCGGCACTTCGGCGTGCTCTATCAAAGCGGCGCGCTGTGGAGTTCGATGACGCTGGCGGAAAACGTCGGACTGCCGCTCGGCGAATTTACCGATCTGTCGCAGTCGGAAATTCGCGACGTCGCCGCGCTCAAGCTGGCTCTGGTCGGCCTCAAGGGCTTCGAGGGCTACTATCCGAGCCAGATCAGTGGCGGGATGCAAAAGCGCGCGGGACTCGCACGCGCGATCGCGCTCGATCCCGAAATACTTTTCTTCGACGAGCCGTCGGCCGGCCTCGATCCGATAAGTTCCCGCCTGCTTGACGACTTGATCCTCGAGCTGCGCGACAACCTGGGCGCGACCGTGGTTGTCGTCACCCACGAGCTGGCCAGCATTTTTGCAATCGGCAACAACAGTATTTTTCTCGACGCGGAGAGCAGGACGATGATCGCGCACGGCGACCCCAAGGACCTGCTGGCGCATTCCACCGATCAGCGTGTGCAAGCTTTCCTGACCCGCGGCGCAGAAGATCACAAAACGGAAAAAGCAGAGGGGCAACATGGGTAAGCGAATCAATCCCGCAACGGTTGGCGCGTTCGTTCTCGGCGCAATCGGCCTCATCCTGGCCGCGGTCGTGGTCTTCGGCTCGGGCAGCCTGTTCCGCAAGACCCACGAATTTGTCATCTACTTCGGCGGCGACATCAACGGCCTGCGAGTCGGCGCGCCGGTCAAGTTCAAGGGCGTCGAGATTGGCGCCGTCAAGCGCATCAAGCTGCGCCTCGAGCAGGACGTTAACCGCGATAACGGCAAGCTCCGCGCCGACGTGCGCATCCCGGTGATCATCGAGCTCGACGAAGACAAGATCGTCTCCCACGGCGGCACCGCGATCGACCTCGACGACCCGCATACGGTTCCCAACCTGATCCGCGAGGGGATGCGCGCGCAGCTCGGCTCGGACAGCTTCGTCACCGGCCTGATGTACGTGGCGCTGGACATCCAGCCGAACACGCCGATTCAAATGGTCGCGCCGCCCGGTTCCCCGCTCCAGGAGATTCCCGCGGTTCCGAACACGCTCGAACAGGCGCAGGCGGTCGCAGTGCGAATTTTCGAACGGCTCGACAAGGTAGACTTCAACGCGGTGTTCACCCAGATGACCGGGATGCTCGATTCGATAAGGCAAATCACCACATCGCCTTCGCTCAGGGAAGCGATCAACAATTCCGAACAAACGCGCGAGCAACTTGATCACACTCTGGCCGGCGCGCAGCAGACTCTCCACACAGTGAACGGCCAGGTGCGGCCGCTGTCGGAATCCTTGCAGAAAACTTCGATTTCGGCCGACGCCGCAGTGAAGCAGGCGCGGCTGACGCTCGGCACGGTGCAGACCACGATCGAGCCGAACTCTCCCATCAACTACCAGGCGATACAGACGCTTCAGGACGTCTCCGCCGCCGCGCATTCGATTAAAGAGTTGGCCGACTATCTGCAGCGCAACCCGAGCGCGATCGTTCGCGGCCGCGACTTCAGCCAGGACTAAGCGATGACCTTGACCAGTTTTTTCAGAATTTTCCTCGCGGGTGCGATTGCGGCCTCGCTGACCGGGTGCTCCTATATGGCGAAAGCGATCCTCGCCCCGCAAAAAGATATCTCGAAGTTCTATCTTCTCACACCCACCGCCGACACCACGGCGCCAACGACACCACCAGCTACCGCGCAAAGCACCGGGGGTGATTTCACGATCGGACTAGGACCGATCAAGCTGCCTCCATACCTCGATCGTCCGGAAATAGTGACGCGAATGGCGCCGAATCGTCTCGAACTGTCGAAAGAAGATCGATGGGGCGAGTCGATACAAAACGGATTCACCCGCGCGATGGAGCGCGACTTGGCCGCTCAAGCCGGCGCCGCAGTGATCGTCTTCCCGTGGTACAACACCGTGCACATCGACATGCAGGTGCAGATCGACGTCTCCCGCTTCGAGACCGACGCCCAAGGCACCGCGACGCTGTCGGCAAAATGGACAGTCCTCGACTCCACCGGCAAAAACATCTTGTACACGGTTGAATCCAACCTGACCCAACCTTCCAAACCCGGCGATAACACCGAAGCCGCCGCCGCCCTAAGCCGCACAATCGGCGACTTGAGCAGCCAAATCGCCAACATGCTGCAACAATTGCGAGCGCACCAGGGCATGCACCCAGCGTAAACCGCTCGCGCATTCCGTCATTCTGAGCGGAGGCTGCCGAAGCGAAGAATCTCGACGGACGCTCCTGCGCCCGGCGTCCGCCAGTACGCGCTACGCGCGAGATCCTTCGCTACGCACAGGATGACGGAACAGTGCCGCTATAGTTCGAAGTCGGCTTCTTCCAGGATGCGGGCGGCGCGGTAGAGGAAGCTGTTGCCAAGTACGCCATCGACGACGCGATGGTCGTACGACAGCGCCAGGTACATCATCGTGCGGATCGCGATCGCGTCGGCGCCGTCAACTTCGACGACCACTGGCCGCTTCTTCACCTCGCCCATCCGCAGGATACCGACCTGCGGCTGATTGATGATCGCGAAGCCGTAGAGATTGCCCTCGCGCCCGGGATTCGAGAGCGTGAAGCTGCCGCCCGCGAGATCGTCCGCCGTGATCTTCTTCTCGGCGACTTTGCGGCGCAGAGTTTCGATCGCGCGCGCAATTCCGACCACCGACATCCCTTCCGCCGCCTTGATCACCGGAACCAGCAGGCCTTCGTCGGTGTCCATCGCGATGCCCAGATTGATCGCGCGGCGCGTCACGACGGAGTCGCCGACCACCGACGCATTCATTCGCGGAAATTCCTTCAGCGCTCGAACGGTCGCCGCGGCGGCCAGCGGCAGAAACGTGAGATTGAATCCTTCCCGACGCGCGAACTCATCTCTATGCTTCTCGCGCAGCCGCATCGCACTGGTGACATCGACTTCCGCGACAGTTCCCACGTGCGGCGAATGCGTCTTCGAGTACACCATGTGCTCGGCGATAAGCTTGCGCCGTCGGGTGAACGACTCGACGATATCGCCTTCGATGGGCTGATAGACGGGAGGCTTGAACCCCGGACCTGTTTGCGCGGGCGCTTGCGTCGTCGATGCGGGACTCGTTGCGGGGCGCGAGCTGCTCTGCGCAACTCCGTTGGTCTGCGGCCGTGCGGCAACGCTCGGGGTTCCGCCCTTGCGCAGCGTGTCGAGGTAGCGCTGCAAGTCGCGCTTGCTGACGCGTCCGCCAATGCCGGTCCCCGGCACGTGACTCAGATCGATGCCCTCTTCCGCCGCGATTTTCAGCACGACCGGAGAAAACCGCCGCGGACCTCCCGCGTCAGTTTCAGCTTCACGAAGTCCGGCGCCCGCCGCTTGCATCGGCTGCGGCGACGGAGTCGGCGCGGGCTGCGGCGGCGGTGCGGGCTTCACCTGCGCTGGCGCAGGATCCGGCTTCGGCGCAGCTTTCGGCGCGACGACTTTCAATTTCGCCGGGGCCTCGGCGCCCGCCGGCTCGATTACCGCGAGTGTCGCGCCGACCGGCAACGTCTGCCCTTCGGCTGCAACGATCTTCGCGATTCGTCCCGCCCCCGGCGACGGTATCTCGGTGTCCACCTTGTCGGTTGAAATCTCAACCAGCGCCTGATCTTCGGTGACGACGTCGCCTTCCTTGACCAGCCACTTCGTGATCGTGCCTTCGACAACACTCTCGCCCATCTGCGGCATCGTTACGTCGATCGCCATCTCAGTACGCCGCCAGGCTGCGAATCGCGTCCACGATTTTGTTGGTGCTCGGCAAAATAAAGTCCTCGAGCGGCGGACTGAACGCGACGTGCGCGTCCGCCGCCGCGACCCGGCGCACCGGACCGTCGAGAAACTCGAACGCATTCTCCATGATGATCGCGGAGACCTCGCCGCCAATTCCGCCCGTCAGCCGATCCTCATGCACGACCAGCACCTTGCCGGTCTTGCGCGCGGTCGCGAGTATCGCTTCGCGATCGAGCGGCAGCAGCGTGCGCAAATCGAGCACCTCGACCGCGAGCCCGTCTTCCTTTTCCACGATTCGCGCCGCGTCGAGCGATTGCCCGAGCGTGCCGCCGTACGTGATTATCGAAAGGTCGCCGCCTTCCTTGCGTATTTCAGCGACTCCGATTGGCACTGTGAAGTCGCCCTCTGGGAGATCCTCTTTGATACTGCGATACAGGCGTTTGTGCTCGAAGTACACGACCGGGTTGCCGTCGCGAATTGCGCTCTTCAAAATCCCCTTCGCGTCGTACGGCGTGGCGGGCGCGACCACCTTGAGACCCGGCACGCGAGTGAACCACGCCTCGGGATTTTGCGAATGGAACAGCGCGCCATGCACGCCCGCGCCCGACGGCGCACGAATCACCAGCGGACATGCAGCCTTGCCACCGTGACGGTAGCGCAAGGTCGCCGCCATGTTGACGATCTGATCGAAGGCGCACGAGATGAAATCCGCAAACTGCATCTCGACCACCGGACGCATCCCCAAGACCGCCGCGCCGATTCCCGCGCCGACGATCAGCGCCTCCGAGATGGGCGTGTCGATGACGCGCTCCTCGCCGAATGCGTCGAGCAGTCCTTCGGTCGCCTTGAACGCGCCGCCCAGATCGGCGACGTCCTCGCCCATGACGAAAACGTTTTCGTCGCGGCGCATCTCCTCGTGCAGCGCGGAATTGATCGCCTTGATGTAGGTGACTTCCATTCTTTTTTCAGTGTCTAGCCGCTGCCATTCGATGAAGTGCCGTGGGTATTCGTGGAAGTCGAAGCGCCCGGCGGCGCATAAATATCTTCAAGTGCTTCTTGAGATTCCGGCAGCGGGCTGCTCTCGGCGAAATCCACCGCCGCCTGCACCGTCTTGTTCACCCGTTCGTCGATCTGCTCGCGAATGCTCTTAATCTCGTGGCCTTTCTTTTCGAGGTAAAATTCGAAGCGCGGGATCGGATCGCGGCTCTGCCATTCGATCAGCTCCTCCTTGTCGCGGTAGAGCGCCGCGTCGTGCTCGCTATGCCCGCGATAGCGATAGGTCTTGCATTCGATCAGCACCGGCCCCTCGCCGGCGCGGGTCTTTGCAATCAGGCGCTCGCTCAACTCGAGCACCGCGAGCAGATCGTTGCCCGAGCACACGTAACCCTTGAAGCCGTAGGCCACCGCGCGGTCCGCGACGTCTTCGATCGCCATCTGCTTTTCGAGCGGCGTCGAGTAAGCGTAGCGGTTGTTCTCGCACACGAACACGACCCGCAGCTTATGCACGCCGGCAAAGTTCATCGCCTCATGCACGTCGCCGCGCGACGCTGCGCCCTCGCCAAAAAAGGCGACGGCGACGTTGGGATTCTTTTTCATTTTGAATTTGAGCGCCGCGCCAACCGCGACCGGCAGCGACGAACCAAGCATCGAGGTCGATCCGAAAACGCCGTGCTCCAAATCGCCGCCGTGCAGAAACGAATCCTTGCCGCGCGACAAGCCGGTCCCCTTGCCCATCAATTGCGCCATCAGCCGTCCCGGATCGACACCGCGCATGATGAACACGCCCATGTCGCGATGCAGCGGCGCGACGAAATCGCCGTCGTGCAGCGGCGCGCAGATGCCGGTGACGATCGCCTCCTGGCCGGCGCCGGAGTAGACGCCGCCGAGGATTTTGTTCTGACGATGCAATCGCGAGACGCGCTCTTCGAACGCGCGAATCAGTTTCATCCAGTAATAGAGCTGAAGCTCGTACTCGACGCGTGGGGCCGGCTCGGCAACACCGCGCGCAACATTGGTTTCGGGCATCTGGGTACTCCGGGTTCGCCTATCCCGTTCAGACTAACTCCTGCGGGCGAGCGGGGCAAAACGCTTTTGTCTCAATCGCGACAGTCACTCCAGCAGTTTCCGCACGCGGTCTTTCAATGATGCATCGGCTCTCAGCCTGAAATCTGGCAGACGCAGTGTGAGCTCTATCCAGTTGCGATCGCGCCGTCCGACTTCACGCAGTATCGCAAGACCGTCGTCGATCTTGCCAAGACTGAGCAAGGACATCGCATGCCAGTAGCGCATTTCGGGATTGTCGCCGATGAGACGCTCAGCAGCGGTGAATTCGCGCTCGGTCGTTTCGAGATCGCTGCGCTGAGCCGCCTCGTTGGCAAGCCGCATATGAATGTAGGCGCGGCGGACGGCGACGAGACGGCGAATCTCGACCAGCGGCTCGGCGCCGTCGTCAACCCGAAGATCGAAGATGGTGTCGATCCATGGCCGTCCCGTGCTCTTTGGTTCGACAATCCGGATCGCCGCCGATTGGCGTCCGCGAATGTCACCGCCTTCAGCCTCAGCCGCGTCGAGTGCAGCGAGAAGCCGATCGACGAGTTCGCCCTTCGCGCTGGTGTACGCCTCGGCCATCGCGGGCCAGACCGAGTTCTTGAGCATCATGTTGGCCTGCACGGAAAATCCTTCACCGACGATGTGTCCAGCTTTGGGAATCGTATTCGAACCGGTGTGCGCGGCGACTCTTCCCTGCGCATCGACCATCGCTACCTGCCGAAGTTCCTTCATCGAATCCGCCGCGAGCAGACCCGCGAGCGTGTCGGGCGCGCTCTTTTGCGCGCGCATCAAGTCGAGTCCGAGCTGCCCATACGCGGGATCCCCGAACGCCTGCGTCGCGACCGCGCCTACGCCAGCTTCCGCCCACGCGACCATGAAAACGCCGAAGTAATGCGACTGCACGGCGACGCCAAGCTGCCCGGTGTCAGGATCGCGCGCGACGATCGAATAAGTGTGAACCAGCTGATCGGCGGTCGGCGTCATGATTTGTCCTCCCAAGGTCGAATGATTGTGATATCTCGCCTCCGAAAGCGCTACTGGAATTCGCGGATCAAACGGCTGGAGAGTAAAATGCGTCAAGCTATACCGCTGCCGGTTGGAGCTAAACGATGGACCGCGCACTAGCATCGAAGTGGTTAATCTACATCGCGATCGGTCTCGCAGTGGTGTACCTGTGGAGGAACTACTATTGGCTCAGCAACGCGACCCGAGTGTGGGTCGACACCTGGTGGCGCTGAACCAGGTGGACTCTCCTTCATTGCGATTCAGGACAGTTCCCCTTTGCGAGCCAGTTTTCTTTTGCAACTAGGTTGCCTCCGGGTACTTGATGTCTTATAAACGCGATTGATGGCGTTGTTACAATCATCGCTCGCTTCCGAGCAACACGAACACGCGTCCATTCGCGGAATCCTCGATCGAGCGTTGGCCGGTGCGCGTTTGAGCGATGCCGACGCGATCGCGCTCATCGAATGTCCCGATGGCGATCTCGATGCCATGCTTTCCGCAGCGGCTGAGCTGCGCGATCGGGGCAAAGGCCGCGACGTAACCTATTCGCGCAAAGTTTTTCTGCCCATCACCAACCTCTGTCGCGACAGATGCACCTACTGCACGTTCCGCAAAGATCCCGGCGACCCCGGCGCATGGACCATGATGCCCGACGAGATTGCGCAGTGGTCGCGGCGGGGCGCCGAACTTGGATGCAAAGAGGCACTGATGTGTCTCGGCGACAAGCCGGAGGTTGCGTTCAAGGAATATCGCGAGACGCTCGCATCGCTCGGCGTCCGCACCACGATTGAATACGTCGGCCGCGCCTGCGAGATCGCGATTGCCGAGGGTCTGCTGCCGCATACCAATGCCGGCCTGATGACGTCCGAAGAAATGCGCGCGCTGCGTCCGCTCAACGTCAGCATGGGCCTGATGCTTGAAAATATCTCGCCGCGATTGCGTGCGCGCGGCGGAGTGCATCAGGCGGCGCCCGACAAGGATCCCGCGCTGCGTATTAAGATGATAGATGACGCGGGTGCGCTGCGGATTCCCTTCACAACCGGAATCCTGCTCGGTATCGGCGAGACTCCGGCCGAACGCGCACTGAGCCTGACGGCGATTCGCGACTCCCATAAGCGTCACGGTCATATCCAGGAAGTGATCATCCAGAATTTTCGCGCCAAGCCTGAAATTGCGATGGCCGACGCGCCGGAGCCCGACGCTTACGATATGGCGCGCGCGATCGCGACTGCGCGACTGGTGCTTGGGCCGTCGATGAATGTGCAGGCGCCGCCCAACTTGTCGCCGCGTCAGATCGAATTGTTCCTGAATGCCGGAATCAACGACTGGGGCGGGATTTCGCCGCTCAGCAAGGACTACGTGAATCCCGAAGCGCCGTGGCCGCATCTCGATCGGCTCGGCGAACAATGCGCGCGAGCAGGTTTCACGCTCGGCGAACGGCTCGCAATCTATAACGAATACATCAATGATGAATGGCTCGACCCGGCGGTCGCGACTAAAGTGCGCGCGATATGGGATCGACCTGTCGGAGGCCAATCATGAACCTGGAGTACTGGCGCACTTACGTCGACGAAATCGAGGCGACTCCCGTCGAGGCTCTGCTCGGCAAGGCGTCGCCCGCGGTCCGCACCGCGCTTGAACACGCTCTCCTGAAAAAAGAACTGACGCCCGAAGAGGGTCTGTTGCTCTACACGTCGGAGGGTGACGACTTGCGCGCGACAATCAAATGCGCGGACCTTGCGCGCGCCGAAGATATCGGCAACGAAGTCACTTACGTCGTCAATCGCAATATCAACTTCACCAACATCTGTTTCGTGGGATGCCAGTTCTGCGGCTTCAAGCGTCAGCGCTGGGAAGCCGACGCCTACGATCATTCCGACGAAACCATCGTGCGCAAAGTGGCCGACGCGGTCGCGCGCGGCGCGACTGAAGTTTGCATGCAAGGCGGAATCAATCCCGACATGCCGCCGTTCAAGTATCGCGACCTGCTCGACGCGATGAAGCGCGCGTTCCCCGAGATTCACGTCCACGCCTTCTCGCCGATGGAAATAATGTACGGCGCCAAACGCGTGCGGATGGACTACCCGGAATACATCACGATGCTCAAGGAGCATGGGCTCGGCTCGATTCCCGGCACCGCCGCGGAAATCCTCGACGACGGTGTGCGCGAGATCCTTAGTCACAAGAAAGTCGACGTCGCCGCGTGGGTCGAGATAATCACCACCGCGCACGCGGTCGGCGTGCCGACGACCTCGACTGTGATGTACGGACACGTCGAGAGTCCGCAGCATGTCGTCAATCATCTCGACCTGCTCCGGACGATCCAGAAGCAGACGCATGGCTTCACCGAGTTCGTGCCGCTGCGATTCATCCATCAGAACACGATGCTCTACCGCAAGGGCCTCGTGTCGCCGGTTGATCGCGGGCAGCTCGATTTTCAGATGTACGCGGTCTCGCGGCTGTTCCTGCGCGGGCAGATCGACAACATCCAGACGTCGTGGGTGAAGTGCGGCGTCGAGCTCGCGGCGCTCACGCTGAAAGCCGGATGCAACGATCTGTCGGGCACGCTGATGGAGGAAAGCATCACGGCGCAGGCCGGCGGCGACTCGGGCGAGTTCGTGCCGGTCGACGTGTTCGAGCAAAAAGCGCGCGAGATGGGTCGCGTCGCGGTCGAGCGCACCACGCTCTACAAAAAGCTCTACGGAAGAAAGGCACCCAATGGCGCGCGGCCAATCGCGACCTCTCCCGCCCCGGCAGATCACCACGCTAGCGGGGGGAGTGGGTGCGGCTAAGTTCATTCGCGGACTGGTTCGCTGTATCGATCCCGCGCGGCTGACCGTCGTCGTTAACACCGGCGACGACGAGACCTTTTACGGACTGCACGTCTCGCCCGATATCGACACCGTCACCTACACGCTCGCGGGCGCGGTGAATCGCGCGCAGGGTTGGGGGCTCGATGGCGAATCGTTCAACGTGCTCCCTGCGCTCGAGCGGTTTTACGGCAAGCCGTGGTTCGGGCTCGGCGATCGCGACCTCGCCACTCATCTATATCGCACCGAGCGGATGCGTCAGGGCGCGTCGCTCACTCGCATCACTGCGGAAATCGCGGAGGCCTTCGCAGTCAAGTCGCGCATCCTGCCGATGAGCGACGATCGCGTGCGGACCTTCGTAAAGCTGCTCGGGCGGCGCGCCATCCCGTTCCAGGAATACTTCGTACGCGGACGCGCACGCGGCCTGGTCGAGAAGATCGAACTGCGCGGAATCGCCGACGCGCGTCCCACCCCTGCGATGCTCGCGGCAATTCGCAGATCCGCCGCAGTCATCCTGGCGCCCTCGAATCCGTTCGTCTCGCTTGGCCCGATTTTGCAATTGACCGGAGTGCGCGATGCGTTGCGGAAAGTGAAATCGCGCGTCGCCGCTATCAGCCCGATCGTCGGCGGCAAGACGATCAAAGGTCCCGCCGACAAGATGCTCCGCGGACTCGGAATGGAAGTGTCGCCGCTTGGAGTTGCGCGGCTCTATCGCGACATCGTCGGCCTGTTCGTTATCGACAATGCCGACCGCCGCTACCTCGAACCGATCGAGCGGCTCGGGATGCGCGCGATTGCAACCGACACGATCATGGCCACGCCCGAGCGCGCCGCCGCGTTGGCAAAAGTGGTTCTGCCAGCGCTTGAGGTGTAGTACTCTGGTCCCGCTGATGCGCACGATAAGTCTCACAGCGATCGAGGGCATCCCGATGGTGAAAGCCGGTGACGATCTCGCCACGCTGATCGCCAAGGGACTCGACGACACCGGCTTCAAGCTCGCGGCCGGCGATATTCTTGTTGTGTGTCAGAAGGTAGTCTCGAAGGCCGAAGGGCGCGTCGTGAATTTCAAGGACTTCGAACCCTCCGAATTCGCCAAAGCCTACGCCAGGCGATGGGAGAAAGACCCGCGCGCGATCGAAATCGTGCTGCGCCAAACCAGCAGGATCGTCCGCAACGATCGCGGCGTGCTGATCGTCGAGACCGGGCCCGGATGGGTCTGCGCCAACGCCGGCGTCGACGAATCCAACAGCCTCGAGGACGACCGCGCAATCCTGCTGCCCGAAGATCCCGACGAGTCCGCGCGCCGCCTTCGCAACGACATTCGCCGCCGGCTCAACGTTCCCGTCGCCGTGTTGATCACCGACACCTTCGGCCGCCCGTGGCGCGACGGCCTCACCGAAATCTGCCTCGGTATCGCGGGGATGAATCCGATCCTCGACTTGCGCGGCACCACCGACTTAGGGGGCCGCGAATTGCATCACACGGTCGTGGCGATCGCCGACGAGATCGCGTCCGCCGCCGGGCTACTCATGGAAAAAGCCGGCGCCATCCCGGCAGTCGTCGTGCGGGGATACCAATACGAACCATTCGAAGGCAGCGCGAAGATTTTGATTCGCCCCGCCGAAATGGATTTATTCCGCTGATACCGTTCACTGAAACAAATAGAAATGAAAAGAGCCAAGGCTACTCAACTCGCCGCCGCATCGACGCCTGACGCGTTGAACCCCGCGCGCCTCGTCGAAACCGACCTCGCGGCGGTCGAAGCGAAACTGTCGCGCCTGCTCGACTCGAAAGAACCGATCATCGCGGAGATCTGCCACTACCTGGTTGACGCCGGCGGCAAACGGCTGCGTCCGACGTTCATCATGCTGGTATATCGCGCATGCGGCGGGCCCGACGACCGAGTCGATGAGCCGATCGACGCGGCAATCGCACTTGAGCTCATCCACTCGGCAACGCTGCTCCACGACGACATCATCGATCAGGGCTTGCTGCGCCGCGGCAAGCCGTCGGCCTTCGCGCGCTACGGATTTGGCCCCTCGCTGATCGCGGGCGACTACTTGTTCTGCCGCGCGTTCGAGGTCTCCGGCCGCTTCGACGAACGTCTGGTGCGTACCGCGGCGCAGGCCTGCATCCAGCTCACCGAAGGCGAGGTGATGGAGAGCAGGTTTCGTCACAACGCGGCCGCGACCCTGGCCGACTACATAAAGGTGATCGATCGCAAAACCGCGTCGCTGTTCTACGCCGGTGGCAGGCTCGCGGCGGAACTGGCTGGCGTATCGACCCGGACGATCGACGCGATGGCGAAGCTCGGCACCGCGATGGGCCTGGCGTTCCAGATGGTTGACGATCTGCTCGACATCCTGGGGCCCGAAGAAAAAATCGGCAAACCGGTCGGCTCCGATTTGCGCGCCGGGATTCCTTCCCTGCCGGTCGTGCTCGGCGTCGAGCGCAGCGCGGAGCTGCGCTCGCTCTTTCAGAATGGGACGCAGATGGAAGGCGCGGCGCTCGAGCGCGCCCTCGACCTGCTGCGCGATCCTGAAATCATCGCTGACGCGCGCCGTCTCGCTGCGGAGCAGATCGCAATCGCGCGCACGATCGTCGGCGAGCTCGAACCGTCGCCCTACCGCGACGGCCTGGCAACGTTGATCGACGACCAAACCTCCCGCGAAGTTTAAGATGCCGAATGCAGTCGTCGTAGGCGCCGGACCCGCAGGCGCCCTGCTCGCCTACCTGCTCGCCCGCCGCGGCGTGCCGGTGACGCTGCTCGAACGACAGACCGACTTCTCGCGCGAGTTCCGCGGCGAGATCCTGATGCCGTCGGGAATCGCCGCGCTCAGTGAGGCCGGACTTCGTCAACCGCTCGACGCTTTGCCGAATCTGTCGTTTCGGACGGTCGAGCTTTTTCGCGGCGAACGGCGCGTGGTCGCAATTCCAATCGACCGCCTCGATCCGCCGCCGCGCGTTGCGCCGCAGCCCGCGATGCTCGAGATGATTGTCGCCGAGGCCGCGAAATTCCCGGGCTTCACGCTCGAGCGCGGCGTCACCGTGCGCGATCTCATCTACGAAAAAGATCGCGTGATGGGCGTCCACGCCGACACGCTCGAAGGCCCGCGCGACTATCGCGGCGACTTCGTCATCGCATGCGACGGGCGCGCATCCGCGATTCGCAAACGCGCAGACCTCCCTCAGGACCGCATCATGCAGGGCTTTGACGTAGTGTGGGGGCACCTCCCCGGTCAATTCCCCGATGCACACACCGCGCGCGGCTATATCGGAAGCGGGCACTTGCTCATCATGTATCCGTCGCCCGAAGGGCACACGCAGATCGGATGGGTCATCGACAAAGGAACCTTCGGCGACATCAGGCGGATGGGCGACAAATGGATCGACGAACTCGCCCCGCACGTGTCACCCGACCTGAGAAAATATCTCGTCGCGAATAAGACCGGCCTCGCGCGCCCATTCCTGCTCGACGTCATTTGCGATCGGCTCCGCGAATGGACCGCGCCCGGCTTGCTCCTGATCGGCGACGTGGCCCATCCGATGTCTCCCGTCGGCGGCCAGGGAATCAACGTCGCACTGCGCGACGCCGTCGTCACGGCAAACCATCTCGGCCGCGCACTCGAGATGCACTCCGACGAGGCCACGCTCGACTTCGCCGCGCGCAACATCCAGGCCGAGCGCTGGCCGGAGATCACAACGATCCAGGACATGCAGCAGATCGCACCGCGCTTCGTGGCGTCGAACTCGCTTCTCAGCCGCGTCGTCACCAGCGCCCCAATGATCGCCTTCGCAAAACTCTTCCTCGCCAACTACCTGGCGAAGCGTTTCGATCCATTCCTGAACGGCGTAACCCGCGTCGTGATGGAGCTGTAATTTCTGAATTTTAGTTGACCGATGAGATTCAGCATTTCTATTGTCGCCCTTGCGGCGATTACATCTGACAACTCATCGCATCACAGCGGCGTCTAACGCTTTTTGAAAGGACCAATCATCAATGGACCAGAAAGGGGATGACAGTCGCCGCACTGGCGAATATCAAAAGGGTTCAGCCGAAGTAGCAGAAAAAAAAGACCGCTACACTAACGTTCTCGAAAAACAGCCGGAAGGCACCCCACCACCAATCACACGTGCCAAGTATGAACAAACCCGTGCTTATGCATATGCGTATCTTGCGAGTCAGTTTCTCATTACCATCGTCGCCGCGGTCGGAATCGCCATCGCCATTTGCAGCCTGAACAGCGTAAATGAAAGCGTTGGAGTCGCCAAAGACCAAGCCCATACGGCTCTGATCGCCGCTCAGACTGCGCAAACGCAACTCGAATTGTCGGAACGTCCTTGGCTCAAAGTCGAAGCCCACATACACGGGGTCATAGATTTTAATAAGCGCTCTATCTACGTTCCGATAACTTGGGTAGTCAGCAATTCCGGACATTCTCCGGCTGTTCGCGCCAGCGTACTCCCAGTGGTTGCCGATATCTTCCGAAAGAATCCGATCGACGAACAAAAACAAGCATGCCAAGAGAATCATCCGTTCGGAGTAACGACGGTCTTCCCTAACGATTCTTCTAGCATAGAAATGTACCCATCTATTGAAGGCAATGAGTTGGCGGAAACCAAAAAACTCAAAACCACTCAGCTGTATGTTACCGGATGTGTTACTTACCTTTTTGGGAACCGCGTCTATAAAACTCCATTCATGTATTACATCGGACGCGCCGATGTCCGCACGAAAAAGGTCATCGCAAGTTGGATAGTACCAAAGGGTGTTGTCGCGGACGGAATGCTGATTCCCGGCGATCTTCCATCTATCCCACTGGAATGAAATGCGATGACACCAGCCAGAAAGAAGCGCCAGCGGCCACGCAATAGCCCCCCTTGAGAGCCGAACCTTCCAAGCACCGACTATTTAGCAGCGACGCAAGTCCAGCGCAGTATCAAATACCGAATTATCCCGGTTGACATATGGCGAAGAAAGAGCGAAAACGTAACTGGTGGCTGCTCTTCCGAAACCTTTGTCATGGACCGATACTTCGACCCCGATTCAAGTCGTAAAACAGCCGCAACAGCTTGAATTTACAGGGGTTTTTCGTGGACACGAACTCACTCGCAAGGACCGACGACTAAGCTGCGGACTCGCACCGTTAGACGCTCTGATTGACGGCGGAATTCCGCGCGGGCGAATCAGCGAAATCACGGGGCACGCGGGTTCGGGCAAGACCTCGATTGCCGCATCGTTCGCCGCCTTCGCCACCCGCCGTGGCGAGGTCGCCGCATGGCTCGACAGCTCGGGCAGTTTCGATCCCGAGAGCATGGTGGCGGCTGGAGTAGAACTTCGCCGGATGCTGTGGGCGTCGATGAGCAGAGGATCAGTGCGCCCTTGTTCCCCTCTCCTGAAGGGGGAGGGGTTAGGGGTGAGGTCCGCGATCGTCAAAGCTGCGGAACTCGTGCTCGAGGCGGGCGGCTTCGGCCTGGTCGTCGTCGATTTCGGCGAGGCGCCGCGCGCACTCACTTATGCATCATCGCTGCGAATCGCGCGCGCGGCCGAACGCAGTGGTGCCGCCGTGATCGCGATCGCGCCGTGGCGGATGTGCGGGACGTTCGCCGCGCTGAGCATTGTTGCCAGCCGCGCCGAAACGTCGTTCAGCCGGCTCGCGCCCGGCTCACCGGTAATGTTCGACGGACTCGCAGTCGATGCGATGGTCGCGCGCAACAAGATGGGCGGGACGGGACGGCATGCTCGCGTGCGCGCGCTCATCGATCCAATTCCAAATCCATTCGATGCGCATCCGCATCTCGATCGCAAAGAATCTCCGGTTCGAATTTCCGCAAGCAGCTAGCACGGTGTCTCGATGGCTCGTATCGCGTGCATCATGGTCGCCGATTTTTCTATTGCGGCGCTGGTGCGCTCGAATCCCGCGCTCGCGGACAAGGTGCTGGCTATAGCGCAAAGCCTTGCGCCACATGCCGAGCTCGACGCTGTATCGTCGCGCGCGCGTGAACTTGGAATCCGCCCCGGGATGACGATCGCGCAGGCGCGCGCCATTTCCTCCGACCTGGTCGTGGTCCATCGCTCGCCCGCCGCGGAAAGCTCGGCGCATTCGGCCCTGCTCGACGCGGTCGAATCGGTTTCGCCGGTGGTCGAGCCGGGCGCTCCCGGATGCGCGTGGATCGATCTC
>NZ_DATDGQ010000006.1:0-11557 GCF_036522015.1 Binatus sp. (SeqCode)
GAACTAATTCTTTCTTTTCTATGTCGAGAAAGTTTTACCGCGGTAAAAGTACCGAAGATAATTCCGCATCAGCAGGAGGATCGCGATGACTAAACTTGAAACCCTCGATAACCTCGTCAAGATCTGCGTGGACAGCGCGGAGCGTTATCGCCGAGCCGCTGCCGATGTCGGCAAGGAGAAGCTCGTTCAATTCTTCACACAGCAGGAAGCCGCGCGCCGACGCGATGCCGACGAATTGAATCTCGAGCGCAAACGCCTGGGCGGGGAAGGCGAGAAGGTCGGCAAGGAATCCGGCAGCGTCGGCGGCTTCATCGATCGGACCGCGATGGACTTGAGCGTCGTCATGAGCAAAGGCGACACCGGCGTCGTCGAATGGTGCCGCGAGGATGCCACGGACGTCATCGCCGCTTATGAAAAAGCTTTGCGCGATGTTGACGGCACGACGCGCAGCACGCTCGAACGTCAGCTCGCCGAGAATCGAGCCTCGCTGGCCGCCCTCGAGAAAGTACTGCAGCCGTACGGGCACCCGCGCTCCTGAAGAACCCAGACAGATTCGGAACTGGTCACGGCTCGCAATAGTATTGGATAGGGATCGATCGCCTCGCCCTTCCACCATTTCTTGTCAGGCCCGAGTTTAAAGATCGCGAAATGCAGTTGCGGTGCGTCCGGCGACGCATCCCCCGTCGTGCCGACGTATCCGATCACATCGCCGCGCGCGACCGGCCCACCTTCGTAGATCTGATCAGCGTAGTGATCCAGATGCGCATAGTAAAAACAGTACGCTCCCTCACGATCGAATTCGTAGATCGTTAGTCCTCCCCGCCGGCTGATGAAAACCTTTCGAATGACGCCGTCGGCCACCGCGCGAACCGGCGTGCCGCGAGGCCTCATGATGTCGATCGCTTCGTGACGATGCCCGCCGCGGATCTCGTTGAAAGAATCATGGAGGTCCGTCGTCTTTAGTGAATCCAACGGCACGCCGATCTCGGGCGGGGGGCGAATTCCCGGCCGCCTCCGACGGACTTAAGAGAACGACGCATATGTACAGCGCCGCGATCAGTACCTCTAAAAAAAAGACAGCGCGGCTCAGCAGTTTACGGATGCGCGGACCCATATTGGTTGAGCAAACGATGAACCCGATCAGAGCGAAGGCGTTCAACGCTAAGCGGTCGATAAAAGTCGTGAACTGTGAAAAAACTTCGGGAATTTTTTTCAGAAAAGTAACAATCCAGGAGATTTCATCGATCTCGGATTACTTATTTATATGAAGATAAATCAATTTTTAAGCAGCATTTCTTAGCTTTCATCATCCACCACCGCTGCTGGCACGTTTTCTGCTTCCTGCTAACTGCTTTTTCCCTTTGTGGACATTGTTTTTGTGGCCGGCCGAAGTCGGGGAGATTTGAATGTCGGTAGTTCGTCGAGCAGGGTGCAGTCCCTCGTCCTCCAAGTCTGGAAGTTTCCAGACCCCCTCCTCTTCTAATTGCGCCCTGCTCGCTTCTTTTTTCTGTGAATTGGAACGCTATCCGCTTTCGTGAGGAGCTAACCAAGTGGAGTTGAACGATTCGAACCGTAGTCAGAGGTCGAACGACTCGGGCCAGATGGCAGACAACGAAGCCCTCGCCGGAACCAAGACCAATGGCAAAGCCCGGCGAAACGGACATCGCGGATTCGACGACGAGTCGGATGAGCGGCGTTTCAGAAATCTGATCAAGGCATTGACTGCCGCCGGACAGGGCGATTTTTCGGTCCGGCTCAAGGTCACCCACAAGGACCGGCTGCTCGATCAGCTCGCAGCCGGATTCAACGCCGTCGTCGAGCGCAACGAAGCGATCACCAGCGAAATAATCCGGGTCGAGAGAGCCGTACGGCGCGAGGGGCGAATGACCGAGCGTGCGACGGTGAAGGGGGCGCTCGGCGGATGGCAGGAGATTGAAGATTCGATCAATTCGCTGATCGGCGGCCTGGTGCAGCCGACCACTGAGGTCGCTCGCGTTATCGGTGCGGTCGCGCAAGGCGACCTGCGCCAGAAAATGGCGCTCGAAATAGACGGCCAGCCGGTCAAGGGCGAGTTCCTGCGCATCGGCACCACGGTTAACGCGATGGTCGATCAGCTGAGCTCGTTCGCCGACGAAGTTACCCGCGTCGCCAAGGAAGTCGGCACCGACGGCAAGCTCGGCGGCCAGGCGCAAGTCAAAGGCGTGTCGGGCACCTGGAAGGATCTCACCGACAATGTGAACGTGCTGGCGCGCAACCTGACCGACCAGGTGCGAAACATCGCAACCGTCACAACCGCGGTCGCCAACGGCGACTTGTCGCAGAAAATCACCGTCGATGTTAAGGGCGAAATCCTCGAACTGAAAAACACCATGAACACGATGGTGGATCAGCTTCGAGCGTTCTCCGCGGAAGTTACGCGTGTCGCACGCGAAGTCGGCACCGAGGGGAAACTCGGCGGCCAGGCCGAAGTGAAAGGCGTGTCTGGCGTCTGGAAGGATCTGACCGACAACGTCAATTTCATGGCGTCGAATCTCACCACCCAGGTTCGCGGTATCGTCAAGGTCGTGACCGCAGTCGCCAACGGTGACCTGTCGCAAAAATTGATCGTGGACGCGCGCGGCGAGATCGCGGCCTTGGCCGACACGATCAACGGCATGACCGCAACGCTGGGCCTGTTCGCCGAACAGGTTACCGACGTGGCGCGCACCGTCGGCGTGGAAGGAAAACTCGGTGCGCAGGCGGAAGTCCCGGGAGTCGCGGGCACATGGAAAGATTTGACCGACAACGTCAATCTGCTCGCGAACAATCTCACCGCGCAGGTCAGAAACATCGCCGAAGTTACCACCTCGGTCGCGAAAGGCGACCTGTCCAAGAAGATCACTGTCGATGCGAAGGGCGAAATCCTCGAGCTGAAAGACACCATGAATACGATGGTGGATCAGCTCAACTCGTTCGCATCGGAAGTTACCCGCGTCGCGCGCGAGGTCGGCACCGAAGGAAAACTCGGCGGCCAGGCGGAAGTGCGCGGCGTGTCGGGCGTATGGAAGGACCTGACCGACAACGTTAATTTCATGGCGTCGAACCTCACTACGCAGGTCCGCGGCATTGTCCGGGTCATAACGGCCGTTGCCAACGGCGACCTGTCTCCAAAACTGGAAGTCGCAGCCAAGGGCGAGATCGCGGCCTTGGCCGACACCCTCAACGGCATGACGAAGACGCTCGCGATCTTTGCGGAGCAGGTCACCAGCGTCGCGAAAACGGTCGGCGTCGAAGGAAAACTTGGCGCGCAGGCCGAAGTGCCGAACGTCGCAGGCACTTGGAAGGATTTGACCGACAACGTCAATCTGCTGGCGAATAATCTGACCGCCCAGGTCCGAAACATCGCGGAAGTCACGACCGCCGTCGCGAAGGGAGATCTCTCGAAGAAAATCTCGGTCGATGCCAAAGGCGAGATCCTCGAACTGAAAAACACCATGAACACCATGGTGGACCAGCTGCGGTCATTCGCATCGGAAGTTACCCGCGTCGCCCGCGAAGTCGGCACCGACGGAAAACTCGGCGGCCAGGCGGAAGTCGAAGGTGTCGAGGGCATCTGGAAGGACCTGACTCAAAACGTCAACGCGCTGGCCGGCAACCTCACCGACCAGGTCCGCGGTATCGTCAAGGTCGTTACCGCAGTCGCCAACGGCGACTTGTCGAAGAAAATGTCGGTCGACGTCGCGGGAGAGATCCTCGAGCTGAAGACCACCATCAATACCCTGGTCGATCAGCTGAACTCATTCAGCGCGGAGGTTACGCGCGTCGCGCGCGAAGTCGGCACCGAAGGAAAGCTCGGCGGACAGGCCGAAGTCAAAGGCGTGTCGGGCGTCTGGAAGGATTTGACCGACAACTTCAATTTCATGGCGTCGAACCTGACCACCCAGGTCCGCGGTATCGTCAAGGTCGTTACCGCAGTCGCCAACGGCGACCTCAAACAAAAACTTGTCGTCGATGCGCGCGGCGAGGTCGAAGCTCTTGCCGTCACGATCAACAACATGACCGACACGCTGAGCACTTTCGCCGAGCAGGTCAGCACGGTGGCGCGCGAAGTCGGCGTCGAAGGAAAACTCGGCGGCCAGGCGCGCGTCCCCGGCGTCGCCGGCACGTGGAAGGATCTCACCGACAACGTCAATTTCATGGCGTCGAACCTCACGACGCAGGTCCGCGGCATCGTCAAAGTCGTGACCGCAGTCGCCAACGGTGATCTCACCCAGAAGCTGATCGGTGTGGAAGCCAAGGGCGAGATCGCGGCACTGGCCGATACCATCAACAGCATGACTGAGACTCTTAGTATCTTCGCCGACCAGGTCAGCACGGTCGCGCGCGAAGTCGGAATCGAAGGCAAACTGGGCGGTCAGGCCCGCGTGCCAGCGGCGGCCGGAACTTGGCGCGACTTGACCGACAACGTCAACCAACTTGCAGGAAACCTGACCACCCAGGTGCGCGCGATCTCCGACGTCGCGACTGCGGTTACCAAGGGCGACCTGACGCGATCGATCAAGGTCGAGGCACTCGGCGAAGTCGCGGCGCTCTCCGACAACATCAACCAGATGATCGTGAACCTGAAGGAGACCACGCAGAAGAACCAGGAGCAGGACTGGCTCAAGACCAACCTCGCGAAATTTTCGAGCATGATGCAGGGCCAGAAGAACCTCGAAGCCGTTTCGCGAATGATCATGTCGGAGTTGACGCCGCTGGTTTCGGCGCATCAGGGCGCGTTCTTCCTGATGGATAGCGAGGAAGGCGCTCCGCTGCTGAAGCTGACGAACACCTACGCGTATCGCGAGCGCAGGGGCGTCGCGAATCGATTCCATATTGGCGAGAGCCTGGTCGGCCAGTGCGCGCTCGAAAAGAAGAGCATCCTGGTGACGCACGCGCCGCACGACTACATCCATATCAGCTCGGGCCTCGGCGAGGCGCCGCCACTCAACATCATCGTGTTGCCGATTCTATTCGAGGGCGAGGTCAAGGCCGTGATCGAGCTGGCGTCGTTCAACGCCTTCAGCTCGATCCATCAGATCTTCCTCGATCAGCTGACGGAGAGCATCGGCGTCGTCCTCAACATGATCATGGCCAACATGCGCACCGAGGAATTGCTGCAGCAGTCGCAAAGCCTCACGCAGGAATTGCAGAACCAGTCCAAAGAGCTGACTCATCAGCAGGATACTCTGAAGAGCACCAACACCGCGCTCGAACGGCAGGCGCTGGAGCTCGAAGAAAAAGCCAAGCAACTCGAGGAACAGAACACCAAGGTCGAAATCAAGAATCGCGAAGTCGAGCAGGCGAGAAAGTCGCTCGAGGAAAAAGCCGAGCAGCTCGCGCTGGTGTCGAAGTACAAGTCCGAGTTCCTCGCCAACATGTCGCACGAGTTGCGCACGCCGTTGAACAGCCTGCTGATCCTCGCCAAGGTGCTGTCCGACAACAAGGAGGCGAACCTCAGCGACAAGCAGCTCGACTATGCGCGCACGATCTACTCTTCGGGCACCGACCTGTTGAAGCTGATCAGCGAAGTTCTCGACCTCTCGAAGGTTGAGGCGGGCAAGATGGCGATCGAGGTCCGCGAGCTGCAGACCGCCGAGCTGGTCGAATTCGCCGAGCGCAGTTTCCGGCCGCTGGCGGAGGAAAAAGGACTCGGCTTCTCGATCGAAGTGGCGTCGGGCGTCAGCGGAGAGATTCGTACCGACCGCCAGCGAATCGAGCAGGTGCTGAGAAACCTGCTGGCCAACGCGATCAAGTTCACCGAGAGCGGCTCGGTTAAGTTCCGCATGGAGATGGTCGAGTCGCGCCGCGACTTCGAGAGCGACGCGCTCAAGGGACCAGGAAAAATCCTCGCCCTGTCGGTGATCGACACGGGAATTGGAATTGCGAAGAACAAACAGCGACTGATTTTCGAGGCGTTCCAACAAGCCGACGGCAGCACCAGCCGGCGTTACGGCGGTACCGGTCTCGGTCTCTCCATCAGCCGCGAGATTGCGCGCGCACTCGGCGGAGAGATTCACGTCGAGAGCACTCCCGGCGAAGGCAGCACCTTCACGCTCTACATGCCCGTCAGCTATGGCAAGGAAGTCGAATCGTTCGGGACGCGCGAGGACGACGCAGAGGCCCACGCGCGGCTGGTCGATCAGATCGAAGAAAAGGTGGCGCAGACGACCGGCGCGGTGCGTGATTTCCTCGCCGCGGAGCCGCCGCTGCCGCGGCTATCCGCTGAAACGCTCGACAGCCTCAAGGGCAAGACCGTGCTGATCGTTGACGACGATCCGCGCAACATCTTCGCCGTCAGGAGCCTGCTCGAAGGGCACGGGATGAAGACGCTGCACGCGGAAAACGGCCGCGCGGGAATCGTGATGCTCGAGCGTCATCCGGAAATCGACATCGCGCTCATCGATATCATGATGCCGGAGATGGACGGCTACGAAACGATGCGCCTGATCCGCGCGAATCCTGCCAAGCGCTGGCTGCCGATGATCGCAGTGACGGCCAAGGCGCTCAAGGAAGATCGCGAGCGCTGCATGGCGGCGGGCGCGTCGGATTACCTGGCCAAGCCGATCGACGATGGGCAGTTGGTCGAACTGATTCGGATCTGGGCTGGAGGATCGCCACTCCAGGCATCGGTGTAGGCAGGAATCCCAGGCGTTTGTGTGGACGATCTCGAGCATAGTGCGGATGATGAGGCTCGGATTAGTGAAATGAAAACCCTACAGCAAGCATCGCGTCTCGAGCGGATACCAGTGGGCGCCGGCGTCAAGGCAAACATCCTGCTGGTGGACGACCGGCCGGCGAATCTGCTGGCGCTCGAGGCAATCCTCGACCAGCTCGACCAGCGACTGGTGCGCGCGACCTCGGGCGAAGAAGCGCTGGAGAAACTGGCCGACGAGGAATTCGCGGTCATCCTGATGGACGTGCGGATGCCGGGAATGGACGGACTGCGCACCGCCGAAGTGATCTGCCAGCGCGAAAGCGCGGCCCGAGTTCCGATTATCTTTCTGACCGCAGTCCCGATTGGCAACGCCGACGTGGCGAGCGGCTACGCGCGCGGCGCCGTAGATTTTCTGCTCAAGCCTTTCGATCCTGAAATCCTGCGCTCGAAGGTGTCGGTCTTCGTGGACCTGCACCAGAAAGAACAGATGATCAAACGGCAGAGCGCGCTGCTGCGTCAACGCGAGCGCGAGGCGTTCGAGCGTCGCAGCGAGCTGCGCTTTCGCTCGCTGATGGACGCGCTGCCGCAATCCGTATGGGTCGCGCGCGCCGACCTGACGTTCTACTACTGGAACCAGCGCGCCGTCGATTACATCGGGATCCAGGCGACCATGGCGGTCCCCGCCGAACGCTTGTTTGAATTCGTGCATCCCGACGATCGACCGACGCTCAAAGCAGACTGGGAACTCTCGACCGCCAACCAGTGTTCGGCGGAGAACCAGGTTCGTTTGCGGCGGCATACCGACGGTGAGTACCGATGGTTCCTGATGCGGGCAGTTCCGCAGCTCGAGGAATCGGGAAATGTGGCCGGATGGATCGTCGCGGCAACCGACATCGATACGGAACATCACGCGCTGCAGGAAGCCGAAGCGGCGAGCCGGATGAAAGAGGAATTTCTCGCGACCGTATCGCACGAGCTGCGCAATCCGCTCAACGCGATCATGGGATGGGTTCATCTGCTGCGTTCCGAAAAGCTCGACGTGGCAAAGTCGTCGAAGGCGCTGGAGACGATCGAGCGCAACGTGCACCTGCAGACGGCGCTAATCGACGACATCCTCGACGTCTCGCGGATCATGCAGGGCAAGATAAACCTGACTTTCCGAACCGTCAGAATGAGCGCCGTCGTCGAGGCTGCCGTTGCTGCGGTGCGCCCGACCGCCGACGCCAAGGGCGTCGCGCTTGAGTATAAGAGGACGGCGGATTCCGACGAAATAAGCGGCGACGCGGATCGGCTGCAACAGATTGTCTGGAACCTGCTCTCGAACGCGATCAAGTTTACGCCGC
Organism: Binatus sp. (SeqCode); assembly: GCF_036522015.1. Lineage (GTDB taxonomy): Bacteria > Desulfobacterota > Binatia > Binatales > Binataceae > Binatus. Next base: position 8,020 of record NZ_DATDGQ010000006.1, read on the forward strand.
GCGACGGCCGGGTCACGGTTAGCATGGGACGGCATGATGGCGAGCTCGCGCTGACGGTGCTCGATACCGGCCAGGGGATTTCTCAGGATTTCCTGCCGCATGTGTTCGACCGATTCAGCCAGGCTGATAGCGGCAGCACTCGCGCGCATGGCGGCCTGGGACTGGGCCTGGCGATCGTGCGCCACCTGGTCGAGCTCCACGCTGGCACGGTGGAAGCGACCAGCGCCGGTGCGGGTCAGGGCGCCAGCTTCTCGGTGAGACTGCCGATCAGGGACGCGAAGGCGGTAACCGCCGGCGATGAACAAGGTCAGACCGCTACGCGACCGCTGCAGCTAGAAGGAGTGTCGATACTGGTGGTCGATGATGAGGAGGACTCTCGCGAAGTGCTGGCTGAACTACTGCGGCAATACGGCGCTCAAACCAGGACCGCAGCGTCCGCTGAGGAGGCGCTCTCCGCGATTGCGCATTCGACTCCGCAAGTCCTGCTCAGCGACATCGGCATGCCGTCGGTTGACGGCTTCGAGCTGGTCCGCCGAGTTCGCGAGCTTATCCCCAGCGACGAAATGATCGCGATGGCGTTGACAGGACTCGGAAGCGCGCACGATCGCAAACGCGCCCTGGCCGACGGCTTCCAGGTCTGCATGGTCAAGCCGGTTGACCCGGATCGCCTGGTGGAGGCGATCAAGCAGCTACTTCCTTCTGTCGCCACACCAGGCGCATAGGACTCGACGGTTCGACGCGAACGACGAGCCGCCCGTTCCTGATTGCGATCGAGTTCCCGCCCGCGGAAATCGTCAGAGTCTCTTCGTCAGGCTGGCGACGATCGTCGCAAGCTCGATCGGCTCTATCGGCTTGGGCACATGCATCTGGAAGCCGGCGGACAGTATTTTGAGACGATCCTGCATGTGAGCGTATGCAGTGAGGGCGATCGCGGGAATCTGGCCGCCTCTGTCCGCTGAAAGTGCGCGCACCTTGCGGATCAGGTCGTAGCCGCTCTCGCCGGGCATTCCGATATCCGAGATCAGCAGATCGGGTTTCCACCGTTCGACCAGATCGAAGGCTTGGCGGGAACCTGACGCGGTGGCGATTTCAGCGCCCGCTTCGCCCAGAATTGCCGCAACGATCTCGTGCGCATCCGGTTCATCATCGACCACCAGGATGCGCAATCCAGCAAGCGACGGAACCTTGCCGGATAAGTGTCCACCGACCCGCCGATGAACATCGGATTCAACCGACTCCTGCGCTCGGGCCATTATTGGAAGCTGCAACGTGAAGTCGGCGCCACGACCCGCTCCCTGGCTGTGCGCACTGACCACTCCGCCGTGAAGTTCGATGAGATGACGCACGATCGCCAATCCCAGCCCGAGTCCGCCGTATTCACGAGTCGTGCTGCTGTCGCCCTGGCGGAAGCGTTCGAAGACGAAGGGCAACAGCTTCGCATCGATTCCCTTGCCGGTGTCGGACACGACGATTTCCACGTGAGAGTCCATTCGCCGCGAGCGTACATAAACTCGGCCGCCGCTCTGCGTGAACTTCACCGCGTTGGACAGTAAGTTCCAGAAAATCTGCTGCAAGCGGTCGGGGTCGCCGGCTATCGATCCCGTTGTCGGATCGAGTGCCGTCTCTATGCGAATTGACTTGGCATCGGCACTGGGCCGCACCACTTCGATCGCCGCCTCGATCACCGAGACAAGCTGTAAGGGGCGAACGTTGAGGCGGAGCTGACCCGAAACGATCCGTGACACATCGAGCAGATCCGCGATGAGTTTGGTCTGCGTCTGTGCATTGCGCAGAATCGTATCAACCGCGTGCCTCGTCTGATCGTCGAGTGGGCGCATCACCAGCAGCGATGCCCAGCCGGTAATCGCATTCAGCGGCGATCGAAGCTCGTGCGACACGACCGCCAGGAATTCGTCCTTGAGGCGGTTGGCCTCCTCGGCCTGCCGGCGCGACTCTTTCTCCAAGGCCAGCAGGCGATCGCGTTCTCGTTCAGCGTTTTTGCGTTCGGTTATGTCGCGCGCGACTTTCGAGGCGCCGACAATCCTGCCGCTGGCATCCTTAATCGGCGAAACGGTGAGTGAGATGTTAAGCAGGTGTCCGTCTTTCGCCCGACGAATTGTTTCAAAATGATCGACTCTTTCCCCACGCCCGATGCGAGCGAGAACCTCGTCTTCTTCAGCCCATCGATCGGCCGGGATGATCATCCTGATGTTCTGTCCGACTGCTTCTTCCGGAGTGTATCCAAATATGCGCTGTGCTCCCGGATTCCAGGACGTGATGACGCCCTCGAGAGTCTTGCTGACAATCGCATCATCGGAGGAGGCGATGATCGCGGCAAGATGCGCTGCGACATCGAACGGTGAGACAAAATCACTCAAGGGGCATCTCTCGCACGGGCTCAGGGCACTAATCCAGATTTATCGAATTGGCTTGCCCCACACTAGTCTGACGGGTTGCAACCGCATGCCCGACGGCCGCAAGTTCTGTCGTCAGCCTTCGCGCATGAGCCTGAGACAGTTCCGGACTTCCTTGACGAATGTTTCGGGCTGCTCGAACGCGGCGAAATGTCCGCCCTTGCTCAACTCGTTGAAATAGACGAGCTTGGCAAATCTTTTCTCGGCCCATCGTTTCGACGTGCGGAAAATTTCTTTGGGGAAAATCGAGCAGCCGACCGGGACCGTCACGGGATCCGTCAAAGTGCGGCGAAAACTTTCCCAGTAGAGGCGGGCCGAAGACGCGGCGTTGGCCGGCAGCCAGTAGAGCATCACGTTGTCGAGCAGTTCGTCCCGCGTCAGCACGTTTTCCGGATTGCCGTCGCAGTCGGTCCACGACCAGAACTTTTCCAATATCCACGTGAGCTGTCCGGCGGGAGAGTCGGTCAGGCCGTAGCTGACCGTCTGCGGCCGCGTGCTCTGCTGCTTCGAGTAGCCCGAATCCCAATCATTATAGTGTTGCATGCCCGCGATTGCCGACTTTTCACTCTCAGTGAGATCGTTCATCGTCGCCGGATCGGGCATCGCGATCGGCATGTTGAGATGAATACCGACGCAGTTGCCAGGGTCCTGGATTCCAATGCAGGTCGTGACGATCGATCCCCAGTCGCCGCCCTGCGCGGCGTACCTCTTGTAGCCAAGCCGCGGCATCAGCTCGGCCCATGCGCTCGCGATGCGCTGTACATTCCAGCCGTTGCTCGCCGGCTTGTCCGAGAAACCGTAACCCGGCAGGGAAGGGCAGACCACGTGAAACGCGTCGGCCGCATCGCCGCCATGCGCAGTCGGGTTCGTCAGCGGCTCGATTACCTTTTGAAACTCGACGATCGATCCCGGCCATCCGTGCGTCATCACGAGCGGCAGCGCGTCGGCGTGCGGCGATCGGACATGGATGAAGTGAATCCCGAGGCCGTCGATCTTCGTCCTGAATTGCGCAAAGCGGTTGAGACGAGCCTCGCGCGCGCGCCAGTCGTACTTGTCGCGCCAGTAGGCGGCGACCTCTTGCGCGTATGCCAGCGGCAGCCCCTGCGACCAGTCGTCGACGCACT
>NZ_DATDGQ010000007.1:0-7527 GCF_036522015.1 Binatus sp. (SeqCode)
CGCGATCTCCAGCCCGCTGCTCGAGGACCTTTCCCTCAAGGGCGCCCGCGGCCTGTTGATCAACGTGACCGGTGGCAGTGACCTGTCGCTCTACGAGGTCAACGAGGCGGCCAGCCTGATCCAGGAAGAAGCGCACGAAGACGCGAACATCATATTCGGCGCGGTGATCGACGACGCGATGTCGGACGAGATTCGCGTCACGGTAATCGCGACCGGCTTTGGCGATCTCGACCGAACCTCGTCGCGCTACTCGCCGTCAGGCGCGCCTGTCACCACGCCGATTGCGGCGGCCGCGACGCGGGCCGTAGATCCGATGGAGGTCAAACAGCCGGCGCCGGCCGCGCAGGCGGGGCAGGTGCGAATGTTCCCGGGGAACAAGCCGGTGCGCCGGATGGGCCTGGTCGTCGACGACAACACGCTCGACATACCGGCCTTCAGACGGCGCGGCGAGGAGGGCGGCCTGGCGGAAGGCGAAAAACTCGAGCCGAATTCGCTGCTCGACGGCGACGACAAGCTGGACATCCCGACCTTCCTGCGCAAGCACCTCGACTAGCGCGCGTAGCTCTTCACGCAGATGGGGTTTGTAGGGCCCGGCCAATGACGCCGGGCCCTTCAGCATCTGAATTGCTATTCATGGCACCCTGGGCACACAAGGCGGGGGTCGCTCTTCCCTCTCCCGAAGGGAGAGGATCGAAGGTGAGGGACCTAACTCAGCGCGCGATTTTTTCGCGCGCAATTCAAGATTCTGAAGAATCAAGGCTCAGAACTTTCTCGATCCCTGCCAGTACCGCGTCGGCGCTCTTGAGCACTTGATCATTCCAGAATCGAAGCACGAGATACCCGCGTGAAATGAGGTAGCTTGTGCGTACTTCGTCGTCGCCAGAGTGATCCGCATGCTGGCTGCCATCGAGCTCTACGATGACTCGACGCTCGATCGAACAGAAATCAGTGAAGTACGGTCCAATGGGAAATTGACGGCGGAACTTCGCGTTGCAGATTCGTCTGCCTCGCAGATGCCGCCAGAGGATTTGCTCCGCCGCAGTCTGCTGGCGGCGGAGTTTGCGGGCTGTTTCGTGAGACGACTCGGACGAAGGCATCGCTTCGAGAAGTTTCTCGAATCCGGACGGGAAAACAAGGCACGCAGAGAACCAGAATCTGGGAATCACGCGCGAGGAGCGCGCTGGATAAGGTCCCTCACCTTCGATCCTCTCCCTGCGGGAGAGGGGAAGAAGGCACCGCGGAAGGCATCGATCGCGGGCAAGAAGAAATCGCTTTCTTGGCAGAGGCGCCGCTTCCGCCGCGCCACCAGCAAGCGCCGCCCTAAGATCGCTTTCCGAGGCGGCGCCATATTCGCGCCGTCTCTGTGAAATTGGTCAGCGGCTGGCGGCGGCGCGCGGTGCGGGTGCTTCGCCGTTGAGCGATTTCAGGATCGCCTGGCGGCGTTCTTTCAACTCCTTCGGCATCGTCGAACCGATCTTTTCGAAAAATTCCGCGGCGGATTCCAGTTCCGCTTTCCATTCCGCCGGATTTATCGCGAGTGTTTCTCGCGCCGCGCTCTTGGTGAGATCGAGGCCCTTCAAATCGAGTTCTGCTTCATCGGGAACGATCCCGACCGGCGTCGCGCGGCCGTTGGCGCGTCCGTGGATTCGATCGAGCATCCACTTGAGCACGCGCAGGTTTTCGCCGTAACCGGGCCAGATGAAATTGCCGTCCGCGCCCTTGCGGAACCAGTTGACCATGAAAATGCGCGGCGGTTTTTTGATTGCACCGCGCATCTTCAGCCAGTGCGCGAAATAATCGCCCATGTTGTAGCCGCAGAACGGCAGCATCGCCATCGGATCGCGCCGCAGCACGCCGACCGCTCCTGAAGCCGCCGCCGTCGTTTCCGAACCCATCGTCGCGCCCATGAAAACGCCATGCGTCCAGTCCATCGATTCGAGCACGAGCGGCACCGTCGAGGCGCGGCGTCCGCCGAAAATGATCGCGGAAATCGGTACGCCCCGCGGATCGTCAGCTTGCGGCGACCACGCGGGATTGTTGCGCATCGGCGTCGTGAAGCGGCTGTTGGGATGCGCCGCCTTTTCGGTCGAGCCGCGTTTCCACGGCCGCCCCTGCCAATCGAGCAGGCCCTCGGGCGCGGGCACGTCCATGCCTTCCCACCACACGTCGCCGTCGGGCGTCATCGCGACGTTGGTGAAAATCGTATCGTGCTCGACCATCTTCATCGCGTTCAGATTGGATTTCGCGCTGGTGCCGGGCGCCACGCCGAAGTACCCGTTTTCAGGATTGACGGCCCACAGCCCACCGTCGGGGCCGACCCGCATCCACGCGATATCGTCGCCGACCGTGAAAACTTTCCAGCCCTTGAATTCGGCCGGGGGCGTGAGCATCGCGAGATTGGTCTTGCCGCATGCACTCGGGAACGCTGCCGCGATGTAGGTGGTCTCGCCCTCGGGGCTCTGCAGGCCGAGGATCAGCATGTGCTCGGCGAGCCAGCCCTCGTCGCGGCCGAGCACGCTTGCGATTCGAAGCGCGAAACATTTTTTGCTGAGCAGTGCGTTGCCACCGTATCCGCTCCCGACCGAAATGATCGTGTTGTCCTGCGGGAAGTGGCAAATCAGGCGATGCTCGCGATTCAAATCGAGCGTACTGTGAATTCCGCGATTGAAATCGCTCGAGTCTCCAAGTTGCTCGAGCGCGGCCTTGCCCATCCGCGTCATGATTCGCATGTTCAGCACGACGTAGATGCTGTCAGTCAGCTCGACGCCGACCTTCGACAAGGGCGATCCCAGCGGACCCATCACGTACGGCACCACGTACATCGTGCGCCCGCGCATCGAGCCGTCTAAAAATCCGCGCAGCTTGGCATAGGTGGCGGCGGGCTCCGACCAGTTGTTAGTCGGCCCGGCGTCGATTTCGTTGGGAGTGCAGACGAAGGTCAGTTGTTCGGTGCGCGCGACGTCGTTGGGGTTCGAGCGATGCAGGTAGCAGCCGGGCCGCTTGTCCTGGTTGAGCTCGATCAGTATTCCCGCGGCGACTGCCTGCTTGGTGAGCCGAGTCTTCTCCGCTTCGGAACCGTCGCACCAAACTATCGTGTCCGGCTTCGTGAGCGCGGCAACTTCTTTGACCCAATCGCGCAACGCACGGCTGCTGGTTGGCGAACTCTTGGCGTTGTCGTTGCGGTCGGCCGTCACTTCATGCGCTCCACGTCGGTCCTTGTGAAACGTAATTCCTATTCAATCAGATGCGCCAAATGCAATCTCATCGTCATGGGAACGTAATATGTAGATTAGCAGATTAGAATAATCAAGGGGAGGAATATAAGTAATTCTTTAGGGCCTCGAGCAGGCAAAAGAGCCCGCGCCACACTTCACTCGCAACGTGCGGTCGCAAATCGCGCCCGGATTAAAAGATTTTGTCGCGCGGCTACTGCTAGTATGCCGCGCTCTTGCGAGCGGAGTTGATCAATCGCTGGATTTCTTCTTCGGTGAATCCCGCGAGCATGCGCGCTTCTTTCGCGATTGAGACCACTTGCCCGTCATCGTTCTCGATATCTTCCTGCGCCAGGCGTCCGCCGCGGAAGTTGAAGACCTCGTCGACCATGTCCTGGAACGCCTGCGCCTTCGCGAGCCGCTCGGGGTCGCCCTCCGTCAGCTTGCGCATCCACTTCGATCCCATCCGGACGTGCGTGATCTCGTCAGCCAGTACGTAGTCCACCGAGCGCTCGATCACCTCGTCGCCGTTGCGCTGCGCGATCCGAATGAGCTGATCGAAAACGTCGCACGCGAGGCCCTCGAGCCCGCGGTTGATACCCGCGACGCGCGCTGCGGGATCCATCGCTTGCGTGCATCGCCACAAAATCTCCGTCTCGACGTAGTCCCCTGGATGCCCGCCCATGTACTCGACCAGGCGCTGGAAAATTTCGCTGTGGCGCGCTTCGTCCCACACTTGCCGCGCCATATCTAGCTGAAACTCCCACGGCGCGTCGGGAAAATCGAACAGCGTGCGGCCCGCCGCTTCCATGGCCTGCAACTCGCCCGTGTAGATTCCGTGCAAGCGCGAGCGCAACGTCTCCTCGTCGAACGGCATCGGCCGTCCGCCTTCGAGGCCCTGCTCCTCGCGAATTTCGCGGACCTGGCGGCTGCGCAACACGACCCAATTGTCAGGACGGGCGAGGCGATCAACGGGGATACATTTTTCCATGATTTTTTCAGTTCTTCAGTGAAATCTTTAGCGTCTAGTATGCAGAGCTCTTGCCGAAGCCTTTGACGAGGCGATCGATCTCCTCTTCGGTGAAACCGGCGAGCAGGCGCGCCTCGCGGGCGATCGTGATTCCCGAGTCGATTTCGATTTCCGTGCCGTTGATGCGCTGCTTGACGTGATCGACGTCTTCGACGTGCTTGCGGCCGGGGCCGAAGTTGAACAGCTCGTCGATCCGATCCTGGAACTCCTGCGCCCGCTTGAAGCGCGCAGGGTCGCCCTCGGTCAGCTTGCGCATCCACTGCGAACCCATGCGCACGTGAGTGATCTCGTCGGCGAGCACGTAATCTACCGATCGTTCGATAATCGTGTCGCCCATCTTCTGCGCGATCCGAATCAGTTGCTCGAACACGTCGCACGCGAGCCCCTCGAGTCCGCGATTGATTCCCGCCACGCGCGCCGCGGGATCCTCGGCCTGGGTGCACGACCACAGCACTTCACCTTCGGGAAATTCACCGTAGTAGGAGCCGACGTACTCGAGCAGCTTCATATAGATCTCGGCGTGCCGCGATTCGTCCCACACCTGGCGCGCCATATCGAGCTGGAATTCCCACGGCGCGTCGGGAAAATCGTAGAGCGTGCGCCCGGCTGCTTCCATCGCCTGGAATTCGCCGCCGCAAATCCCGTGCATGCGCGACTTCAGAAAATCGTCCTCGTACGGCATCGCGTTGCCGGGCGACAATCCCTGTTCGCTGCGCGCGTTGCGCGTCCGATTCGCGGGCAGCAGGATGTGGTCCTCGGGACGCGCCAGCTTGTCAACGGGAATCATTCTCTGCATCGCGATCTCCTTTCCTTCTTTACCTGCTCCATGCCGACCGGCGACCGGTCAGATTCAACGCCTCGCGCACCGTCCACTTGCCGTCGGTCTCGCCGAGCCTGAACTGAAACTTGAACGGTTCGGCATTGGCACCGGTAAGTTGCGCTTTCAAAAAATAATGCTTTGCGACGCGTGCGCGTCCAATCAACTCAAACTTATCATAGCGGTTCGGCGGAATCTCTTTCGCGATCTGAATCATTTCGTCGCGCACATGCGGCGGCGTCATCGCCTCGACGCTCGCCAGCTCGCCGCGGATTAGCGCGTTCAGCAGATGCTCTGCCGCCGCGAGCATCGCCGCGGGCGGCTCGACGATCGCCGCAATCGGCTGCGGGCCCATCACATTGCCGCGTTCTCCGAGATCAGGCATTGCCGTTCCCCGCGCGAGCTTGCGCCACCGCGGCCGCCAGCTCGGGAATGTCGCTCCACGACGATCGCTTGCCCGTCGTGTCCTCGACGCTGACGATCAGCCACTTGCCGTCGGCCTCTTTGCGCCATCGGTAGAGCACGCGACGCATCGCGCCGCCGTTCGTGAATCTGATTTTCGAGATGTACTGAAAGCCGACCTTCGCCAGCGCGAGCGCTTCGACTGCGACCGGCCTGGCGATTCGCGCGATTTCCGCCGCCGCCTGCCGATGCGCTTCGAGAGCTCCTGGCAGCGCGAACGCTTCTGCGCTTGCGTTGTCGCCCGCTGCGAGCGCCGCCGCATGCGTCGCGATCGCCTCGCGCAGGTCAGTGATATCGTCCAACTTCTTCATATCGCTCCCGCGCGCGCTCAGCTGCGTCCGACTTTCTTGCGCGGCTGCTCTGCTTCCGCTTCAAAGCCCGTCACTCCGCCCGACGCGCCGAGCAATCCTTCAAGATGCGATTGCCAATTCGCCGCGCGCAGATGCTTTTCCTTCGAGTCGAGCAGCTCATTGAGCAGCACGCTGCCGCGCTCGACGTGGCCTTTCTCCTCTTCGACCAGCCGCTGCAGAATTCGCAGGGTAGGGGGCTCGTAAACCGGATTCATCGCGGTCAGATGCGAGCTGTAGTGCGAAATCAAATGCGGCTTCAGCACCCGGTAGATTCCGACCAGCCGCTCGATCGTGTCCTCCCACTCTTCCTTATCCTCGAGCGCGTTCATGAACGTGACGAAGGCGTCGTTGGGTGGCTTGGAAATCTGCGGCTGCGCGCGAAGTTCGGGCAATCGCTTGCCGAGCGCGTCGGTATGCAGCGCGTCCTCGTACACCTGCTTGGCCATCTCGAGCTTGACCGCGAGCTCCGGCGTCAGCGCGATCCACCCGGCCATCATGCGCATCATGCGCTCCTCGGCGTAGCGATAGTTCTGGATGTAGATGACGCTCTGGCGGACGCTGTAAACGCCCTCGAGAGTTCGCCGGTCGTAAAGTGCCATCTCGAAACTCCTCGATAGTATCCGCGCCGCGTCAGCGACTAACGGCTGATGCTCGCTCCATTGGCGGACGCGAAAAAACGGCCTTCGACGATCGCCGCAATCTCGCGCCAGTAAGTTTCCTTGTCAGTGCCCTTGAGATTGTTCGCCCCCATCGCCCATCCCGCGCACAGCATGTGAATCGCGTGAACGGCGCTGCGCGAATCCTCAAAATGAATCACGCCGAGGCGCCGGCCGCGCTCGATAATCTCTGCGACCGCCCCAAGGTAGTCGCTGCCAATCTTTTTCATCGCCGTGCGATACTGCGGGCGGCGCTCGAGATAGCGGGCCTCGTGATGCAGCACGTTGAAGGCTTCGCGATATCGATCGATCACGTCGAGAATCGCGCGCATCACGTCGATCAGTTCACGCCGCGGGTCGCCGACGGTGCGCTCGCGAATCGCGGGCAGCATCTCGACAAACTCCGCGACCATCGACTCGGCAATCAACGGAATAATCTCGTCCTTGCTGCCGAGATAAAGATAAATGGATCCAGCCGCGATCCCCGCCTCGAGCGCCAGCTCCTTCACCGACGCCTCATGAAACGATTTTCGCGCCAGCACCCGGCAAGCCGCCAGAAAAATCTGCCGCCGCCGCGACTTGACTAAAGTCTCGTCCTGAGCAGGCGCGCGTAGGGCTTCAGCAACTCGTGGCATTGATATGGACCGATCCGGATAGCCAAAAACCGTACTGAATGAACGTTCATTTGTCAAGGCTTAGGCCCGCTTGAACCAGAAGAAGCTTGAGACAACAAAGAAGACCCGAGAACGAGCCTATTTTTCTGTTTAAGAGATGCCGGGCTCTTGCTTGGCCCGAAGGGAAGGGAAGTCTCAATAAACCAGACAGGCATCAATCCGAAGACCATTCAGCGGGATCCAGGACGTTTACGGCAGAACCGGCGGCGGATCGGAAGCAGGTCCGAGGTTGGAAACCACGGTTTGCCTGCGTCTCTGCGACGCTGCACGCCCGCAATTCGTATCGGCAATTAGACCTCGGACAAATCACGTTAGCATCTGTGTTG
>NZ_DATDGQ010000008.1:0-3453 GCF_036522015.1 Binatus sp. (SeqCode)
CGAGGAGCGCATCCATCGGCTCGAGCAGATGCAGGCCGGGCAGATTGGGCAAGGGTGACGGTGTCATCGATGGAAGATCAGGAAGACAAGCGCGGATTCAAAGTTCAGGACCGCCGGCGCTTCTCGGCAGAAGGCGAGATGAAGGAAGGCGGCGACAACGACACGCCGCCGCCGAGTAATGAGGCGATCGAGATAAAATCCAGGCCCGCCGCAAGCGCGTCGGAGCCGGCGTCCAAGCCTCAGGCGGCCGCCGAGCATCACGCGACGAGCCACCATTCGAGCCAGCCACCGCCCGAGCTGACGTTCGCGGCATTTCTCTGGAGCCTGTCGGAGCAGGCGCTGGCGGCGCTCGGCGAAATACCCGATCCGATGAGCGGGAAGGTAACGCACGACCTGGTGCTGGCGCAGCAGATGATCGATATCATCATAATGTTGCGCGAGAAGACGCGGGGAAATCTCGACGCCGAGGAACAAGCGATGCTCAAAGAGATTCTTTCCGGTCTGCAAATGAAGTACGTTGAAATGGCGAGACAGCCGAACCGTTGAGCGGCCGTCTTCGTTTAATCACACATGACGAATAAGTTGTTTCGACCTATCGCCTTTACGGGCGTCGCGATCTTTGCGGCGTCCCTCACGCTGACTACCTCGCGCATGCCGGCCCGCGCGGCCGATTCCGCGCCGCCGGCGCCCGCGCACTTCTGGACCGAGCTCGCCGATCCCGCGCACGCGCCGAAAGCGCAGTCGATGCCGGACTTCGTCGATCTCGCGGCGAAGCTCAGCCCGGCCGTCGTGAACATCTCGACCGACGAGGCCGACGAGCCCGCTGGAGGCGTCGAGCAGGGGCCCGAAGACGCGCCGAATAGTCCGCTCGAGCCGCATTCGCACGGTCCGCTCGAGGAGTTCGGCGGCACGCCGCACGCCAAGGCGCTCGGCAGTGGCTTCATCATCACCAAGGACGGCTACATCCTGACCAACGAGCATGTCGTCGATAGCCCGGGCAAAGTCACAGTGACCACGCAGGACGGTCGCAACTACACAGCGAAGATTATCGGGCACGACGAGAAGAGCGACATCGCGCTGCTGAAGATCGAGGCGAAGCACGACCTGGCGGTCGCGCCGCTCGGCAACTCAGAGGACTTGAAGGTGGGCGAATGGGTGATGGCGATCGGCAACCCGTTCGGCTTCGACCACTCGGTGACCGCGGGCATCATCAGCGCCAAGGGACGCTTCATCCCGGGCAACTACGAGGATTTCCTCCAGACTGACGCGTCGATAAATCCCGGCAACTCGGGCGGTCCGCTGATCGATCTGCGCGGCGACGTGATTGGCGTAAATTGCGCGATCTACACGCACACCGGCGCCAGCATGGGGATTGGCTTTGCGGTTCCAATAGACCTGGTCAAGGAAGAACTGCCGCAGCTCAAGAGCTCAGGCAAAGTCGTGCGCGGATGGCTTGGCGTGTACATCCAGAAGGTGACGCCGGAGCTGGCGGAATCGCTGGGGCTGGCGGACTCGCGCGGCGCGCTGGTCGCCAAGGTGCTGGACAACGGGCCGGCCAAGGCGGCGGGCGTCAAGCGTGGCGACGTAATCGTCGCGTTCGACAATCAGCCGGTGGACGACTCGCGCCAGTTGCCGTTGCTGGTCGGCCGCACCGACCTCGGGCACAAAGGCATGCTCAGGGTGATTCGCGACAAGCAGACGATCGATCTGCCCGTCACGATTACTCAGTCACGTGAGCCCGAGATATTGGCATCCGCGGAAAAATCGCAGAAGCCCGATCTCGGCGCCGTCTCGCCGTTCGGCCTTCACGTCAAGGACCTCAGTCCCGACATCGCCAAGGAGCTCGGTCTCGACACTCCCGGCGGCGTGGTGATTGCGTCGGTGCAGCCCGGCAGCCGCGCCGACGAAGCGGGGCTGCGCGCGCGCGACGTGATCATCGAGGTCAATCGCGCAGCGGTCAAAGACGTGGACGCGTATCAGAACGCGGTCAAGGCGAGCGCCAAGGGCAGGAGCGTCCTGCTGCTTATCCGCCGCGGCGACGCCACCGTTTACGTGCCGATCAAACCGGAGGCCTGAGCCGGGGACGCATTTCCGATGTCCCCGAAACGACTTCTGAAATTCGCGCTGATCGGCGTCGGCGCGCTCATCCTGTTCGCGGTGCCGCCGACGCTGTGGCTGTTCTTCAGCTACTACCATCAGCTCGAAAATGAGGTCGTGACGCGATTCTCGGGCAAGCGCTGGAACATCCCGTCGCGCATCTTTTCAGACTCCATCCTCATATATCCGGGACAGAACTTGCAGGACCTTGGTTTCTTCGAGCGTCTCGCGCGCCTGAACTACCATCCTGTCGATCCGGGCAAGGTCTCGACCCGCGGCGAGTACAGCTTCGACAAGAACCGCGGCAAGCTCGACATCTTTCTGCACAGCTTCGCGTATCCGTACGGCCCATTCGGCGGCGAATTCGTCGAGCTGAAGCTCAAGGGTGACGCGATCGATTCGATGAGCGATCCGGTTACGCACAAACCGGTCTTCTCGATCGAGCTCGAACCCGAACTGATCAGCGGCATCTTCGAGGGCGAGTGGGAGCAGCGGCGGCTGGTGCGTCTCAGTCAGATTCCGCCGACGATGATCAACGCGATCCTCGCCGCCGAGGATCATCGCTTCTACGAGCATCACGGCGTCGACATCGTCCGCACGATCAAGGCCGCATACATCGACTTCCACTCGGGGCACGTGCGCCAGGGCGGATCGACTCTCACGCAGCAATTGATGAAGAACTTTTTCCTGACCCGCGAGCGGAGTTACAAGCGCAAGGCCAAGGAAGCGATGATGGCGTATATCGCGGAGCGCGATTACTCGAAGGACGAAATCCTCGAGAACTATATCAACGATATCTATTTGGGCCAGCGCGGACAGGAAGGAATCTACGGCGTCTGGGAGGCGAGTGAGTACTACTTCTCGAAAGAGCCGCGCGATCTGACTATTGGCGAAATGGCCACTATCGCGGGCCTGATCAGTTCGCCGAACCGGCTCAATCCGCTGCACCATCCTGACGCCGCGCGTCCGCGGCGCGACGAAGTGCTGGCCTCGATGCTCGAGGACGGTTACATCGACAAGAGCGCTTACGACACCGCCGTCAGCGAGCCGCTGCATGCGCGCGAAGTTTATGCCGAGGGCAATGACGCACCCTACTTCGTCGATTTCGTCAAGAAGGAACTGGCCGAGCGATATCCCGCGCAAGTGCTGAACGGCGAGGGTTTGCGCATCTTCACGTCGCTCGACGTGCACATGGAAAAACTCGCCGAGGCCTCGATCGCGCACAATCTCAGCGACCTCGAAGCCAAGCATCCCAAGCTCGCGCGGCGTGAGGCCAACGATCGCCTCGAGTCATGCCTGGTAGCGCTCGAGCCGCAGAGCGGCAGGATTAAAGCGATGGCGGGCGGGCGCGACTAT
>NZ_DATDGQ010000009.1:0-6497 GCF_036522015.1 Binatus sp. (SeqCode)
GTTGGTCGAAGTTTCCGAGCGCGCGCTCGCCCACGGCGTTCACGAAGCGCTGATCGGCGCCGAGATCGGCAAAGAGATGAAGTCCTCGAAGACCTATCCTGACGACTACAGCCAGAAAGAGTTGGCCGGCAAGACGATCGAATGGCGCGCGACTCCGAAAGAAATCTACAAGCGCGAGTTGCCGAGCGTCGATGACGACTTTGCGAAGGACCTCGGCGACGAGAACCTCGAGGCGTTTCGCACCCGCGTCCGCGGCGAGTTGCTGGCGCATGCCAAACAGGAGGCCGACGCCCGCGTCCGCCAGGGACTGCTCGATCTCGTGATCGAGCGCAACCCGGTCGAGCTGCCCGAATCGCTGGTCGCGCGCGAGCTGGCGGCGATGGAATCAGAACTGCATCAGACACTCGAATCGGGCGGCCTGTCGCATGAGGACGCGACCGAACGGGTCAAGCAGAATGCCGACGACCTGAAGACGCGGGCTGAGAAGCGGGCGCGCACGGCGTTGATCGTCGATGCGCTCGCCGAGCAGGAAAAAATCGAGATCAATGACGAGGAGCTGGGCGATCGCGTGGCGGCGATCGTGACCGGGAGCGGACGCAATCGCGATCGCGCCGCCGAGTTCTATCGCAAGGAAGAAAGTCGCGAGGCGTTGCGCCAATCGATGCGCCGCGAAAAGGCGTTGGACTTCATTTTAAGCCGCGCCCAGCGTGAAGATTCACCGTCCGAGACGCCCAAAGAGGGTCCGTCTGAGCAGAAGTAGCAGGTTTGCGACGCGGTTCGGCGCTAATCAAGGTTGCTCCCCCATTTCCGAGTGGTTACAATTTGAAGGCGTCAGCGGCCTTCTCTCAATCGTCGTCGGAACCGGGCTGTGGCGCGGGTTGGAGGTATGAGCAACCTGGTACCGATGGTGGTGGAGCAGACCGGGCGCGGAGAGCGGGCCTACGACATCTATTCTCGCCTGCTTAAGGACCGCATCGTCTTCCTCGGCACCGAAATCAATGACGACGTCGCCAACCTGGTGACGGCGCAGTTCCTGTTCCTCGAGTCCGAAGATCCCGAAAAAGAAATCAATTTTTATATCAATTCGCCGGGCGGGTCGGTGACGGCTGGGATGGCGATTTACGATACAATGGAGTTCATCCGGCCCCCCGTCTCGACGCTGTGCCTCGGGCAGGCGGCGAGCATGGCCGCGATCATGTTGCTGGCGGGTGCGAAGGGACGGCGCTACGCGCTGCCCCATTCACGCATCATCCTGCATCAGCCGCTCGGCGGAATGCAGGGTCAGGCGAGCGACCTCGAGATACACGCGAAGGAAATTTTGCACGCGCGGGAGGAAATCAACAACATCATAATGAAGCATACCGGACAGAATCTTCGTAAGATCGAAAAAGACACCGATCGCGACTACTTCATGGCGCCGCAACAAGCGGTTGAATACGGCCTGATTGATGAGGTAATCGTTAGCCGAAGGCCGTCCAAGTGAGCCGCGGGAGGCAGTATGGCCAAGCATGACGACCGCTCCGGCAACCTGGTTTGCTCGTTTTGCGGCAAGAGCCAGGACGAAGTTCGAAAGCTGATTGCCGGCCCAACGGTTTATATTTGCGACGAATGCATCGACCTATGTAACGACATAATCGCCGAGGAGACTGACAGCGAAGAAGCCTTCAGCCAAAGCTCCGCGGTGCCCAAGCCCGCCGAAATCAAGCGGGTGCTCGACCAGTACGTGATCGGACAGGAACGCGCCAAGAAAATTCTCTCGGTCGCGGTCCACAATCATTACAAACGAATCGACTCGCAGATGGTGACCGGCGACGTCGAGCTGCAGAAATCCAACATCATGCTGATTGGCCCGACCGGGGTCGGCAAAACGCTCCTCGCGCAGACCCTCGCGCGCTTTTTGCAGGTGCCGTTTACGATTGCCGACGCGACCTCGCTGACCGAGGCCGGCTACGTAGGCGAAGACGTCGAGAACATCATACTGTCGCTGCTGCAGAACGCCGACTACGACATCGAGCGATGCCAACGCGGCATCGTGTATATCGACGAGATCGACAAGATCGCGCGCAAGGGCGACAACCCGTCGATCACGCGCGACGTGTCGGGTGAAGGCGTCCAGCAGGCACTGCTGAAAATCATCGAGGGCACGATGGCGTCGGTGCCGCCCAAGGGCGGCCGCAAGCATCCGCAGCAGGAATTCCTGCAGGTCGATACCACCAATATCCTGTTCATCTGCGGCGGCGCGTTCGTCGGACTCGACGACATCATCCGGCGGCGCATCTCGGGCAAGACGATGGGCTTTCGCGCCGACTTGACCCATCGCGATCCCAAGACCGTCTCCGAGCTGCTCTACGAAGTGCAGCCGGAGGACTTGCTCAAGTTCGGATTGATTCCGGAATTCGTCGGCCGCTTGCCCGTCATCGCGACGCTCGGCGAGCTCGACGAGGAAGCGCTGGTGCGAATCCTGACCGAACCCAAGAACGCGCTGGTGCGCCAGTATCAGAAGCTCTTCGACATGGAGAACGTCCACCTGAAATTCACCCAGGGTGCGTTGCGCGCTATTTCGCGCGAGGCGCTCAAGCGCAAGTCCGGTGCTCGCGGCCTGCGCGCTATCATGGAAGCGATCATGGTGGACCTGATGTACGAAATCCCGTCACAACCCAACATCAAGGAGGTGCTAATCTCGGAAGAGGTGGTTACTCAGAAGGAGCAGCCGCTGCTGGTCTATCAAAAGACCGCCGAAACCGCATAGCTCGGGGAGATTCGAGAAGTAGATGCTTTTCCGCAACGACAAAAAAGATAATCGCGATGCAACGTCGAACGTGGTCCCACTGTTCCCGCTGCGCGAATTGATCGTATTCCCACACGAAGTCTATCCAATCTTCGTCGGCCGCCAGAAGTCGATTAAGGCTCTGGAAGCCGCCGAGGCCAAGAAGACGCCGATTCTGCTGGTCACGCAGAAGGACCCCAAGGTCGCAGAGCCCGCGCCCGGCGACCTCTACACCGTCGGCACGCTCGGCGTGGTCGTGCAGCTGCTGCGCTTGCCCGACGGGACAGTCAAGGCGCTGGTCGAGGGCAAGAAGCGCGCACGCGTGCTCCGCTACGTCGCCGACGAGGAATATTTCCAGGTCGAGGCCGAGGAAATCGAAGAGGTCAGCGACCGCTCCACCGAAGTCGAGGCGTTGATGCGCACCGTCGTCTCGACCTTCGACAACTACGCGCGCCTCAACAAGAAGATCCCGCCCGAGATGGTCACTTCGATCGCGGCGGTGGACGATCCCGCGTTCCTGGCCGACAAGCTGGTCGGACATCTCGGGATCAAGCTCGAAGACAAGCAGGCGCTGCTCGAATCGACCAACCCGGCCGAGCGGCTCGAGAAGATTCTCGGCTACATGCGCTCGGAGCTGGAAATCCTCGAGGTCGAGAAACGCATCCGCTCGCGCGTCAAGAAGCAGATGGAGAAGACGTCCAAGGAGTACTACCTCAACGAGCAGATGCGCGCGATCCAGAAGGAGCTCGGCGAGAAAGACGAATTCAAGAACGAGATTCAAGAGTTGGAAGAAAAGCTTCGGCAGAAAAAGATGCCGGCCGAGGCTCGCGAGAAGTGCGAGCGCGAGATCAAGAAGCTCAAGATGATGTCGCCGATGTCGGCCGAGGCCACCGTCGTCCGCAACTATCTCGACTGGTTCCTCGCGCTGCCGTGGTTCGAGTACACCGAGGACAAGCTCGACATCAAGGAAGCTGAGCGCGTGCTCGAGGAAGATCATTACGGACTGGACAAGGTCAAGCAGCGCATCCTCGAATACCTGGCGGTCGAGACCCTGGTCGGTCAGATGAAGGGGCCGATCCTGTGCCTGGTCGGACCTCCGGGCGTCGGCAAAACGTCGCTCGGCAAGTCGGTAGCGCGCGCGACCGGACGCAAATTCGTGCGCGTGTCGCTCGGCGGCGTGCGCGACGAAGCCGAAATCCGCGGCCATCGCCGGACCTATATCGGCGCGCTGCCCGGCAAGGTGATCCAGTCGGTGCGCAAGGCCGGATCGTCCAACCCGGTGCTGCTGTTCGACGAAGTCGATAAGATGTCCACGGACTTCCGCGGCGATCCGTCGTCGGCGCTGCTCGAAGTGCTCGATCCCGAGCAGAACTGTACCTTCAACGATCACTACCTCGACTGCGACTACGATTTGTCGAAAGTGATGTTCATCACGACGGCGAATACGCTCGACCGAATTCCGCGGCCGCTGCAGGACAGGATGGAAGTCATCCGGATCCCCGGCTACACGGAGACCGAAAAGCTCAATATCGCGAAGAAGTACCTGCTGAAGAAACAACAGGAGGCCAACGGGCTGCGGCCGGAGAATATCGAGGTGTCCGACGGCGCAATCCAGGGCATCATCCGCCACTACACGCGCGAAGCCGGCGTCAGAAATCTCGAGCGTGAGCTCGCATCGATCTGCCGCAAGGTTGCGGTCGAGGTCGTCAAGACCGATCGCAATGCGCACGTCAAGGTTTCGAGCTCCAGCCTGAGCAAGTATCTAGGCGTTCCGAAGTTCCGCTACGGCACGGCGGAGACAGTGCCGCAGGTCGGAGTGGCAACGGGCCTTGCGTGGACGGAACTTGGTGGAGAACTGCTCAGCGTCGAGGTGACGATCGTTCCAGGACGCGGCAAGCTGACTATCACCGGACAGCTCGGCGACGTGATGCAGGAATCGGCGCAGGCGGCGCTCTCCTACGTGCGCTCGCGGGCGGAAGTGCTGGGGCTCGATCGCGGCTTCTATCATCGCATCGACATCCACATTCATATTCCCGAAGGCGCCATTCCCAAGGACGGGCCGTCGGCGGGAATCACGCTGGCGACCGCGCTGGTGTCGGCGCTCACGCGCTCGCCGATTCGCAACGACCTTGCGATGACCGGCGAGATCACGCTGCGCGGCCGAGTGCTCCCGATTGGCGGACTCAAGGAGAAAGTGCTCGCGGCGCATCGCGGCGGTATCAAGACGATCCTGATACCGCGGGATAACGCCAAGGACATCGAGGAGATCCCGGCGCAGATCATGAAGGGCATCACCTTGATCCAGATCGAGCATATGGATGAAGTGCTGAAGCACGCGCTGGTGTTGACGGACCCGGACAATTTTTTCAAGCCGAGCAAGGGCGACAGCGACATGGCGTTCCTGCGCGAGCCGGAACCGAAGGTGCCGATGCCGGCGCCGGGTGAGGACGACGATACGACGGTCTCGACGAATCTGTCGTAGGTTCTGAGCGGGGGATTTCGCGCATTCCGGAGTGGCCGGAATGCGCGGCTCAAATGCGCGGTCGGGGATTTGGGAGACCGCCGAAGGTACATATGACCAAGGCTGAACTCATAGAGGCGTTGTCAAACAAGCTTCCCCTCAACAAGGCCGACGCCGAACGCGCAATTAACATCGTGCTCGACGACGTCATCGCCGCGCTCCGCCAGGGCGAGCGGGTGAACATCTCGGGCTTCGGCACGTTTTCAGTATCGGAACGGCAGGCGCGCACCGGGCGCAATCCAAAGACCGGCGAATCGATCGAGATAGCGGCGAGCCGCTCGGCAAAGTTCAAGCCGGGCAAGCAGTTGAAGGACTCGCTGAATGAGGGCGTCGGCGCAGCACCAGCGTCGTCGTCGCCGTCGACAGCTACGTAACGGACGCGATCGCAGCGCTCGATTCAATTCGATTCAATTTCACTGAAAAAAGCGGCTCGTGTGTCGATGGCACGCGGGCCGTCTTTTTTTGCTAACATTTCGGGCGCGGGCGGTTAGCTCAGTGGTAGAGCATCGGCCTTACAAGCCGGGGGTCGCAGGTTCGAAACCTGCACCGCCCACCAATGATAAAACTCGGCGGGTATAGCAGCATCCGCCGCGCACCGGCATCTAGAGACCCGCGGGTTCGATTGTGATCACGATTGATTTCGACGCAGGAGTGTTGCTGATTTCCGCAACGCTGCCGAGCGCTACCAGGGGATTCGTCTCGGGGTAGTAGGTGGCTGCACAGCGCCGAGGGATGTCGTAGGGAATCACTCTGAAATCCCGAACCGTTCGATGCTCGGCCTGAAAGTGGCTGGTTAGATTGACCAATTGCCGATCCTGGAGCCCGGCCTCGGCCATGTCATCACGATTCATGAAAATTACGCGACGGCCTCCGTGAATTCCCCGGTAGCGATCGTCCAGACCGTAGATCGTCGTGTTAAATTGGTCGTGCGAGCGAATCGTCATCATAAGGAATTGATCGGCCGCGAGTTGAAGCGGTCGAATTGGATTGACAGTGAAGTTCGCCTTGCCGGTGGCCGTTTCGAAACGCCGCTGTTTCGCAGCTACGGGAGCGTAGAATCCGTCCGGAGCGCGCACGCGTTCATTGAACTTTTCGAACCCGGCCACCACCCTGGAAGCGCGGTCGCGAATCTCGTCATAGTCGAGAAAATTCGTCCACTTGACGTCGCCCTTGCCGCTTAGGGTTGCTTCGGCGATGCCGACGATAATC
>NZ_DATDGQ010000010.1:0-24503 GCF_036522015.1 Binatus sp. (SeqCode)
GCCGTTGCGCGTGCGAAAGCCGAGCTCGTGGAACGCGGCGATGATTCCTTCGCGGTTCGCGGTGAGAATCGAAAACGTCAGCCGCACGATTCCGTCGCGGAACCTGGGCGGGAAATCCTTGGCCAGGCCGAAATCCAGCAGCACGATTTTTGGCCCGGGCTGAATCAGGATGTTGCCGGGATGCGGATCGGCGTGGAAAAAACCGTCGCGCAAAACCTGGTCGCAGAAAATCTCGGTCAGCTTCTGCGCTACGGCGTGCTTGTCGATCCCCGCGCGCTCGAGCGCGTCGATGTCCGTGATCTTTATTCCCTCGACCAGCTCCATCGTGAGCACGCGACGCGTGGTGAACTCGCGATAGACCTCAGGCACCAGCACGAAAGAATCCGCGGCGAAGTTTGCGCGCATGGTCGCGGAGTTGTCGGCCTCGTGAATGAAGTCGAGCTCCATCGGGATGTACTTGAGCGCCTCGCGCATCAGAACCCGATAGTCGAAGTCGCGCTCGAGCTTCGCCAGCCAATAGAGCACCGTCGTCATATTGCGGAGATCGGCGCGGACGATACCGTCGATTCCCGGATACTGCACCTTCACGGCGCATCGACGACCGTCATGAAGGCGCGCCTGATGCACTTGCGCGAGCGACGCCGACGCCAGCGGCTCGGGATCGAACTCGGCGTAAACGGATTCGAGCGGGCGTCGGAGTTCACGCTCAACTTGTTCGCGGATCATCGCAAACGGGCGCGGCGGCACGCGATCGTGCAAGCCGGAAAGCGTCGAGACCCATTCGTCGGGCAGCACGTCGGTGCGGGTCGCGATGAACTGGCATGCCTTGATGAGCAAACCTTCAAGGCGGAGCGCGGTACGGTTGAGCGCTTGCGCGGCGCGAAGATCCTGCCGGCGGTAGAGCTCGGCTTTGTCGCGATCGCTGATGAAACGCGTCCAGAGTTGCGTGCCTTTGTAGCCCGCGTACACGTACGCCGCGAGCCAGACGACGTTCGAAAAGCGCCAAGCACGTGTCGCGAGCCCCGGTTCGGGCACGTCGGCTGGAAAATCAAAGCTGCGGTCGAGGTTCGGCTTGCTCATGCGAAGGATTCGGACAATCAAATGCTACGTTATGCGTGCCATTCTGAAAACCGCACAGCCTGTTTTGCTTTGCTACACGGCGCTTGACTGACGGTCAGCCACTGGATATCCTGCCGTCCATGAAGCCGAGTGGTAATGTACGTCGAGTCCCCAATTCAATTAAGGTCCTCCTGAATTGAGACGGACATTGATACTTGGCTCTAAAAAGCCCCGGGCGCTTGCGAGCCCCGGGGCTTTTGCTTTTGGCGCTGCAGCCTGGGTGGGAACATTTCGGTGGAAATCGCACGACCGCATGCTCCGACGATTCGCGATATTACTCGCCGCTACTACACGGTATGGGGGCTGTACTCGTTCGCCGGCGGATTCCTGTTCGGCGTCTATCCGATTTTCCTGCACTCGCGCGGCCTCGACCAGTTCCAGATAAACAGCGTCCTCGCGACGTACTTCGTCGTGCTGTTCCTGACCGACGTGCCGACCGGCGCGTTCGCCGATCTGCTCGGCAGGCGCCGCTCGTACGTGCTCGGCGCCGCGCTGCGGGTCGCCGCGTTCATCCTGTATTTCCTCGCGCATCATTACTATGTGTTCCTCATCGCCGAGAGTATCGACGGTATCGGCACGACCTTCGGCAACGGCGCGATTGACGCCTGGGGCGTCGACGCGCTTGACGATGCCGGCTACGACGGACTCAAGGACCGGCTCTTCTCGCGCATCTCGCAACTGACGACGATCGGCTTCATGGGCTCGGCGATGATCGGCGCTTACGTGGCCGATATGAACATCGCATGGCCGTGGCTGCTCGGCGCGGGCGGCTACGTAGTCGCCGGCGTGGTCGGCGCGCTCCTGATGCATGACGAGCGTCCGCATGCGACCAATGTGCGAATTGCGGCGATCCCGCTCCAGGTTGCGTCGCGCGTAACTGACGGTGTCCGCGCCGGATTCAACGCGCCGACGGTGCTGATGCTAAGCGCGGCCGGCGCAATCACGGTCGCGGCGTGGGTGCCCTACTGGATCTCGTGGCCGCTGATGTTCAACAAGAGCCTGGGGGTTGGCGTTTGGATCATCGGCTCGATCTATTGCGCGCTGTCCACCGCTCGCCTCATCGGCGCGGAGGTTAGCGCGCGCCTCGCGGTCGACGAATCGCAGCGCGCGGCGCGGGTGAGCATGTTGGTTATTGCCGCGAGCACGATGCTGTTCCTCGGCGGCTTGTTCGGCGGCCGGCCGGCGGTCTCGCTTGCGATGCTGTTCATCATGAACCTGTTCACAGGCGCGATGATGCCGCTGGTGCAGAGCTGGTTCAACGAACAGCTCGAATCCGGCAATCGCGCGACGCTGCTTTCGTTCCGCAGCACGTTCGAGACCGGCGGCGGCTCGATCGGCTTGCTGTTCGCCGGCCGAATCGCTGACACCGCGGGGATACCGTTCGAATGGCAAATCGCGGGACTGCTCTCGCTGTGCGCAGCGCCGGTGTATTGGGCGATGCGTCGGCGCGAGGTGGCGGATGTCGCGCTGGTAGGCTCCGCGAAATAGTCGACCGGAGGAACGCCAATGGGAAGACGTTCTGGCGTCACGGAAACTGAAGAAGAGGTCTCCAAGTTAGGCCTCGACGGACTCAACATGGAAATCGAACGGTGCCTTCAAGGCGCCGAGCACGGTGGTACATCGCAAGGTCGCAAGGCAATTTTCAAGCGTCTCGTATGGTTGGAGAAGATGCGCGAGAGAATACACGGTATTCCCGCGGCGCGCCGTCTCTGGCGTAGGCGGGAAGAGCATGGCGACACATGAAAATTGTCCGATATCGCCACGACGGCCGCGAACAATGTGGAGCGCTCGAAGCGGACAGGATCGAACCGTTGGAAGGCCCGCTCGACGCGTTTACGAGAACGTCACGGGCCAAATCGATTCCGCTAAACACGGTGCGGCTGCTGGCGCCGGTGACCCCGAGCAAGATTGTCGCCGCCGGATTGAACTACGGCGAATTCGTACGCGAGCAGAAAGTCCAGCCGCCGGCCGAACCGCTGATATTCCTTAAACCGCCAACCGCAGTGATAGGGCCCAACGACGCGATAGTCTATCCGCCGCAAACGCGTGAGCTGTACTACGAAGGCGAACTGGCGATCGTGATCGCGCGCCGCGCTTGCAGGGTTCCGCGGTCTGAAGCACGGCGATACGTGCTGGGCTACACCTGCATGAACGACGTCACCGCGGGCGACCTGCAAAATCGCGATCGCGAATTCACTCGCAGCAAGAGTTTCGATACCTTCGCGCCGCTTGGGCCGCTCATCGAGACCGAAATCGAAAATCCCGATGATCTCGCGCTCACGACCAAGGTCAACGGCGAGCTTCGTCAGAACGCCCGTACGTCGGATCTGATTTTCAAGACCGATTTCCTGGTGAGCTTTATTTCGCACATCATGACGCTGCTGCCCGGCGACGTGATCTCGACCGGCACGCCGCCGGGAGTAGGTCAAATCAAGCCCGGCGATGTAATCGAAATCGAGATCGAGGGAATCGGCGTACTGAGCAACACAGTCGCCGCGGAAATCCCCGCGATGTAGCATGCTCTCGTCTTGAATCTCGGAACCCTCACCTACCGGCCGCGATGCGGCCAGCCGCCTCTCCCCTAAGGTAACGGGCGAGGTAAGAATCGGGCGCCTCCGCCCCAAACCCCTTCCTGGCAGGGACGAAGTCCCGCATCTTCTCTCACCATTGGGTGCAGAGTCACCCCTGCCGAAGGAAGCGTGAAACCCACCGCGGGTTTCACATTCAATCCGTTCCTTTTGGCCGTATCACTACTAGCGGCGTCTGCGGCCGTCCGTTAAAACTTATAGTTCGATGGATTTCCCACGAATCAAGCGCCTGCCACCTTACGTCTTCAACGCGATCGGAGAGCTGTGCCTGCAGGCGCGGCGCGGCGGTGAGGACATCATCGATTTCGGGATGGGAAATCCGGACGAGGCGACCCCGCCGCACATCGTGGCGAAGCTGGTCGAGGCGGCCACCAAGAATGCGAACCATCGCTACTCGGTCTCGCGCGGCGTGTACAAGCTGCGGCTTGCGATTTGCGATTGGTACAAGCGGCGCTACGGCGTCGAGCTCGACCCCGATTCGGAAGCGATCGTCACGATCGGATCGAAGGAGGGCATCGCGCACCTGGCGTTGGCGATTCTCGATCAGGGTGACGTGGTGCTCGCGCCGACGCCGACCTATCCGATTCATCAGTACGGATGCATTATCGCAGGCGCGCAGGTGCAGGGCGTGCCGATCCGGCGCGGCGAGGAATTTTTCGACGAGCTGATGGCGACGGTCAATCGATGCTGGCCGCGGCCGAAGTTCCTCATCATGAACTTTCCGCACAACCCGACCACTGCGACCGTCGATTTGCATTTCATGCAGCGAGTGGTCGAATTCGCGCGCGAAAACGACATCATGGTCGCGCAGGATTTCGCGTACGCAGACCTGTGCTTCGACGGCTACAAGGCGCCGTCGATGATGCAGGTTCCCGGCGCGAAAGATATCGGCGTCGAGTTCTTCACATTGTCAAAGAGCTACAACATGCCGGGCTGGCGTGTCGGTTTCGCGGTCGGCAATCGCGAGATGATCGCGGCGCTGGCGCGGCTCAAGTCGTACTTCGACTACGGGATGTTCGCGCCGGTGCAGGTCGCGGCGATCGCGGCGCTCAACGGGTCGCAGGAATGCGTCGCCGAGATCAACGCGACCTACAAAAATCGGCGCGACGTGCTGGTCGACGGCCTCAACCGCGCCGGATGGCCGGTCGAGAAGCCCAAAGCCACGATGTTCGTGTGGGCGCCGATTCCGGAGCCGTTCCGTGCGATGGGCTCGCTCGAGTTCGCCAAGTTCCTGCTCGCCGAGGCCAAGGTCGCGGTCTCGCCGGGCGTCGGCTTCGGCCAGGACGGCGACGGCTTCGTGCGTTTCGCGCTGATCGAGAACGAGCATCGCACCCGCCAGGCTCTTCGTGGGATTCGTCACGCGCTCCGCGCCGGTCATGCCGACATTCCCGCGAGCGCAGCCAGCGGCTCCTGAGCGCAAGCGCGAAAACATCGGGGGATTAGTTGAAAGCGGACTTCCGTTTCAAATTGATAAATTGCGCGAAGGGCCGTGATGGACGCAGATTCGGATGCGCGTTGTTCCTGGGATGCCTGTTGAGTGCAGTAACAGCCGCCGCGCAACCGCCGCTTGATGATCTGAAGCGGGCAGACTGGTCAGTGAACGCTCCTCACGATCTCGCGCACAATCCGCCGTCGAAGGAAGCTATTTGGAGTTTCATCGGTCATTTGCCGGGTCGCGTGCCAGACATGGGCAAGCTGTGCGATTTTCACTTCGTCGATCTGCGGGGTCAGGGCACGTTGTCGCTAGTCGTAAGCGACGACGCCGGCGGGACGGTCGATTGCAATGATGTGGAGATATTCGACAAAACCTCCGGCGGGATTGAGCAGTACCTACAACCTGGGTATCTGGATCCTCCGGGAGTCGAAGACATCAACGGTGACGGACGTTTCGAAGTGGTGGTCTATGACACGGCAGCCGTCGAATACGGAGGAGATTCCGACACGAGCGTTACGCATTGCGAAATTTGTCGCACGTGCGAAGAAAATTGGCCGATCGTTTATGCCTGGACTGGTTCCGGATACACCGAAGTAAGCAATCAATACCCGAAGTACTATGAGCGCGAGCTTGCATCTGTGAAGAAGGAGATTGCGGCGATCGATGAGGCCGAGGCTGTCGCTCATCGTCCCGCTCCTGTGGCGCAGCCTGCCGTACAGATTCCAATGGCGGTAGAGCCAGGGGCGTTCAATCACGGAGTCGGATTCGGAGGAGGATTCGGAGCGTCTGGAGCCCAGCAAATCGGGACAAGCCAGCAACAGCAGATATTGGAGTCAGCACCGGCGGCCTCGTCCACGCCGGATGACGCCGAGCCGCCCGACCCGAACCAATTGGACTGCTTGAAAGCCGAAGCCGCCAAGATAGAGCGCTTTCTGGGTCGGTCGCGGGACGCTGGGATGAACGACGCGATAAGATGGGCGAACAGCAACAGTGCTCGCGAACGCGAGTTTGCCGCGTCAGTTCTTCCCGAAATCGGGACGGCCGAAGCGCTGAGATACGAGCAAACGCTAAGTCGCGATTCGCAGCCCGATGTAGCAGAGTCGGCCAAGGAAGAACTCAAGGACTGGGGAAAGCCTGAGAACCCGGCAGCTTTTGAACGATCGCCGTGAATCCTGAAGCAAGGAAATTTCCCCGCGTGAAACCGGTACGGATTGCCCTGCTCGGATGCGGTACCGTCGGCGGCGGCGTGGTGAAGTTGCTCCTGCGGAATCCCGACAAGTACGAGCGCATCCTCGGCGCGCCGCTCGAGCTGGCCGCGGTCGCCGATCGAAGCCTCAAACCCGACGACGTGCCAGGCTTGCCCGCGAAGCTGATCACCCGCGACGCCGCCGCATTGGTCACCCGTCACGACATCGATATCGTGGTCGAGCTGTTTGGCGGCCGCGACCCTGCGCGCGCGCTCATCATGAAGGCGCTGGCGGCGGGCAAGGATGTCGTGACCGGCAACAAGGCTTTGCTCGCGGAGCATGGCGGTGAGATTTTTCGCGAGGCCGGCAAGCGCGGTCTCGCCGTCGGCTTCGAGGCGAGCGTCGGCGGCGGCGTCCCGATTATCCGCACGCTGCGCGAGGCGTTGGCGGGAGATCGGCAGCGCGCCGTTTATGGAATCGTCAACGGCACCTGCAATTCGATCCTCACTACGATGACGGACAACGGCGTCGAGTTCAGCTCCGCGCTCGCCGACGCGCAGGCCAAAGGTCTGGCCGAGGCGAATCCTGCGGTCGATGTCGAGGGACACGACTCTGCCCACAAACTTTGCCTGTTGGTGACGCTGGCGTTCGGCGTGCTGGTGAAGCCGGCGCAGATCTATACCGAAGGGATCACGCAAATCACACAGGCGGACATCGCCTACGCGCGCGAGCTTGGCTACGCGATCAAGCTGCTTGCCATCGGCAAGGACGACGACGGCGCAATCGAGGCGCGGGTGCATCCCACGATGATCCCGAATCGGCATCTATTGGCGGGCGTCGGCGGCGCGTTTAACGCGATCTATATCCACGGCGACGCGCTCGGCGCGACAATGTATTCCGGCCTCGGCGCGGGCGAGATGCCGTCGGCGACGGCGGTGATGGCGGACATACTTGAAATCGCGCGGCATCGTTTGGCCGAAGGATCGGCGCGCACGCACGCCTTTGGATTTCCGATTCACCTGATGAAGGGCGCCAGTGTCAAGCCGATGGACGACGTGGTATGCGAGTATTACCTGCGGTTCACGGCGCGCGATAAGCCCGGCGTGCTCGGGGCGATCGCGTCGGTGCTCGGCAAGCACGGGTTGTCGATAGCGTCGGTGATTCAGAAGGACCGCGGCATGGCGCGGGAGGTGCCGGTAATCATGCGAACGCATGACGCACCCGAGCGCAGCCTGAAACGCGCGCTGGCGGAGATTCGCAGGAAGAAAATCGTGCAGTCGGCACCCGCATTTATCCGAATCGAGGAGAATCTTTAGCCGATGGCGTCGGACTCGAAGCGCGGATCGAAAAATCAGAGGCTGTTCCACTGGCCCGGGCTGATCGAACATTACCGGCGCTTCCTGCCGGTGACCGATGCGATGCCGATCGTCACGCTGAACGAGGGCAACACGCCGCTTATCGAGGCGCCTGCGATCGCAGAGCGGCTCGGCCTAAACATCAAGGTTTACTTTAAGTTCGAAGGCGCCAACCCGACCGGCTCGTTCAAGGATCGCGGCATGACGCTGGCGATTTCGAAGGCGCTGGGTGAGGGCGCTCGCGCCGTGATCTGCGCCTCGACCGGAAACACTGCCGCGTCCGCTGCCGCCTACGCGGGACGCGCTGGGCTCAAGGCATTCGTGCTGATTCCCAAGGGCGCAGTGGCGCTCGGCAAGCTGTCGCAGAGCGTGATGCATGGCGCGCGCGTGCTCGAGGTGATCGGCAATTTCGATATCTGCCTGAAAGTGGTTCGCGACGTCGCGGAGCGCGATCCGGTCAAGATTCGGCTGGTCAACAGCGTGAATCCCGATCGAATCGCCGGGCAGAAGACGGCGGCGTTCGAGATTTGCGATCAACTCGGCGACGCGCCGACGCATCATTTTCTGCCGGTCGGCAACGCCGGCAACATCACCGCGTACTGGGCGGGCTACCAGGAATATAAGTCGGTGGGATTGAGCGAGCGCGTTCCGAAGATGATGGGCTACCAGGCGGCGGAGTCGGCGCCGATTGTCGTCGGCCATCCGATTGACGATCCGCATACGGTCGCGACGGCGATCAAAATCGGCAATCCCGCGAGCTGGAAGGGCGCGACCAGCGCGCGCGACGACTCGGGCGGAATCATCGATATGGTCACCGATTCGGAAATCCTCGCGGCGTATCGGCTGATCGCAGCGGGCGGCGTGTTCGCGGAGCCGGCATCGGCGGCGTCGGTCGCGGGACTGATGAAGTACGCGGGCGCCGGCCAGCTGAAGCCGGGGTCGGTCGTCGTATGCACGCTCACCGGCCACGGCCTGAAGGATCCCGACACGGCGCTGAAAAATTTAAGTAACACTATCGTGGTCGAACCGGACATCGCGAAAGTGCTGAAAATTCTGGAGCGCGAGTAAACAACGAAAAAGTCGATGAAAATGGAACGAACTGATGAACTCGCGATGTTTCGCACCGCGCTCGGGATCGCCGATCTCCATCCGGTCGCCATCAGGCTCCCCGACGACCATCAGGTGATCATCGGCGCTACCCGCTTTCACTATCTCGACTGGGGCGGCCCGGGCACGCCGATCCTTTTCCTGCACGGCGGCGGCATTAACGCGCATACCTGGGATTGCGTTGCGGTAATGCTGAGCGACCGCTATCGATGCGTCGCGCTCGATCAACGCGGTCATGGCGACAGCGAATGGTCACCGGTCCTCGACTATCGAATCACGGCCCATGTTGGCGATCTCGAGGGGTTTGTCGAGGCTATCGGATTAGAACGTCCGATCGTGGTTGGACAATCGATGGGCGGTCTCAATTCGATCGCCTATTGCGACGCGCCACGGTGATCAAATGCGCGCGATGGTGATTGTCGATGTAGCGCCGGAAATCAGCGCCCCGGGCGCGGAGCGGATTCGCGCCTTCTCTTCCACTCCCGAGCTGGATTCGCCACAGGCATTCCTGGAACGTGCCGTCAAATTCAATCCAATCCGCGATCCCGCAGTGTTGCGCCGCAGCCTCTACTACAACCTGCGCGAGACGCCGGCTGGCAAGTGGACCTTCAAGCACGATCAACGATGCCGCTCTGATGATGCGATGCGCTCCTTCTCGGACGATCGCGTGCGGCTCGCGTCGGAAGTTTCCAGGATCAGATGCCCAACGTTGGTAGTGCGCGGAGCATTGAGCGATGTGCTCAGCGATGACGACGCACAGAAGTTCGCACGTTCGCTGCCTGACGGCCGATGGGTGCGGGTCGAGAAGTCGGGTCACAACGTGCAGGGCGACAATCCGCGCGCGCTGCTTGATGCACTGCTCGCGTTTTTTCGCGAAGCCGGAATTTCCTGATGAAGTACATCATCATACACGGCGACGGAATGGCCGATTGGGCCTGCGATGAGCTTGGCGGCAAGACGCCGCTGGCGGCAGCGCACAAGCCCAACATGGATCTGATGGCGACGCGCGGGACCCTGGGTATGGTCGCGACGATTCCCAAGGGCATGCCGTCGGGCAGCGACGTCGGCACGATGACGATGCTCGGCTACGACCCGGCGCGCTATCACACCGGTCGCGCGCCAATCGAGGCAGCCAGCCAGGGTATCGAGATGGGCCCGCGCGACGTGGTGTTCCGCATGAATCTCGTATCCCTGAAGCCGGGCGACCGCGGCGCGATGATCATGAACGACTTCACGTCGGGGCATATCACCAGCGAGGAAGCGGCGCTGCTCGTCGCGGACCTGCGCACGCAACTGGCGGGCGACGGAATCGAGTTTTTCAACGGCGTCAGCTATCGGCATCTGATGATGTGGCGTGGCGGAATCGCGACGACCCATCTGACGCCACCGCACGACATCACGGGCAAGCCCGTCGAGGAGCATCTGCCCAAAGGCGCGGGCGCGGATTTGCTGCGCGATCTGACGCGGCGCTCGGCGGCGATTTTGCGTGAGCATCCGGTGAACAAGGCGCGCCGCGATGCGGGCAAGGCCGAGGCGTCGTCGGTATGGTTCTGGGGGCAGGGCACGCGACCCTCCGTGCCAACATTGAAGGAGCGCTTCGGCGTCGAAGGCTCCGTGATCTCCGCAGTCGATCTGGTCAACGGTCTTGGCAGGCTGGCGGGACTGAAACTGATAAAGGTTCCCGGCGCGACCGGATTTCTCGATACCGACTACGCCGCCAAGGCGCGTTACGGTCTCGAATCGCTCAAGTCGCGCGATTTCCTGCTGCTGCATATCGAGGCGCCCGACGAGGCCGGTCACATGGGCCGCGCCGATCTTAAGAAGGAAGCGATCGAGCGTATCGACGAGTTGATCATCGGCCCGATGCTGGCGGGGCTTGGCGCGCTGGGTGATTTCGCGATCCTGCTGATGCCCGATCACGCGACGCCGAGCCAGCTCAAAACTCATTCGCCCGAGCCCGTACCGTTCGCA
Source organism: Binatus sp. (SeqCode) (assembly GCF_036522015.1). Taxonomy (GTDB): domain Bacteria; phylum Desulfobacterota; class Binatia; order Binatales; family Binataceae; genus Binatus. The sequence continues at coordinate 10,763 of NZ_DATDGQ010000010.1, forward strand.
CTGATGACGTCGGCGGAATTCAAGCCGGGTGGCGGCGCGCCGCGGCGATATACCGAAGACGACGGCACGGCGACGGGCATACTCGTCCGCGACGGCTATCACCTGATAGAATCGCTCTTCGGAAGCCCCTTGAAGACCACATCGAACTGACCGGGAGGTCCCTGGATGGAGCGGAATCTCGCCCTCGAAGTAGTACGCGCGACCGAAGCCGCGGCGCTGGCGGCGGCCCGTTTCATCGGCAAGGGCGACGAGCGGATGGCGGATCGGGCGGCGTGCGACGCGATGCGCAAGACCCTGAACTCGGTTGCGATGGACGGCAAAATCGTGATCGGCGAGGGCAAAGAAGGCGACGCCGAGTTCCTGTACGAGGGAGAAATAGTGGGCACCGGCGCAGGCACCGAAATCGACGTTGCGCTCGACGCGATCGAAGGTCCGATCATCTGCGCGACCGGCGGCCCCAACGCGCTGTCGTGCGTCGCTCTCGCGGAGCGCGGTCGAATCCTGCGATGCCCCGACACTTACATGGATAAGGTCGCATGCGGGCCGGCGGGACGCGGCGTGATCGACATCGATCGTTCGCCGACGGACAATCTAAAAGCGCTGGCCGAAGCAAAAAAAGTCTACGTCGAAGATTTACGCGTCGCGATCCTCGATCGTCCGCGTCATGAGAAACTGATCAACGAAGTGCGCCGCGCCGGCGCGGGCATCAAGATAATCTCAGCCGGCGACTTGTCCGCCGCAATCGCCACGACGCGTCCCGAAAGCGAAATCGACATGCTGATCGGAATCGGCGGAGCGCATCAGGGCGTGCTTGCCGGCGCTGCGATTCGTTCCGCCGGTGGCGAGATGCAATGCCGGTTCGTGCCGCGCAATCCTGAAGAAGCTGAGGCATGCCTCGCGATGGGGATCATCGATCTCAAGCATCGCTACACGCTCGAGGAGCTCGCGGGCGACAACGTCATGTTCGCGGCGACGGGCGTGACCACCGGCGACTATCTGCGCGGCGTGCGATTCTTCTCCGGCGGGGCGACGACCAACAGCGTCGTGATGCGCTCGAAGACGCGCACCATCCGCTTCATCGAAGCGATCCATCATTTCGATTTCAAACCCGAGTATTAACCGACCCGCTGTTCCAATCGCATCTTCCCGCGTAGACTTGTCGCCGTGAAGCGCGTTCCAAAATGGCCGAAGCTGCGCGACGCCCCTTCGTGGCGCGGGGCTAGCGTCGCTGAACGGGCGCGCGCTATCGAAAACGCTTGTCGTACCGCCATCGAACTGCTCGAAGATTCCAAAGAGCGTGAGGCCAGACTGCGGCGCATCGACCCGGTCCCGAGCTCGACCCGCGCTATTATCCGCCGCCTCGCCGCCAGTGGCTACGCGAAGCGCTAAGACCGCAGCTCAAGTCGCTCGCGCTATCGCGGACGCTCTCGCTCGCGGCATGAGCGAACGATGACCTGTCGCGCCTGGCTTTTATCGCCTATTATAAATCGAATTCAGGGGAAGGTGGCGGGATATGTGGCTGCGAGTGACGATGAAAGACAGGCCGTTGATGATCAACGCGGATCGGGTCCTGAAAATCGTGGAGATTCCGGGCAGCGCTGATCGGAGCCGCGGATGCCACGTGTATCTCTCTCTGACCGAGTTCGTGGAAGTCGATCAGTCGCTGCACGAGATGATGATTTCGCTCGGCTTCGAAGAGCGGCAGTAGTCAGTCCATCATCTGCAACGCCTGGCAGGTGTTCGAGTCGGGTTTGAACTTCCCGCTGAGGCATGACAGCTTGGCTGCGTCGATCAGCGCCGGCTCGTCCCATTTCGCCGGCCACGGACCGCTATTGACGGCGGCGCACGCCTGATTGTTGCCCATCGAGCACCACGTGCTCAACTCACCATGCAGCACGGCCATCTGCTGGCATGCGTCCTGGTTGCCTGCGTTGCAAGCGGGCGTCTGCAATTCGATCGGCGCGGTGGATTCGATCGCAACCTTGGTCTCGCTGAGCGCCTGCACGATCGTATGGCAGGCGGCCTGATTGCCTTCGTTGCATTTCTCGGTTGATTCGGCGCGAATCTTGGTAACGAAGTCCTGCGCCTGCGAACCGCATCCCGAAACGACGATGAGTACAATCGCGAGCGCGAAAAAAGTGGCTTGTACTCTAGACGTGGCGGGCACGAGCGCATTGTTTCCCGCACGATGAGTCGTACGCAAGCGCCGATGCGAGCAGCGGGGCTTGACACTGAAAGCTCACAGGGCGGAACTAGAAGCGTGGATCTTAAAAATATTATTTTCGACAAAGCGCCGATCGCGACGCTCACCGTCAACCGGCCGGCGGCCCTCAACGCGTTGAATCGCGAGGTGCTCGAGGAAATTGCGCGCGTGATTCGCGAGGTGCGTCACGACGCTTCCGTGCGGGTGCTGATCGTCACCGGCGCGGGCGACAAGGCGTTCGTCGCGGGCGCGGATATCGCGGCGATGGCGAAAATGTCGGCGGTTGATGGCCTCGATTTTTCTCGCCTGGGACATCGCGTGATGGAAAGTTTCGAGGACCTGCCGATTCCCGTCATCGCTGCGGTCAACGGCTTCGCGCTCGGCGGCGGGCTAGAGCTTGCGCTCGCATGCGACCTGATAGTCGCCAGTGATAAGGCGCGCTTCGGCCAGCCCGAGATTAATCTCGGGCTCATCCCGGGCTTCGGCGGCACCCAGCGCCTGCCGCATCGAATCGGCCACAACAAGGCGCGCGAGCTGATCATGACGGGCGACATGTTCGACGCGAAGACCGCACTCGAGTTGGGCCTCGTCAACCAGGTCGTGGCGCCCGGCGAACTTCTCGAGACGACGCGCAAGCTGGCCGAGAAAATCGCAGGCAAATCTGCCGTCGCATTACGTCAGGCGAAGGCCGCACTGCGAGCCGCATTCACGATGGAAGAAGATGCCGGCCTGCGTTTCGAGCAGGAAGCGTTCGGCGTGACCTTCGGCAGCGCAGATCGCGTCGAGGGCACGACCGCCTTCGTCGAGAAGCGCCCTCCCAAGTGGCAGCACAAGTAGCTCTTAACACTGGGTGCAGGGTCACCCCTGCCCAAGGAAGCCTGAAACCCAGGGTGGGTTTCACATTCAATAGAGTGATTTGCCCTTCCCGTCGAGACGGTTGACGACCTTACGCACCTGTGGGAAACTCCGGCAATAGGAAGAAGACGCGCCGCCGCATTAGGCGGCGTTGGTCATTCTGACATCACAATCATCGAATTGAATCGTCCGGAGGATCTGTATGGCTGAGCAGGCTCAAGCTACTGACACGGGACCGCGCCCGATCGTTACATGGCTCAAATTGGCGCCCAAGCCCCATCTCGAAGGGATCAAGTGCGAGAAGTGCGGCGCAATTTATCTCGATCCTAAACGCGTCGCATGCTCGAAGTGCGGCGAGACTGACAAGTTCAAGCCAGTGACCTTGTCCGACAAGGGCAAGGTGTACGTGTTCTCGGTGGTCCATCAGTCGTTCCCCGGAATCAAGACGCCTTACGTGACGGCGATCGTCGATTTGCCCGAGGGCATCAGCGTCCGCGCGAATCTGACCGGCGTCGATCCCGAGCAGGCGCAGAAAGAACCCAACAAGGTTTTCAACCTGCCGGTAGAGTTGGTGACCGGTGTGGCGGCCAAGGATCGCGAAGGTCACGAGGTAGTGGCTTTCTCGTACCAGCCGAGTAAAAATTAAAGGATCAGGTTAGCGCAAGCGAATCGAACGAACTTTACGACGGACCTGAGCTTCGGGCCGGGCCGCCAGGAGGAATCAAGATGCGAAATGTTTATGTTCTCGGAACCGGGATGATCAAATTCGGACGCTATCCCGAGAAGACCGTTCCGGAACTCGGCGGCGCGGCGGCGCTTCTCGCGCTCAAGGATGCCGGAATTGCAATCAAGGACGTCGAGATGTTCGCTTGTGGAAATCTCTACCAGTCCAACGCGATGGTCGGGCAGCGAATCCTGCAGCAAATCGGCCAGACCGGAATCCCCGTAATCAACGTCTCGAACGCATGCGCGACCGGCTCGACTGCCTTTCGCGAGGCGTACATGTCGGTCGCGTCGGGGATGTATGACATCTCGATGGCGGTTGGCGTCGAGCAGATGGGCAAGCAGGGCTTGCTCGGCGGCGCCGGCGGCGGCGATCCCGCGTACTCGACCGAGGGCAAGCTCGGTTCGGGACTGATGCCGGCCGTGTTCGGCCAGGCTGGCATCGAGCACATGCGCAAGTACGGCACCAAGCTCGAGCACTTTGCGAAGATCTCGGTGAAGTCGCACAAGCATGCGACCAAGAATCCGTTCTCGCAATATCGCAACGAAGTGTCGCTGGAAGACGTGATGAATGCGCGCATGGTCGCGTTTCCCAACACTCTTTATATGTGCTGCCCGACGGGAGACGGCGCAGCGGCTGCGATCCTTGTCAGCGAGGAGAAGCTGAAGCAGCTCGCCGGCGGACGCAAGCGCGCGAAAGTCGCGGCCTCAGTGCTCACCTCGGATCCCTGGACCGATCGCACCGCGACGCTGCCCGACGTCAGCACGCTCACGCGGCGCGCGTCGAAGCAGGCCTACGAGAAGGCCGGCATCGGGCCCAAGGACATCGCGCTTACCGAATTGCATGATTGCTTCGCGACTGCGGAACTCGTGCACTACGAGAACCTCGGGCTGTGCGGCGACGGCGAAGCCGGCAAGTTCATCGATTCGGGCGGCGGCATGCATCCGAGCCTCGGCGGCCACGATCCGGTCAACGTTTCGGGCGGATTGCTCTCGAAGGGGCATCCTCTCGGCGCGACCGGCGTCGCGAATATCTGCGAAGTGGTCTGGCACCTGACGCAGGACGATCGGGCAAAAGATCGCCTGGTGCCTAACGCCAAGGCGGGCCAGGCCCACGTAATCGGGCTGGGTTCCGCCTGCACGATTCACATCCTGACGGTGTAATTCAGGAACGACGAAAGAAACGCCTAATCGGCACTTCGAGAGAGGGCCGCCCAAACAGGCGGCCCTTTTTCTTTGCGCGATGGGCCGATAAATTTGACGGGATCGACAAGATGGCAAGCGAAACAAAATCGACGGCTGAACGGCTCGGCTACGCGGCGGATGCGCGCGTGCTCATCATCAATGCCGATGATTTCGGGATGTGCCACGATCAGAACGAAGGCGTGATCAGGGGATTGCAGGAAGGCGTTTTCACGTCGTCAACGATCCTCGTGACGTGTCCCTGGTTCGAGGAAGCGGCGGAGTTCGCGCGGAACAATCCCAATGCCGACCTGGGCGTCCATCTAACGCTCACCGCCGAATGGGACAGCTACAAGTGGGGTCCGGTACTGGGGCGTCGCGCGGTGCCATCGCTGGTCGACGAGCGCGGGTACCTATGGCAGACCGTCGCGCAGGTTTACGAGCATGCGCGCCTCGATCAAGCGGAGGCGGAATTGCGCGAGCAGATCGAAAAGGCGTTCGCGGCGGGAATCGACGCGACTCATCTCGATTCGCACATGGGAACGCTGCAACTGCGCGCCGACTATCACGAGATTTATACGCGGCTGGCCAACGATTATCGCCTGCCGTTAAGGCTCGCGTCGCGACGCGGGATGAGCACAGATGGAATGGGCGGGATACTCGAGCAACTCGACGCGTTCGGCGTCGTCACCCCCGACCATCTGGTGTTTAACGGACCGCCGGCCGTGCGGGAAACCGAGTCCTACTGGACGAATCTCCTTCGCACGCTGAAGCCGGGCGTGACCGAGATACTCTGTCATCCTGCACTCGCGCGCGACGAACTGAAAAGCTGCGCGCGCGACGCCCACCAGCGCGAAGCCGACTTCCGCTACTTCACCTCCGACAAGACGCGCAAGCTGATCGCGGACGAAGGCGTTGAGATGATCGGCTTCCGCCAACTGCGCGACCTGATGCGCCGGGACTCCAGTTCCCCTTCCCGCTCGGGAAGGGGTTAGGGGTTAGGTGACTTGGAGCTGACGCGACTCAGAGGATTTCGCGATCTAATCGGCGCCGACGCGCGTGCGATGAGCCTCGTCGAGGAGCGTGCTCGCGCGATTTTCGATCGCTACTCGATCAAAGAGATTCGCATTCCGGTGCTCGAGCGCACACAACTCTACCAGCGCTCGAGCGGGGAAACTTCGGATATCGTCGAAAAGCAGATGTACACGTTCACCGATCGCGACGAGGGCGAAACGGTCGTTGCGCTCCGCCCCGAAGGCACACCCGGCGTCGTGCGCGCATATATCGAGGCCGGGCTCGATCGCACGGATCCCGAGCAGCGGCTGTTCTATTCGGGCCCGATGTTCCGGCGCGAACGCCCGCAGAAGGGACGCTATCGCCAGTTCTATCAGTTCGGCGTTGAGATATTCGGCCGGCCCGACGCCGCCTGCGACGCTGAGCTGCTGATAATGATCGAGGAGTTCTGTCGCGACCTCAAAGTTCCGTTCACGATGGAGATCAATTCGATCGGCGACCAGAAGTGCCGGCCGGCGTTTCGCGAAGCGCTGGTCAAATGGGGTCGCGCGCATTGGGACGAACTCGACGATGACTGCCACAATCGCATCGATCGCAATCCGCTGCGCCTGCTCGATTGCAAGAAAGACGCGAAGGTTACAGAGTCGGCGCCCAACAGCCTCGACTACCTGTGCGACGAATGTCGCGCGCATTTCGATACCGTCAAGGAACTTCTGACCGGCGTGGGCATTCACTTCGTCGTCAATCCGCGGATGGTGCGCGGTCTGGACTACTATACGCGCACCGCGTTCGAGGTGATGGCGGGTGGCCTCGGCGCGCAGAGCACGGTCGTCGCGGGCGGGCGATACGATGGGTTGGTAGAAACGATGGGTGGAGCAGCAGTTGCGGGCATCGGTTTCGCAATCGGCATCGATCGGATGGCGCTGGCTCTGGAAGCTGCCGGCGTTCTGTCGGCTGTTGCGCCTGATGCTGCGATTATCGCGATGGGTCCCGCGGCAATGCGTCGAGCGACCCTGCTCGCACGCGTTCTGCGCGCGAACAAAATGAACGTCGAGATGTTATCGCCTGAGCGCAAGATGAAGACGTTGCTCGCCCGCGCGTCGAAGATTGGAGCGCGCTACGCGGTGATTATCGGCGACGATGAACTGGCGCGTGGGGTCGTGCAGCTGCGCAACCTCAAGGAGAGCACCCAGAGCGAAGTACAAGAAGTACAATTGGGTGAGGCGGCCCGGGCAATCGCGGAAAGCCGCACGAAGTGACTGTTTCTTAGACTCCTTGGCACAGGTATCCTTCGACCCACGGGACGAAATTCGACTGTAATGGGTAAAACTGAGCAATATTCTCCGCTGCCGCCGTGGCCTCGAACTGACTATTGCGGCGCCATTCGCTCCAGCGACGTAGGCCGCGAGGTTGCGCTCTGGGGATGGGTACAAACCCGGCGCGATCATGGCGGCCTTATCTTCATCGATCTTCGCGACCGCGACGGAATCGTGCAGTTGGTGCTGAATCCTGTGCACAATGCCGCCGCCCACGAGGCCGCGGGTGACGTACGCTCCGAGTTCTACGTCGCGGTCAAAGGCAAGATCGTGCGTCGCGCTGAGGGGACCGTCAACGCTGAGCTGCCGACCGGCGAAATCGAAGTGGTGGTCACTGCGTTTGAGATTCTGAGCGCGTCGGCGCCGATGCCGTTTCAGATTGCCGACGGCGAGGCGACCGCCGAGGAAATCCGCCTCAAGTACCGCTATCTCGATCTGCGCCGCCCCGAGATGCAGCGTAATCTGCGCCGGCGGCATCAGGCGCTGCAGGCGGTGCGCAGTCATCTCGATCAGAACGGATTCATCGATGTCGAGACGCCGATCCTTTTCAAATCAACGCCAGAGGGCTCGCGCGATTACCTCGTGCCGAGTCGTGTGAACCCGGGAAAATTCTACGCGCTGACGCAATCGCCGCAGTTGCTGAAACAGATCTTGATGATCGGCGGCTTCGACCGCTACTACCAGATCGCGCGATGCTTCCGCGACGAGGATTTGCGCGCGAATCGCCAGCCCGAGTTCAGCCAGATCGATATCGAGATGACGTGCCCGCGTCCCGAAGATATCCAGTCGATCGCCGAGGGCATGATCGCCTCGATCTATCGGCGCGTGCTCGATATCGACGTCAAGCCGCCGTTCATCAGGATGCCATACACAGAAGCGATGGATCGTTTCGGAATCGACAAGCCGGACATGCGCTTCGGCTTGGAACTGAAAAACCTCACCAAGGCCTTCGCCGGCACTCAATTCAAGGTCTTCGCGGAAATTGTGGCGCGCGGCGAATCCGTGTACGGAATCAACGCCACCGGCGATTATCCGCTGAGCCGTCGCGAGCTCGACGAGCTGACGGAGTCGGTAAAGTCGCGCTACTCGATGGGTCTTGCGTGGGTGAAGATTGGCGAGGCGGGATGGCAGGGGCCGATCGCAAAGTATATCAGCGACACCGAAAAGGCCGCCGCGACGGCCGCAGCGAATCTGAAGCAGGGCGATACGCTGCTGATGGTCGCGGGACATCCGGACAAGGTGCGTCCCGTGCTCGGCGATATTCGCTTGCAGCTGGGGTCCAGGTTCAAGCTCGACAAATCCGACGAGCTGAAATTTTTGTGGGTCGTAGACTTCCCGCTATTCGAAAAGGGCGACGACGCCAATCCAATCGCCGCGCGGCACCATCCATTTACCGCACCTAACCCCGACGACCTACACTTGCTGGACACCTCGCCGCTCGAAGCGCGCGCGCTGGCCTACGACATGGTGCTCAACGGCGAGGAGCTCGGCGGCGGCTCGATTCGTATCCATAGCCGCGAGCTGCAATTGAAGGTATTTGAGTTGCTGGGGTTTTCACGCGAAGATGCGATCGATCGCTTCGGCTTCCTGCTCGACGCGCTTCGTTACGGCGCTCCGCCACATGGCGGGATTGCGTATGGCGTCGATCGGATTTGCATGATGCTTTGCGGCACCGATTCTTTGCGAGACGTGATTGCGTTCCCCAAGACGCAGAAGGCGGTTGATCCAATGAGCGGGGCGCCGTCGGAAGTCGATCCGCGCCAACTCAAAGAGCTGTCGATCAAGGTGATCTCATGAGATTCAGCGGTGCGCTTACGGCGAGATTGGTGCTCGTTGCTGGGGCGCTATGGCTGGCGCCCGGTTGCACGACGATAGCCGCCGATGCGGTGAATTCCACCACCGGTGCGGTGAGCGACGCGATCAATCAGCGCGACGTGAAGTCGCACGCGGTGCGTTCAATCAAAACCGTCGCTATCAATCGTATCGCCGTGATGCCGCTGATCGCCGCCGCGCCGGCCGGTGGCACGCCGCTGGCTCCAGGAGCCGCTGACGCGATTACCGCCGAGCTTTACAGCCAGGTCGCTCTGGCCGGTGGATGGGATCCGATTCCGGCGCAGGATGTCGACGATGCGCTCCAGAAGATGCCGCCGACCACGCTGGACAACCTCGATGAAAATGCGCTCAAGCTCGGTCACGACGTGTCGGCCGACGGAGTGATCTACGGCACCGTCGATAAATATGAGGAACGCGTCGGTATGGATTACTCGGCTGCAAGTCCGGCATCAGTTGCGTTCTCGCTCAAGTTCGTCGATCTCAAGAGCAAGCAAGTGGTTTGGACGGCGAAGTTCGCCAAAACGCAGGCGGCGTTAAGCCAGAATCTTTTCGATCTCGCCAATTTCGTGCAACGCTCCGGGCGCTGGGTGCGCGCTCACGAAATTGCGCAGGAAGGCACCAAGGAAGCGGTCGCCGATCTTCACGGCGATCTCAACCTGTCGCAAAACGTCAAGCGCTTCGAAACCGGCACCTACGGCCAGATCAAGTCGGGACAGCAGCGCTACAACACGGGGCCGAACGGGATCTACTAAGCAGGGGAAGGGTAGATCACTTCATTTGACGTGAAAACCCGCGGTGGGTTTCACGCTTCCTTCGGCAGGGCTGAGCCCTGCACCCAGTACTAATCGCAAAATGGCGAGGACCTCATTTCTGATCCCTCGCCGCGCGCGACACCCTCAGTTCACGGTTTCGAAATAACGCGCATGGTCGAGATCGGTAATTAGCCCAGGCTGTGTTGGGCGCCAGCCCATCCGTTCCTGCGTTTGCGCACTTGAGGCCGGCATGTCGAGCCCCAGGAAGAGCCCGAGGAAGCCAAAGTGGTCGGCTGCTTCCCCAGGGGATTTGCTGACGACCGGTACATTCAAGCGTCGGCCGATTACCTCCGCGATGTCTCGAACCGGCACGCCCTCGTCGGCGATCCCGTGATACCTGGCTCCTGCGGAACCCTTTTCGAGCGCCAGACGATAGAGGTGGGCAGCATCGAGCCGGTGCACCGCGCACGAGCGGTTGAGCCCGTCACCGACATACGCCGAAACGCCCTTTTGCCGCGCGATCCCAATGAGCATGGGTACGAAGCCGTGGTCGCCGTCGCCATGGACCGACGGCGGAAGGCGTACCGCCGAGGCGCGGACTCCGCGAGACACCATCGAAAGGCCTGTCTGTTCTGAAACGCGGGGAAGCGCGAAGGAGCCGGAAGGGGGCGCTGTGTCTTCGGTCGCGAGGCTTCCCGGCGCGAGACCGGCCGTACCGGAGGTGACGACCAGGGGGCGGCCAGAGCCCGCGAGCGCGGCGCCGAGCGCCTCGATGGCGTGCTTGTCTATCTCGCAGTTCTCCGCGAACTTTGAGAAGTCGTGGATAAACGCGCAGTGAATCACGCCATCCGAGGCGGCTGCTCCACTGCGCAGGCTTTCCAGGTCTTCAAGATCGCCGCGATGCACTTGGGCGCCAGCGGCGACAAGGGACTTGACGCCCGCCTCTGATCGAGCAAGACCGAGCACCTGATGGCCCGCGGTGATCAGCTCCTGAACAATGGCAGAACCGATAAACCCTGTCGCACCGGTGACGAAGATACGCATGTCGAGTTCTCCTTTACTTTCACTTCATAACCGTGATCGCATTCGCAGCCGCGTTATTATCAAGGTAGGTTAAGGAGGAAATCCAATCTATCCAGTAGAGTCCGAATCTTCTGCGACCTCTGGTTCCCTCGCCCGTTTGTCGGGAGAGGTTTAGGGTGAGGGACATCTGTGCGGCGCGATTGTCTGGTGCGCCGCACATTCAGAATCTCAGAAAATTCGGTCCCTCACCCGCCGCGCGAGGACCGCGTCGGCCGCGTGTCTGTGACGCCTCCCCTCGTGGGGCGAGGCAAGATTCACCACGGGGAGTGCGGTTTCATCTTGAGTGCTTGCGCTACAGCGGGATGCACGACGTGGCCGTCGAACGTATTCAGTCCGTGACGAATCGCAGAGTTAATCAGTCCGGCGTCGAGGATCCCGCGGTCCGCGATCTCCAGCGCATAAGTCAGAGTCGCGTTGGTGAGTGCGTAGGTGGAGGTGTGCGGGACCATCGCGGGCATGTTGGTGACGCAGTAGTGCACGACGCCGTTGCGAATGAAGGTTGGGCGCGCATGCGTCGTCGGGGCGGACGTCTCCGCGATTCCACCTTGATCGATCGACAGGTCAACGATCGCGGCGCCAGGACGCATTCGCGAGACCATCTTTGCGCTCAGCAGTCGGGGCGCGCGTGCGCCGGGGACCAGCACTGCGCCGATCACGAGGTCGCAGTTGGTGACTTCTTCTTCGAGTGTCGCGCGATTCGACATCACGGTCGTCACCCGACCGCCAAGCAGGTCGCCCAGGTAGCGCAGGCGCGTCGGGTTGATATCCATGATCGTTACTTCGGCGCCGACGCCCGCTGCTACCCGGCATGCGTTCAGTCCCGAGATTCCGCCGCCGAGCACGACTACTTTGCCTGGCCGCACGCCTGACGCACCGCTTAACAGCACGCCGCGGCCGCCGCTGCGCGCCTGCAGGCACCACGAGCCGGCCTGGATCGCGAGGCGTCCCGCGACTTCGCTCATCGGTGCGAGCAGCGGCAGGCTCGAGTCTTCGAGCTGAATCGTTTCGTAGCCGACCGCCGTCACGCGGCGGCGAAGCAACTCGCGCGCCAGGCGAGGGTCCGCGGCTAGATGAAGATAGGTGAAAAGTATCTGCCCCGGACGCATCAGCGGATATTCCTCCGGCTGCGGTTCCTTAACTTTCAGCACCATGTCGGCGCGGGTCCACACGCCCGCCGCGCCCGATACGATCGATGCGCCAGCTTTGCGATAGTCACCGTCGGCGAATCCGCTGCCGACGCCGGCGCCCGCCTGCACCGTCACGCGGTGACCGTGAGTGCGCAACGCGGCGACGCCCGCCGGAGTCAGCGAGACGCGCTGCTCGTCGGATTTAATTTCAGTCGGAATTCCGACATTCATGCTCGAGAGTTCCTCCGTCGCTTCGACGATACGGTGCACGGTCAGCCGCTGGCAATCGCGGCCGATGAACGCGCTAACGCCATCGACGCGCGACAGTCAAGAGTCATGCGTGCGATCGACGCTTGCCAGGGTACGAATCGGAACTTGACAAAACTCGCGCCGCTGCGCTTCATGATCATTGGACGTGATCGCGTCGGCCTCGCGCGCAGAGGAACGTAAAATGCGCACCGCTCACGATCAACGGAGGAGTCATGGAGATCCCGCAGGGACTCAAATATTCGAAAGAGCACGAATGGGTCGCGACTGAAGATACGGTTGCGACCGTTGGAATTACCGACCACGCGCAAGACCAGTTGGGCGAGATCGTGTACATCGAATTGCCCGCCGTCGGCGATCAGGTCAGCAAGGACGATCCGTTCGGCGTCGTCGAGTCTGTCAAGGCGGTGTCGGATATTTATGCGCCGGTGACCGGCACCGTGATCGAGATCAACGAAGACCTGCCCGAGAGTCCCGAAACCGTCAACGAGGATCCGTACGGCGACGGATGGCTGATCAAGGTGAAGATTACCGACATGAGCGATCTCGAAGACCTGATGGACGCCGACGAGTACACCGAACTGCTCGCGCGCGAGAAGGAATAATCGCGCCGGCCGCGATTCAGGCCGGCGGCTCGAGGCCCGCGTTGGGTTCGGCCTTCGATACCGAGATTCGAATTTTGCAGGCGCCCGTGGGAGGATCGATGAACACCATCAGGAATGGCGCCGAGACCGACGGCTCCATCGCGAACGACTTCTGCGGACTCATCCCCTGAGAAAATTCGATTTCGCGCGGCGTCATCTCACCGAGCATCTTGGGCGAGAGCTCGTTGCCGCAATAGACGCTCTGACTGGCGAGCGAACGCGAGCCCTCACCAATCAGATCGGCGTTTATCCCGACCAGGTGCAGTGGACGCGCGCCGACGTTCTGCGCGTTGCCGGTAATCACCAACGCGACATGCCCGCCCTTGAGCGTGTAATACTCCGAGCGCACGTCATGCAGCGTCACCAGCATCGCGGGTACGATTGGCCGCGCGAAATAACTACCGATTCGCGGAGCCGCGCCGAGAATCCGCGCACTCGCCGCCGGCTCGTCACAGATAAGTGCGCTGGCGCCGAGGAACGCGATCGCCACAAAGAAAAACATCGCGAGAAAAAATCCCGACGCATGCGTCGCACCGGAGAACACCGATTCGGTGCTGTCGTCGCTGGCCTGACCCAGCTCGAAGCCGGTGGATTTCCCCTGCGGCTGCGGCTGAGGGTATCGAGGTGCCTCCGCCTCCAGCGGTGCCGCCATGCGACGCACCGAAGCGGGCACCGGTCGCGGAGCCGGCTCCGGGTCGGCCATCATCGTGGGCGTTTGGCGCATCGGCGCGTGCTCGAAATC
>NZ_DATDGQ010000011.1:0-2217 GCF_036522015.1 Binatus sp. (SeqCode)
GTAAAGATGGTCACAGTGTGGCTCTCCGTGCGGAGGCTGCTGCGACGCATCTATACTCATCCAAGCAGATGCGGATACGGCGCATATCGCCAGCAACTGCATTTTCTTAAGGAACCGGCGATTGACCTTCTTTCCAGGGTGCCCGCGATGTCGCAGTTGGAAGTCGCACTCGACCAGGTTCGCCAGTTGGTCATCACCTCAGATGACACCAGCGCCAGGGCCTCGGCCGAGATAGAAACGCGGCTCGACAAAGAGCGTCCCTGGCTCTGTCTCCTGCTTCCCTGGGCCGAGTCGAGCATCAACGAGACTGAGGAAGCCCAGGCGAACGGCGAGTGGAGCCATTCGATACTGGCGAAGCGACAGACCGAAATCTGGATGGCCGTCCTCTCGTGGTCAATCGCCTATATTTTCGAGCCGCTGTGGCGAACGACTAGCGCGACTCGCCTCCCTGCGCCACCTGCCGGTGCAGGCCCCAAGGAATCGAAACCGACCGACACAATCGGCGAGATCTACGTCGCGAGCCGGGTCGTCGATTTCCTGCGTCAGGTGATGCCGCAATTGGAGTCGCTCGCGCTCAGCGCCACGTTGGCGATGCTCCTGATGCTGTTCGCAGTCAGCTCGTATCCGTTCCCGGCGCGCGACGACCTGCTCTGGTTCAGCTGGTTTGTAGTGTTGGCCACGGTCGGCTCGATGATGTGGATGTTCTTCTCGCTGAATCGCGACCGCGTTGCGAGCATGATCGCGGGAACCACGCCCGGCCAAACCGATTGGAATTCCACCTTGGTCCTTCAAGTCGCCACGCACGCGCTGCTGCCCGTTCTGGTCTTGCTAGGGGCGGCTTTTCCGACGAGGCTCGGCGCGATGGTGACGTGGATCGGCGGCCTGTTTGGAGGTCGCGCCTAGGACGGTCGCCCTTCGCGTGATTTCTTCTTCGACGGCTTCTTTGCCGCTGACTTGGCGTGTGTTGAATTGCGCTCGTCGAAACCCGGATACTTCCGCGCCAGCGCTTTTTTGATCGTGTTCATCCAGTTGGATTCGTAATGGCTCGCGATTTTTCTCATCGAGCCAACCTGCTGACTGGCCTCCTTCATCTGCGCTTTGAGCGCCACGGCTCCCTTGACAAGGTGCGGATGCATCGCGTGCACGTTGAGGTCCGACAGCGTCTTGGCGATCAGCTTGAGTTCTTGCTTGATCCGGTCCGCGTAAACGCGGGCCCATTCGAGGTCCATCAGGGTGCTACTGGTCGGTTTGGCTTTTGGCATGAAGACTCACTGTTCCCGATTGAGGTAGACGATCGCAAGTATCGCGGTGTTACCGAGGGAACTTTCAGGCTGAGTCTTCACGCCGTGAATGTCAAACGTGAACGCAGGCCCGCGCGCTCTCGACTGACGGCGGCTCGCGTTGTATGCGCACCCGCGCGCCAATGCCCTGAACGGCTGCTCCTGCCGTCAGGGATTCTCGCGCGCGATTACCAGCTTGGTCGGCGCGTCGAGCAGCGCCGGAATCGCGTCGTCCCATTCAACGACTTTGCTCGTGACGCGCGCCGGCTGGATCTTGCCCGTGCGCGCCAATTCAAGCACCTCTGGAATCACCGTTCGCGGATGCCCCCGCCCGGTCACGAACGTCATCCCGGTAATGTACATGTCGAACAGCGGCATCGGCGTCGTCTCGCCCGGATGAATCCCGCAACTGGTGCAGATTCCGCCGGGCGCCGTCGAGCGTATCGCGCATAGCAGTCCCGCCTGCGTCGCGCATGCCGCTACCGTGATCGGATACGGCCCCGTCTTCCTGGGTGGCGGCCCCTCGCGTACCGACGCGCCGAGTTCCGCCGCCAATCTCAAGCGGCCGGCATCGGTGTCGACGTAATCGACTCGCGACGCGCCGCACGCGAGTGCGATCTGAATCGCGTACAGCCCGATACTGCCGCCGCCGACTATCAGCACCGGCGCGCCGGGACTGTCACGCAGCATCGGCGCGACCGTCCGCCACGCGTCGGGAATGTTGTCCGCGGCGCTGGCCACATCGGCGGCGGCGAGGCCCTCGGGCATCGCAACCAGCATCGCGTCGGCGTACGGAATTTTCATAAGATCGGAAAGCGCGCCGCCAAAATTCCCGCCGCGCGCGCCGATTCCGTACATCGCGGTGCGGAGCACCCGCTCGCAATTCCCGGTCAGCCTGCGTCGGCATCGCTCGCAACTGCCGCATGAAATCTGAAAC
>NZ_DATDGQ010000012.1:0-4755 GCF_036522015.1 Binatus sp. (SeqCode)
GTAGAGTTGCCGCGCAACATCTTCGGACGGCGCCAATTTGAATTGCAGCAGGAGGATTCCGGCCTCCCCGAGAAGGTACGACGCCAGTTCGGCGCCCATGTACTTTTGCAGTTCCGGGTACTTGTCCAGATCGTCGCGAATTCGCGGAATCAACTGACGCACGGCAGGGAGGTAGTCGCGCTTGCGGGCCACGGCGCCCGTCTCGTTCAGATAGTCGAGCGCCCAGATCACTCCCGCCGCGCCATGGTACAGGTACTTGATAGAATCAGGCGGCCGTTCAGGTGAGCGATCGAATGGATGAATTGGCCATAGGCCTTCCGCGCTGAAGCTTCGATCAGAGTCGGTGACGATTTGATCGATCGCTTCGCGAGCGCGGTCTTCGTTCCAATCGGTGCCGATCAACCGCTCGTGTCGTTCGGCTTCGTACAGTGGCATGACCCGCGCCTGGCCGGGACGACGCGAATTACGCGCCGCGCTTCCGTTCGAGTTTTCTAAGGCGTTGGTCCTGATCGCGGGTTTGGACTGTGATCCGATCGTCGAAGCGATCGAATTTGTGAGCGAGATTGGATAGCGATTTGCTGGTCTGCTTCAGTTCGGCCGCGAGCTTCTTCGCGGCCATCTCGGCCGACGCCGCGATTTCGCGCTTGAGTATCTTCGTCGTCTCGCTACCTGATGCGACTGCGTGCTTACCGGTGGACGCCACTGCGCGCGCCGCCTCTTCGCGGAATTCGACGGCGCGTTCGGTAAATTCGCCGCGAAGCCCCGTCTGCGCGGCCAGCAGTTCGTCCCGGAACTCGACGCGCGCCTTGCCGAGCGCCTCACCGAGACGGATCATCTCGGCGCCCAGGTCGTCGTGCGTAGTGACGATACCTCGACGATTCTCGGCAATCTGCTCGGAAAGGAAGCGAATCTGACCGCCGACTTCCGCGAACTGCCCGAAGATTTCATCGCGCAGTGTGTCGAGGCGTCCGCCGAAACCCGAGACTGCCTCGACTACCAGATCGAACCGCGCGCCGAGCTCCTCGAGGATCGCTCCAATCCGGTTCACCGCTTCGTCCGCCACCTGATTTTCCCTCTTCGGTTTCGTTCTAGTGCACGATCATCCCGAGCCGATCCCATCTGATGTACTCGAACCACAGGAAGAATTCGCTGAGCGTCGATGCCGTGTCTGCCTTCTCTTCATTCCAGGGCAGATAAATGATCGTGGCGCGTCCTTCGACGTCGTTGAGATCGACGAAGCCCCAGAAGCGGCTGTCGTAGCTGCGATCGCGATTGTCGCCCATCATGAAGAGCTTGCCCGGCGGGACGGTCACCGGCCCGAAGTTGTCGCGCGGCGAGACGGGCGAGCGATCCTGCGCGGCCACTTCCCAATGTCGATGAGGGTCGTCCATCGGGGAACCGTTGAGCCACACGACGCCGTTCTTGACTGCCACGGTATCGCCGGCGGTTCCGACAACGCGCTTGATGAAATCCTTGGTACGATCGGGCGGGAAGACGAACACCACGACGTCGCCGCGATGGACCGGCTCGAGATGGAAAACATACTGGCCGAGCGGCAGGCCCGGAATCTCGAGGCCGAAAATCGAGTCGGGCATCCGCAACCCGAAAATGATCTTGTTCACGAGTATGTGATCGCCGACGAGCAGCGTCGGCTCCATCGAGCCCGACGGAATCTTGTACGCCTGCACAAAAAATGTGCGGATGAAGATCGCGAGCACGAGCGCGATGATCATCGCCTCGACATATTCGCGCGTGACCGACTTCTGGGCAGGTGTGCGCTCGGCCTCGCGCGCATTCAGCGCCTGTGCTTTGGGAATGTTGCGTGCTGGTTCGGCCACTGCTGCCCTACTCCCCGACCTTGAGCAGGGCCAGGAAAGCCTCTTGCGGAATCTCGACGCGTCCGACCTGTTTCATCCGCTTCTTGCCTTCCTTTTGCTTTTCGAGCAGCTTTCGTTTTCGCGTGATATCGCCGCCGTAACATTTGGCGGTGACATTCTTGCGCAGCGCCTTGACGGATTCGCGCGCGATAATCTTGGCGCCGATCCCGGCTTGAATCGCGACTTCAAACATCTGGCGCGGAATCAGCTCGCGCATCTTTTCGCACAACGCCCGGCCTCGTTCATAAGCCTTGTCACGATGCACGATTATCGAAAGCGCGTCGACCACCTCGCCATTGATCCGTATGTCCAATTTAACCAGAGGCCCGGCCCGGAAGTCCAGAAATTCGTAGTCCAGCGACGCGTAACCCCGGCTCACCGATTTCAACCGATCGTAAAAATCGAAGACTATCTCGGCCAGCGGCAATTCGTAGTGCAGGATGACCCGCTTCTCGCCGAGGTAGCGCAGGTCGCGCTGGAGGCCGCGGCGATCTTCGCACAGCTTCATCACGGCGCCGAGATACTCCTCGGGCATGTGGATAGATGTGAGGATGAACGGCTCCTCGATCGCCTCGATGCTGTTTTCGTCGGGCAGATGCGCGGGATTGTCCACCGTCGTCAGCGCGCCCGACACCGTGCGCACCTGGTAGGCCACCGTCGGCGCGGTGACGATCAGGCTGATGCCGAATTCGCGCTCGAGCCGCTCTTGGGCGATTTCCATGTGCAGCAGCCCGAGGAATCCCGCGCGGAAGCCGAAGCCCAGCGCCTGCGAAGTCTCGGGCTCGCAGATAAGGCTCGCGTCGTTGAGGCGCAACTTCTCGATCGCGTCGCGCAGCGCACCGTACTGATTCGCCTCGGTCGGATACAGGCCCGCGAACACCATCGGCTTCAATTCCTTGAAACCCGGCAGCGGCGCGACCGCGGGATTGTCGGCGTCAGTAATCGTGTCGCCGACGCGCATGTCCGCGACGGTTTTGATATTCGCCACAACGAAGCCGACCTCGCCCGGACCGAGAGCGTCGGTGGGACGTTCGTGCGGCGTGAAATGCCCCAGGCGCATCACCTCGCCCAGCTTGTCGGTGCCCATCAGGCGTACTTTCATGCCGACGCGCAGCTCGCCACCGAACACGCGCACCAGGCCGATCACGCCCTCGTACACGTCGTACCAACTGTCGAAGATGAGCGCGCGGACCGCGGATTCGTCGGTCGGCTTGGGCGCCGGTATCCGCGGAACGATCGCTTCGAGCACGTCCTCGATGCCGATGCCTTCCTTGGCGCTGGTGAGTATCGCATCGGAGGCGTCGAGCCCGATGATTTCCTCGATTTGCTGCCTGGTGCGCTCGATGTCCGCGCCCGACAGATCGATTTTGTTGATCACCGGAATGATTTCAAGCCCGTGATCGAGCGCGAGATAGACGTTGGCCAGCGTCTGCGCTTCGACGCCCTGGCTCGCGTCGACGACCAGCAGCGCGCCCTCGCACGCAGCCAGGCTGCGCGAAACCTCGTAGGCGAAATCGACGTGGCCGGGAGTATCGATCAGGTTCAGGACGTAGCCCTTGCCGTCTTTGGCCGTATAGTTGAGTCGTACCGAGCGCGCCTTGATTGTGATTCCGCGCTCGCGCTCGAGGTCCATCGAGTCGAGGAACTGGTCCTTCGACTCGCGCATCGTGAGCGCGCCGGTGCGTTCGAGGATTCGATCGGCGAGCGTGGACTTGCCGTGATCGATATGCGCGATGATCGAAAAGTTGCGAATCGAGGCAGCTTCGGTCATTTCAACTCAAATGGTCCCGTTGCTGCTTGAAATATTTGAAGGTCTCTTCGAGTCCTTCCGCGAGCTTCTTTTCAGGACGCCAGCCGAGTTCTTTTTCCGCGCGGGCCGGCGATATGACAGAGCGCTTCTGTTCGCCGCCGCGCGGCGGCGCGTGCTCGGCCTTGGTCGGGAAGTCGGCAATGCCCGCGAGCGTCGAGTAGAGATCGTTCACGTTGGTCTCAATGCCGGTACCGATGTTGATCGCGAGCCCCGACGCGCTCGACTTCGACGCCGCCACTACCGCCCGCACCACGTCGCCGACGTAAACGTAATCGCGCGTCTGCGTGCCGTCGCCGTAAATCGTCACGGGCTGGCGGTCGAGGAGCTTCCCGCAGAAGATCGAGATGACGCCGGCTTCGCCGTGCGGGTCCTGGCGCGGGCCGTACACGTTGCCGAATCTCAGCGCCAGGTAATCGATTCCGTACTCCACCTTGTAGAAGAAGAGATAGGCTTCGGTCGCCAGCTTGGCGACGCCGTAGGGACTCACCGGCCGTTTCGGATGATCCTCGGTGCATGGAAACTCATCCTGCTCACCGTAAATCGCACCGCCGGTCGATGAAAAGACCACGCGCTTGAGGCCGTGTTTGCGCGCCGCTTCGATCAGGTTGAGAAATCCGACCACGTTAACTTGCGCGTCGAAGGCAGGATCGGCGACCGAGCGCCGCACGTCCATCTGGGCCGCGAGATGAAAAATAATCTCGGGCCGCACTTTTTCGACTACTGACGTGACTGCGGCGGCGTCACGCAGATCGGTTTGATGCACCGTTGCTTTCGGGTTCACCTGATCGCGCTTGCCGGTGGAAAAGTTGTCGAGAACCGAAACTTCGCCCGCGCCGGACGCGATCAGCGCATCCACCGCGTGCGAGCCGATAAAGCCGCCACCGCCGGTCACCAGAATTCTCATATACGCGTTCTGTCCTAAACCGGATGGCGCCCGATCGAGTAATATCGCAGTTCGAGCGCTTTCATCAGTTCTGGATCATACAGGTTCCGGCCGTCGAATATCACCGGCTCCTTGAGCTCGGCCTTGATGCGCTGGAAGTTGGGATGCCGGAACTCATTCCACTC
>NZ_DATDGQ010000013.1:0-4825 GCF_036522015.1 Binatus sp. (SeqCode)
GCTCGAGCTTGCGCGTGAGATCGACGACCTTGCCGTCGACGCGCGCGGCGACCAGGTCGCGGCTGGGGACGTCCTTCAGCAGGTCGCGAACGATAGTGCCGACCGGCACGACGCGAGACTCGCGGCCGAGGGTTACGGTTACGTCGGAACTCATCAAGCGACGATTCTAATCATTGCGAGGAAACTGGCGAGTGAAAAAGTGAAAAACGAAAATTCGCGCGCGCGGCTATGGGCACGGACCTGGTAGGCACGGGCGGGATTGAACCGCCGACCTCTTCCGTGTCAAGGAAGCGCTCTCCCACTGAGCTACGTGCCTTCACGGGCGAGGGGCATTGCGTAGATACGTCAAGCAAACGCTCACGGTAACCGATTATGCGCTGGCGGGCAACCGAAGATTCACGGAGGCAATGGGTTAGTTTGATTTGAGACGTGGATCGTCGGTCGCAACGCATTGCGCGTCATAAATCTCTTCGGGTGGCATCCCACGATATTGACCTAGATTCGAATCGCCTTTCGAAGACTTGGCGCGCTCCGAATCGCAGTCCTTTTCAACATCGAACTCGCGGACGATTGTCCAGTGCGACAATGATGCCATCATCTTGTCTTTCGGCGCTTTCAATAGCGAGGGCGGAACGATCAGATACCAACTCACGAGCGCGAGGGCGGCAGTGCTGCTGCGGAGCGTCATTGTGCTTTCTCCAGCTTAGGTTTCCCATTCATCCACAAGCGCAACCACATCTTCAAGCGGACCCGATTCCACTGTCGCGCGGCAGGCGACCGTGGCGGGGGCATCTGCTAGGATTTCGCGCCAAGTATCGCGCGCGCATGGAGGGTCGCCACGCCGCAGAAAATGGATCGCGAGCGCATAGTGCAGCTCTTCTTCTTCGGCTTCCTGGCCGTGATGGCCTACGAGTTGTACGAACTGATGCTGCCGTTCCTGACGCCGCTGGCCTGGGGAATCCTGCTCGCCTTCATGGCGCATCCGCTGCTCGAGTGGGTCGAGAAGTACGTCAAACGACGATCTCTGTCCACCGCGATCATCAGCATTCTCGTGGCACTGGTCGTTATCCTGCCTGCCATCTGGGCCTCGGGCCGCCTCGTGGTCGAAGCGCAGGCGCTCTACACGCAGGCCACGGCGATGGTGAATACAGGCGGCGTGACGAAGCTGCACGACTGGGCGGTCAATACCGACATCGGCGCATGGATCGCGAAAAAAATGGCCGAGCGCGGCTACAAGCTCGACGAGGAGCTCCCCAAGCTCACGCTGCAAGCGGCGACGATAACCAGCAACTACGTCGCCAAGAACGCGACCCAGGCCGCGAAAAATGTCTTCGGCTTCATCATCGATTTCGGTATCGCGCTGCTCGCCTTCTTCTACATGCTGCGTGACGGCGACTACTACTATAAGAGCCTGCGCGACCTGACCCCGCTGCACGACGACGACAAGAAGGCGATTTTCGACACGCTGCGCACGACGCTCTCGTCGGTGATGCGCGGCCTGATGCTGACCGCTGTGCTGCAGGGCGTCTCGATTGGCATCGGCATGCTGATCTTCGGCGTGCCGTACTGGCTGTTCCTCGCGATCGCCTCGGCGGCCGCTGGCCTGATGCCGATCGGCGGTACCGCACTCGTGTGGATTCCCGCGATGATTTACCTGGGCTTTGCGGTCAGCTGGTCGGCGGCGGTGGGCCTGCTCATCTGGTGTTCGGTAGCGCTCGCCGTCATCGATAATTTCATCAAGCCGCTTGCGATGAAGCACGGCACCGGCCTGCCGACGATCGCGCTGTTTCTCGGCATCCTCGGCGGCCTCGAAGCATACGGCCCGCTCGGCCTGTTCCTCGGCCCGGCAATCATGTCGATATTCGCGGCCCTGCTGCGCGTCTACCGAAAGGAATACTCAGGCAGCCGCAAAGAAGCCGCCTGACCCGATCGCATCGGCATCTCCTTTCGCCATCGCGCCGGTTCGATTAATCATTGCTCGCCATGGATTCCTCCGAACTCGCGCGCGAGCCTGTCCGCTCGCTAACTTCCGCAGAAGCCGCGCACACGCTGCTCGCGAGCTTTCTCGGCTGGGCGCTCGACGCCTTCGATTTTTTCATCCTGATTTTCGTGATGCCCGCGGTCGCGCGCGAGTTCCATCGCCCCATCTCTCACATCGCGTTTACGATCACCGCGACGCTTGCGCTGCGCCCGGTCGGCGCACTCATCTTCGGCTGGATCGCCGACCGCTACGGCCGCCGCATCCCGCTGATGATCGACGTCATTTTCTATTCCGTCGTCGAAGTGTTGAGCGGCCTCGCGCCGAGCTACCGATGGTTCCTGTTCATGCGCGCGCTGTACGGAATCGGGATGGGCGGCGAATGGGGTGTGGGCGCGTCGCTCGCGATGGAAGCGGTGTCGCCGCGCTGGCGCGGATTCTTTTCAGGACTCCTGCAAGAGGGTTACGCGGTCGGCTATCTGTTAGCGGCGGCGGCATTTTTCTTCGTCTTCCCGCATTACGGATGGCGCGCGATGTTCTTTCTCGGCGGCGCGCCCGCGCTGCTGACCATCTACATCCGGACCAAGGTGCCCGAGTCCGAAGCATGGCAACGCACGCGTCCCGACCGCGCGCACATTAGCGCCGCGATTCGAGCCAACTGGAAATTGTTCCTCTACCTGTGCGCGCTGATGACGATGATGAACTTCGTCTCGCACGGCACCCAGGACATGTACCCGACCTTCCTCGAAAAAACGCGCGGCTTCGACACCCGCACCGTCGCGACGATCGCGCTCATATATAATGTAGGCGCGCTGCTCGGCGGCCTGACCTTCGGCTACCTGTCCGACCGATGGGGACGGCGCCGCACGATGGCCACCGCGGTGATCTGCGCCGGCCTCATCATACCGTTGTGGATCTATCCTTCGACGCTCGCGGTGCTGACGCTTGGGGCATTTTTGATGCAGTTCATGGTGCAGGGCGCATGGGGCGTCATTCCGGCGCATCTCACCGAGCTCTCGCCGCCGGAAGTCCGCGGCCTGTTCTCAGGGCTCGCGTATCAAACAGGCGTCTTGCTGGCTTCGGGAGCCGCCGTCAGCCAGGCCCTGCTCGCGGAACGCTTCGGCTACGCGGCGACGCTCGCGAGCGTCGCAGCAATCGTGATGGTCTGCGCCGCCGTCGTCATCCTGCTCGGCCGCGAGCGTAAGGGCCGCGACCTCCATTCCTCCATTTAACGTGAAACCCGCCTTGGGTTTCACACTTCCTTGGGCAGCGGTAACCCCAGCACCTTAGTACTAAGAAAGAATGCGGTAGCTCCGTCGCAGTTGTTTGCAATCCACGGCTATCCTGCGAGCCGGGCACTCTCGAACAGGCGCGGCAGATGCCGCCGCACCTGCGCTTCCATCTCCTGATCGGAAATCGACGTGGTGCGTCCGTCGTCGTATTGCGCATCGACCCACTTCGCAATCTCGAGAACTTCGGACGAGCGTTTTTCGACTTGCGCGTCGCGCGCGAGACCGAAGTACGAATTGATCCACCACGCGATACCTGCGACGCCCGAGGTCTTGTCCACTGCGACGCGCGGAGGCCGGCCAAGAATCTTCGCGGTGTCGAAGACGTTGTAGATTTCCTCGTCCTTCAGCAGCCCGTCGGCATGAATTCCCGCGCGCGTTACGTTGAAATCGCGGCCGACAAACGGACAGTTGGCGGGAATCTTGTACCCGGCTTCGCGCTCGAAGTACTCCGCGATTTCGGTGATTACCGACAAGTCCATCCCGTTCGCATCGCCCTTGAGCGATACGTAGTCCATCACCAATCCTTCCAGCGGAGGATTTCCGGTGCGCTCGCCATAGCCGAGAATCGTGCCGTTGGCGTACATGCATCCGTACAGCCACGCCGCCGTCGCGTTGGCGAGCACCTTGTGAAAATCGTTGTGCCCGTGCCATTCCAGTTGCTCCGGCTTCACGCCGCATTCCCGACGCAGCCCCAGGATCAGCTTCGGCACGCTGCGCGGCAGCGCGACGCCGGGGTAGGGCACGCCGAATCCGAGGGTGTCGCAGACGCGAATCTTTACTGGAATCCCGGCCGCCTCGCCGAGCTCCATCAGCCTGGACACGAACGGCACGACGAAGCCGTAAAAATCAGCACGCGTCGCGTCCTCCAGGTGGCAGCGGATTTTGAGACCCGCATCGAGCGCCGCGTTCACGATCTCAAGGTAGTCGTCCATCGCCGCGCGCCGCGTTTTTTTGAGCTTGTTGAAAATGTGGTAGTCCGACGCCGAGGTCAGGATCCCGGTCTCTCGCAGGCCCATCTCCTTGACGATCTTGAAGTCGGATTTCACCGCGCGAATCCATCCGGTGACCTCGGGGAACTCGTAGCCGCGCGCGAGGCATCGATTCACCGCCTCGCGATCAGTCTTCGAGTACAGAAAGAACTCGGTCTGCCGGATAACGCCGTTGGGGCCGCCGAGGCGATGCAGCATGTCGAACATCGCGACGATCTGCGCGGCGGTGTAGGGCGGTCGCGCCTGCTGGCCGTCGCGGAAGGTGGTGTCGGTGATAAAAAAGTCAGGCGCCGGGTCAGGCTGCTCGAATTCGCCGTCGAAGATGATTCGCGGCACCGCGTTGTACGGAAATTGTTCGCGGATAAGGTTCGGCTCGGCCACGTCGATTAGTTCGTGCTTCATCTAAGGGTCCTCGGCTTCGATCTAAAACGCATTAATCAACATATGTCAAGCGATATACAGGAGCGCTTATGATGCATGAAAGTCGATTATCCGAAGAACCTAACCCCTAACCCCTTCCCGAGCGGGAAGGGGAACCGGACTAAGGGGTCCGCCCGCGTCGTCCT
>NZ_DATDGQ010000014.1:0-11424 GCF_036522015.1 Binatus sp. (SeqCode)
ATGAACGATCGCACTGCAAATCCTGCGCATCCGCGGGTTTATCTCGAAACTTACGGATGCCAGATGAATGTCGCAGATTCGCAAACGGTCAGCGCCGTTTTGCGCCGCGCGGGCTACGTCATTGCGGACGGTGTCGAAGATGCCGATGTCGTGCTGCTCAATACGTGCGCGATTCGCGAGCATGCCGAGGAGAAGGTGCTGCATCGGCTGCGCGAGCTTGCGCGCCTCAAGCATTCGCGGCCGGAAGTGAAGATCGGGCTGCTGGGATGCATGGCGCAGCACAATCGCGTCGCGATCATGGAGAAGGCGGCGTTCCTCGACGTCGTCGCGGGGCCGGACAGTTATCGGCGACTGCCCGAGATGATCGGCAGTGCCGGCTTCGACGCTTCAATAGATGTTCGCCTCGATCGCGCCGAGACTTACGCCGACATCACGCCCGACTACGGCGGCGGCGTGCGCGCTTATGTCACCGCGATGCGCGGGTGCGACAAGTTCTGCGCGTTCTGCGTGGTGCCGTATGTGCGCGGCCGCGAGCGCTCGATCCCGCCGCCGGACCTGATGCGCGAGATTGGCGAATTGGCCGAGCGCGGCGTGAAAGAGGTCGTGCTGCTGGGACAGACCGTCAACGCTTACCGCTTCGGTGACATCGATTTCGGCGCGCTGCTCAGGATGATCGCGACCATCGGCGGCATCGAGCGGATTCGCTTCACGTCGCCGCATCCGAGCGACATGAGCGAGTCGATCATCGAGGCGATGGCAACGGAGCCGAAGGTGCAACCTCAACTGCATCTGCCGTTGCAGTCGGGCTCGGACAGAATTCTGGCCGCCATGGAACGCGGCTACACCGTCGCGGAATATCTCGACCTGGTTGCACGCGCCCGCGCGGCAATTCCCGGAGTCGCGCTGTCCACCGACATCATCGTCGGCTTCCATGGCGAAGAAGATTCCGACTTCGAGGCGACAACCGCGATCATGCGCGCCGTCGGCTACGACTCCGCGTTCATGTTCAAGTATTCGGTGCGCGAGCACACGCGCGCGTTCCGTCTCGGCGATTCTGTCGGCGAAGAAGAGAAGGGCCGCCGGCTCACGGCGTTGATCGCGCTACAGGAAGAGATGTCGCTCGTGCGCAATCGCGCGATGATCGGCTGCGAGTTCCCGGTGCTCGTTGAAGGACCTGCACGGCGCGGCGGCGGGATGATGGCTGGCAAGACACCGCAGTTCAAGACCGCAATCTTCCGCGGCGTCGAAGGCATCATAGCGGGCGACACCGTCAACGTGCGCGTCGATTCCGCGACCGGCCATTCGCTCATGTGCTCGATCGCGTAATCGGACGCGCGCTGCCGACGATCAGCTCAGCCTCACGCTGAACCTAATAAGGCTCTGGGATGTAGGTCGTCGTCTTTTGCCGCTCCACTACTGCGGGTGCGGATTCGGTCGTCGTAGTTGTGGTCGAACTCGAGGTCACCGGAGCCGGGACCACTACCACCGGCGCGGGTGCGGGAACCGTTTCTACCACCGGCGCGGGAGACGTGGTCTCCTAGACGGTTCGGTGGTACGAGAAACAACCGCTCACGATTCCGCACGCGGCGATAGCCGCCGGGATAATTGCCAAACTTTTAATGGATCGCATTCCAGTAGCCTCCTTCGGGTACATACCGTGGAGAACAGCAAGAAGCCGGCCATCAGAGATCTTGTAGAATTTTTCTTGGTATTAGGTGCCTGAAAGGGGTCTATCGTCCGTAAATCTTTCTCCGTAAATCTTTCAGGGTCGCGGGGGCGAGCACCCGCCACTTCGAGTAAGAATTGGGATGGCGCGGTGTTTTTCAACGCAGTAAAAGATCCGGGGCCCCTCGGCTACGCTCGGGATGACACAAGGAGAAGTTGACGCAAAAGAAAAGTGGCTGAGCGTTACCTTACGTAGATCGGGTTCGACAGGATCCACAGCTTGTTGCTTCGATACGCTTCGATTCGGTAAGCGCCTGGTGACTTTGGTGCGAACTCGAGCGTCGTCGCGTTGTCGGCGGAAGTCACTTCAGCGCCGTTCTGATACATCGCGATTCGATCTGCCTGCGCGGGCAGCACTGTCTTGAGCGTCAGTCCCGGCGCGAGGTGGATTTCGTCGCCCATCATCGCGACCGTGTCTCCGGCGCGCGCCAGGAACGCGAACGCGCCGACGTAGCCGAGGTAGTCGAAGCTCGTGTACGAATGCCCGAGGCGGAGCGCTTCGAGCAGCGGCGCGGTATTGCGTTCACGCGCAATCAGGTGCGTCGTGCAGAACAGAAAGAGTTGCGGCAGCGTCCCGACCTTTGTGCCGAGCACGTTCATATTGTCGGGCGCTCCCGCGCCCGCGAGCATCGAGACGCGTGCGCCCGTCGTCAACCGATCGTAGATCGCGAGGTTTGCGTCGGGGCGCAGGTCGAGGCCGGCCAGGAAGTGATCGGTGCCGAAAAAAATCGCGCGGAAGTAGAGCGTCGTGGGACTCTGCGCAAGCCACGCCGAGCGAGCGTTGTAAACTTCCATCGCGTCCGCCAGCGCGTAGTCTTCCGACGACGCGAACTTCGCGGGGTCAGCTGCAATCGCAAGTCCGCCCTGGTCGTGAATCGCGGAAATCAAATCGTTGGGCGTGAGGTTGGGCTTGATCGGCTCGTGGAGGTTCACGC
Source organism: Binatus sp. (SeqCode) (assembly GCF_036522015.1). GTDB lineage: Bacteria > Desulfobacterota > Binatia > Binatales > Binataceae > Binatus. The sequence continues at coordinate 2,661 of NZ_DATDGQ010000014.1, forward strand.
CTATTATCTGGCTGCTGCCGACCTCGAACGCGCCGCCCGCGATGAAGAGAATGTCGCTGGTGAAGCCCGCGATTCCGAAATCGGTGTCGCCCGGCTCGACGCGATCGGCAAGAAAAATGAAATCAATTTGCGAAGTCTTGGCCAGGTCCGCGATTCCCGATTGATCCATCCCCGACGCTTTGATCGGCAGGTCAACGATTCCGCGGTAGTCGTGAAAGCCGGGAAACTCCGGCGCCGTCTGGATGTACCGTGCCGGCGGAAGTTCGGTGGTCGGCAGCGGCGAACTGCATGCTGTCAGACTAATGGCCGCAATGATGAGGAGGGGATACTGAAAAAACATCAGAGGATCGAGCGTCCCTGCGCGCCATCGACCGGGATGTTCGTGCCCGTGATCCAGCTCGCGCGCGGCGACGCGAGCATCACGACCGCGAACGCGACTTCGTCGGGACGGCCGAGGCGTCCGGCCGGCATCTCGTGGCCGATGAAATCTTTCTCGAAGGCTGGATTCTCGCGAAAGAGCTGCTCCCAGATTCCGCCCGGCGTGAGTATCGAGCCCGGCGCGATCGTATTGACGCGAATATTTTTCGGCGCATATTCGCGCGCGAGCATCTTGGTGAACGAATGCAGCGCCGCCTTCGACGCGTTGTAGGCAAGCGGCCCGCCCGACTCACGCCCGTAGATCGAACCGATATTGATGATCGAGCCGCCGCCGCGCTTTTCCATGTGCCCCGCGCATAGTCGCGCCAGCCTAATCGGGGCGAACAGGTTCAGATCGAATTGCTCCTGCCACGCCGACTCCGGCAGTTCCGCGAGCGCGCCTGGCCGTGCCGTACCAGCATTGTTGACGAGCACGTCGATCCCGCCGAATTTCTTCACGGTCTCGTCGACCCACCTTTGCGCATCGTCAGGCTTGGTCACGTCGCCGACGAATCCGATCGCAGAACCGGCCTTGGTCAGCGCGGCGACTGCCTGGTTCAGCGCGTCGCGAGTTCGCGCGCAAACGCTGACGTGCACACCCTCGTCGGCGAGCGCATGAGCCATCGCGCGCCCGAGCCCGCGGCTGGCGCCCGTGACCATCGCGACTTTTCCTGTCAGACCCAAATCCATGTAGAAGCTCCTAAGTGCGTATCCGCGATTCCATTCCTTTACCAGACGCGGGTTGTGCGCATGAAGAGGAATTGCGTAACTGTGCAGGGGAGTCCGAAATGCAAGTCTCGGCTAAGTTCACGCGACTGGGGTGGCTGCTGCTCCTGGGTTGTCTGATCGCGGGGTGCAGGGTCGATGTCGTTGCGGGTTCGTCAGACGATACGGAGAAGTGGCAAGGCATCTGGAGACTGGTCGCCTGTACCTATGACGGCGAGCCACAAAGGGCGGATATGGAGTGGATCGTCGACGGTGATCATTACACTATCCGGTTGAATGGGCAGTCGAATGTGGACCCCTACACGATCAAGCTCGACGCGACCCGGAAGCGGATCGACGTCTTTCATCATGAGACGCCGCCGGGGACTTATGGCGGGAGTCTGAAGGGGATTTACGATATCAGCGGCGATTCCCTGACAGTGTGCTATGACCTGACCGGCCAGCGATACCCGGAATCTTTCAATGCCAACCGAGGCTCACGCCAGGTGCTCTACCGATTTCGGCGAGAGTGACTGCATTCGCAGGTTGACTCTGACCAGGGGCGGACTTAGACTTGGCAGGCTAATCACCGGACGGACGGACGGAGGACTATGGAAATTAGGGTCGAAGGCTCTCTTGATCAAGCGATGCGAGTGCTCAAACGCAAGCTGGCCAAGGAAGGCGTCTTCAAAGAGATGAAGAAGCGGGCTTTTTACGAGAAGCCCAGCGTCCGCCGCAAGCGCAAACGTTCGGAAGCCCAGCGCCGCCGCCGTAAGGAACAGCGTCGCCGTCGCGCCTCCGCGATGTAGTTACCGAAAAATTTTGATTGCCGATCGGGTGCTGGAGAAATCCAGCACCTTTCTTTTTTCAGTGAATCCGCTCGTCGGCTTATGATCCAGGGAAATTTCCTTCCTGTCACGCGGTGTAGCTAAGCCGGCAAAGGACGCCAGGTGAAGATTACCTGGCCGCCTGCGACGTAGCAGTCCAAATCGTAGTGCGGCTCGCCGGCTTCGGTGCGTTGGAGGCGGAAATTCTCGACTGCGCGATGCAACGCGTCGGGCGTCAACCTCCCATCGACGCACTTGCCTTCGAGTTGCTGAGCGCGGACTTCCGCGCCGAGATGGACTGCGATGCATCGGCTGCCGCAATGCTGATCGAGAGGGCCGGCGCCCACGCAGGAGCATCGCAGGCACAGCACGACCGGTCCGCGGTCTTCGCTGGGCGCGGCGAAGAACTCGCGCTCGAGGCGATCGAGGCCCATCGCGCATTCGCACCATGCTTCGCGCGCGCGCTCGGCGGAAAAGCGGCGAATCGCGCGGGCCAGCTCACGCATCAGGGTTTCATTCGAGCGCGGTTCGAGCGCGACGATCGAATCGTCTTCGATCCGCATCGAGGACCCGAGTTGCTCAGCCAGGAAATGACGCAGGTTGATCGGCAAGCGGCTGCCGAGCTGCAAACGCTGCGTCTCCAATGGCGCCGGCTCGATTGGCATACTCCGCGGCGATCGCGAGAAAGTCCGCGGGTTGCCGAATACCGACAACGACTGCAGACGCTCCAACGGCGAAGGCGCGCCGTAAGCAAATCGCGATGCGTGGGCGCGTCGATGTACCAAAGGTCCGTTTCGCACAATCTCAACCTCCCAGGGCTTCGAGTTCCGGTCGGCGTGCTGCGCACGCTGCCTTGCCGCCGGACACCGTCACGGGCCGTTGGTCAGATATTTCAAATTTTGAACTGTTACTGCGATTGAGGCGAGAGAAATCGATTCGGAGAGAGCGGGAACCTGTGCTTATCGCGGTCGCACTGCGCCAATAGTGAGGGCCGCGGCGCGCGGCGGCGCCGACTGCTGGGCTGCTTGATCGAAAAGCGCCAAAACAAAACTGCGCCATGCGCACCGGCTCTTTTCATCGGACCATCAGCCCAGCTCGGCATCTCGCGATGCCCGCCCGCCTGCCCTTACCACAACTCACTCCAAGCAGCGGCTCGATGGATATTGCGCGCGTCGACCGGGTCGTCACTCCCCCGACTTGGCCGTTGCGATACCGCGCGACGTTTTCAGGCCATCAAGATCACTAAGATGGCTTCTTAACTAGCGCGCGTACCGAGGTCGGGCAATATCGTGAGAGCGATAATGATTTGATTCCAAACTTGACAACCGGTGGCCCAAGTGCCCCTTTTTGCGAGCACTTCGATCGTGCGCGCCAGTGGAGAATGAGATGCGCTAATGAACCTCTATCAGCAGTTCGACGAGCGTAGCTTCATGCAGCTCGGATTAAATGATCGAGCGCTCCAAGCCGGACTAGGGTTTGTCGCGCATGCGACATTTTGAGCGGAGGTCTCCGGCGTCGACGAATGCGCATGACCCGCGGCGAGATCGGAGAGCGCGCGAGAATTAAGAGAACAAATCCTGCGGCGCGGGCGCGATGACCGCGAGGCTGTTCCCCGTCCAGCAAGAAAATTTGTGCTCCTGGATTTTCTTTCAGTGGGCCGCTTCGGCTGGCAGGTTGCGCGTGTCGCGCTTGAGGAACAGGAAGGTCGGCACCAGGATGAGCATCAGCACGGTCAGGTCCCGGTAGATGTCGTTGAACGACAGCATCGCCGCCTGCCGCTGCACCATCCCGTAGAGCATCGCCATGCCGTGTTTGTGGCCCATTGCGAATTCGTTGCCCATGTTGAGGCCGCCCGGCATCTGCATATGCGGGAGCGTGAAGACCGTGATGTGCTCGACGAGGTTGCTCTGATTGATTTGCTGGCGATGAATCAACAGCGTAGTCAGATACGAGGTGCCGATCGCTGCGCCGAGGTTGCGCGTGACTGAATAGAGACTCGCCGCGCGCCCCATCTTGAACTTCTCCATCGAGCTGAGCGCGGCCGCCGACAAGCCCGGGAATATCAAGCCGGTTCCGACTCCCTGGATCACCGTCGGCCACACGATTCGACGCACGTCCGAGGCGAGATTCAGCCCGGACATCCGCCACATCGCGATCGCGACCAGGATAAAGCCGATACCGACCAGCGGCCGGATGTCGCCGCCGCGGCGCGCATACGTGCCAAGTATGATCATCGAGAACATCGTGCCGAAACCGCGCGGCGCCATCACCAGCCCGGCCTTCGACGCGGTGTAGCCGAGCGTTTCCTGCAGAAAAACGGGATTCAGAATCGCGGTGCCATAAAGCGTGAAGGTCAGAAAAATTATCAGCACCACGGGCAGCGTGAAGTTCAGGTTCTCGAGAATCGAGAGATCCACCACCGGGTCCTCGGTGTGCAGCTCGTGATAGATCAGAATCGCGAGTGAGATCAGCGCGGCGGCAGTGCAGTAAACTACCCACGGACTGGTGAACCAGTCGGCGCGCTCGCCGCGATCGAGCACGATTTCGCCGAGTCCGAGGGTGATGAACAGGCAGGCGATGCCGAGGAGGTCGATGCGCCCGCGCCGCAGGTTGCGCATGTACGACGGGTCGTCGACGAAGCGATACACCATGAACGCCGCCAGCGTGCCGATCGGCACGTTGATGTAAAAGTTCCAGCGCCAGCTCCACGCGTCGGTGATATAGCCGCCGATGGTCGGCCCCATGATCGGCGCGACCATCATCCCGATTCCCCACACCGCCATCGCCATCGCCTGCTCGCGCGGCGGGAACGTCTCCATCAGGATGGCCTGCGACAGCGGCATCATCGCCGCGCCCGCCGCCCCCTGCATCAGGCGGAAAAAAACGATCTGGTTGAGCGATTGCGCCACCCCGCACAACGCCGACGACACGATAAACATCGTGATCGACGCGACGAAATAGCGCTTGCGCCCGAAGCGCTCGGCAATCCACCCGGTCATCGGGATCATGATTCCCGCCGCGACCAGGTACGAGGTAACGACCCAGGCAATCTCGTCAACGCTCGCAGAGAAACTTCCCTGCATATGCGGCAGCGAGACGTTGACGATCGACGAATCGAGCACCTCGAGCACAGTGCCGAGCATCACGGAGAACGCGATGATCCACTTACGCGTCGAGGAGAACTCATGCACCTCGTGCGTAGTTTGAGTAAGCGGTTTAGGCGCAACAGCCATGAAGGGAATCCTCGCCTACGGTACAAAGCAGGCGCGATGGATGCAAAAGACTGAGAGCATCGATGCGGTCACCAGCAACCTAACCCCTGACCCCTTTCCCGAACGGGAAGGGGAACCGATTTGTGTTTTATGTGACCGAGAGCAAAGTAGTGCGCTGCGCGCAACTTTGCGATTGATACTGGGTGCAGGGGTCACCCCTGCCGAAGGAGGTGTGGAACCCACCGTGGGTTCCACATTAAATAAGATGAATGCCTCCCGATGAGCTGCCGCCAGGCCCGAGTCTCTTCGCGACCTTCGATTTCATCCGCAATCCGTTCCGATTTCTTGACACCTGCGCGAGCCGCTACGGCGATTGGTTCACCGTGCGCGTGCCGGGAGTCGCGCCGTTCGTCTTTACCAGCGATCCGGCGGCGGTCCGCGAGATTTTTCTTGGCGATCCCGACGCGCTTCATGCCGGCGAGGCCAACCGTCCGCTCGGCGCGTTCATGGGCGAGCGGTCGTCGTTGTTCCTCGACGGCAGTGAACATCTGCGCCAGCGCCGGCTTCTGCTGCCGGCGTTTCATGGAGAGCAAGTGGCGTCGCACGCCGATGCGATGCGCAACGCGGCTGACAACGCGATCGCGTCGTGGCCGAGAGGACAGCGGTTCAGGATTCATCCGCAGATGCGCGCGATCACTTTCGAAACGATCATCCGCGCCGTATTCGGATTCGAGAATGACAGCACTGGCGCGGAACTGCGCGCGTCACTGAAAAAATTATTCGCGCTATACACGAGCCGCCTCGGCACCCTGTTCTCTCTCCCGGCGATGCAAATCGACGCCGGCCGATGGAGTCCATGGGGCCGCGCGGTCAGGCTGACGCGCCAGATCGATTCGATCCTGTACGCGGAATTCGCGCGGCGGAGAAAAGAAGGCGTCGAAGGACGCGCGGACATCCTCTCGATGCTGCTATCGGCGCGCTACGAAGACGGGCAACCGCTCCCCGACAACGTAATCCGCGACGAGATGTACACGTTGATGCTCGCCGGCCACGAAACCACCGCCGCCACGATGGCGTGGGTGATCAACCGACTGGTGACAAATCCCGAAGTGATGGAACGCGCCCGCGCCGAGGTCTTTTCAGCGTTAAATGGCCGACTGCTCGACGCGTCACACGTTGGAAAACTGAAGTATCTCGAGGCAGCAATCAACGAGACGATGCGCCTGGACCCGGTCGTGCCAAACATCGGCCGCGGCCTAAAAAAGCCAATGACAATCGCGGGCGTCCAGCTACCCTCGGGCGTGACGATCGCGCCATGCATCTACCTGGTGCATCGACGCCGCGAACTCTGGCCGAACCCCGCCCAATTCAATCCCGACAGATTCCTGGAATCGCGCCAAAGCCCGTACACCTTCTTCCCCTTCGGCGGCGGCTCCCGCCGATGCCTGGGCGCAGCCTTCGCAACGTATCAAATGAAGATCGTAATCGCAGAAATCTTATCGCGCGTAGAATTGAAGAAAGTGGACGGCTACGAACCGCACGCGATCCGCCGCGGTATCGCGTTCGCACCAAGCGACGGCCTACCGGTAAATTGCGACTAACCGTTTCTGACAACGACCGCGGCGCTTACAGCCTCCTTCTATGTCGGAGGAGGCCGACGCTCGTCTTCGAGTGGCGGGTGGAGGACCATTAATTCTGAATTTTGTAATCGCAGTAAGAGAGTGCGGCGCCACAGGCAATCGCGCCGCAAACGGTCCTCCACCCTAACCCTCCTCCCACGTCGGAGGAGGGAATTTAAAACAATGAGTGCAGGGGTCACCCTTGCCCAGGAAGCGTGAAACCCACGGCGGGTTTCACTACAATCGATCGCGATGACACCCGAAGACAAAAAGTTGATCACTGTGCTGACCCGGCTGTACGCAAAAACCAAGGCCGGTGTGGTGGACTGGGAGCCGACAGAGGAGGCGAGCCTCTTCGCGGTGAAGTTCTCGGACTACACGCTCTCGATCCAGCACGATCTGGCATGGGGAAATCGTCCGGAATTGTTCAATCTCAAAATCGCGAACAGCGACGGCGCGGTGATTCAGGAGATGGACAGTATAACAGCAAAGGACAACGGCTTCGCCGACATGTCGGACCTTTTCTATCGCGCCCGCCGTCACGCGGTAGATCTGAATGGTGCGTTGGACGACCTGCTTCAGGAGCTTGCCGATCTGTCCAGCGGGAAATCGTAACGGCAAGGAATTCTGATGGACATTCGTGAACGACTGCTGAACGAATTTCAAGAATTACTCGAAGAGACATGCTGAAATGGATCCGGAGATTCCTCGCCGACTATTTAAATGAGCAGCTCTACCGTTGACTCATTTCCGGACCCTAACGTATGTTAGGGGAGTGGCCGCGAGGCCGTTAACGCTTGCGGCGGCGCGTATCAACTCTTAATCCGGGTGACTCTTAATGCCTCATGAATCTCGATTGAACTTTTCTACTGACGAAATTCTGGCCAACGTTGATACTCGCGAGCCCCTGATCGTCAAGGGGGTTAAGTGTCATGGCGGGTTTGATGCTGATGGCATCTATCGGTCGCCGCGCACCGCCTATCGCGTGCCGGCTATCAAGTCCTGGCAGGAGCAGCATGTTGCTACTTCGGGGAGTGCGCTGTTTGAGATTCCCGCGGATACCGTCTCGCCGCAGGTGCCTAATGCTACGCAGGTGAAATTCCTGCTCAGGTCGGGGGTGCGGGAGCCGATGGTGCGGTGGCTGTCTGAGATCGCGATCGTCGAAGGGTTTGGCGCGATGATTCGGGAGCTGCCGGTGCCTCCGCTCGACACTTTCATTCGAGAGGATACGGCCGGGACCGCGCTGGCGCATCTGGCGAGCGGTTTGTTCGAGGCGCATGCGCGCGACGAAGCGGGATGGTCCGAGGAGGGCGGGCATCGCCAGATGTGGGACGCGGCGCGCGATGCGGCGCTGTCCAACCCCGCTATCTCGCCTGAAATCTACGCCGCGATCATCGCACGTCGCGGCGGGCAGCCGGTCGCGATGTTTCCGGAGCTTGGCGAGCCGGTCGAGCGCTTGATTCGCTTCATGGCCAATGTGCTCGCGATCGAGGTTTTTGCCGCATCGACGTTCGCCTGGGCTGAGGAGATTCTGTCAGACCCGGAAGTGTCCGACGCGCCTGACGACGCCGCCAATTTGGTGCGGTTTATCCGCTCTGACGAGGCGCCGCACGTCGAGTACCTGCGCACCGCATTGTCGGAAATCCAGGCGCGCACGCTGCTGACGCTCGACGACAAGCCAATTTCGGGACGCAAGGTGGTGAACGATCTGGCGGATCGCGGGATTCGCACGATGGTTCGTCAGCGGCTGAACGAGCGCCCGGTGATGGTTCGCGATTTGATCCGCAAGACCGCCAACGTCAAGGATATCGACGCGTTGATGCGCGAGTTCGACGCGCTCGGCACGGTGTGGATGCCGCCTGCGCGCTACGCGGATTTGGCGCCCGAGGCGAAGGCCGCCGCGCCGGTTGGGTACTGAGCGTGCGAGAAGCATAGAACTTAGTCTGATGTGAAACCCACCGTGGGTTTCACGCTTCCTTGGGCA
>NZ_DATDGQ010000015.1:0-11243 GCF_036522015.1 Binatus sp. (SeqCode)
CCCTTAAAGATCCGTCGCACTCGACATTTCTCGCGATTGTCCCCTTCCCTCGAGGGAAGAGGTTTAGGTGCTGCGCGATTCGACTGACTCTCCGCAATCCATAGTTCAGCGAATCAAACTTGCGCTGCCCGACGCCCTCCAATAATTTGAAAAACATACTCGCTGAGCTATGCGTAACCTTCATCGTCCGTTTTAATATCGGTCTTTAGCGCAACCTATGTGGATCGTCCGCCTCGCGCTTCGCCGGCCGCTCTCCGTGGCGGTGATGGCGCTTCTGATGCTCGTGCTCGGCGTCCTGTCGTTCGGCCTGATGAACGTCGACATCTTTCCGTCGATCGATCTCCCGGTGGTGATGGTGGTCTGGAATTATCCGGGCCTCTCCGCCTTCGATGTCGAACGACGGATGGTTTTCATTTCCGAGCGCGCGTTTTCGACCACCGTCAACGGCATCGACCACATCGAATCCGAATCCATCAACGGCATCGGCATCCTCAAAGTTTATTTCTATCCCGGCACCGACGTGGGCGGCTCAATCGCGCAGATGAGTGCGCAGGCCGAGAGCATCCTGAGCAATCTGCCGCGCGGCATCCAGCCGCCGCAAATCATCTCGTACAATGCCAGCAACGTCCCGGTCGCGCAGCTCAACGTTTACAGCGACGTGCTTTCGACCAACAAGCTCTTCGACTACGGCCTCAACTTCATCCGCATCCAGCTCTTCACGATTCCCGGCTTTTCTTCGCCCGCACCGCTGGGCGGCGTCAGCCGCTCGGTCATGGTGAACCTCGATCCCAATGCGCTTTACGCCAACGGACTCTCCGCCTTCGACGTCGGCAACGCGCTCGCGACCACCAACGTCGTCATCCCGTCGGGCACCGCCAAGATGGGCAATTACGAATACAACGTTGACCTGAACATGTCGGTGCCGAAGGTCTCCGACTTCAACAAGCTGCCGATCAAGTATTTGAACGGCGCGCCGGTGTTCCTCGGCGACGTCGCGCCCGTCACCGATTCGCATCAACCTGAGACGAATGTCGTGCGCTTCAACGGACAGCAGGCCACTTACCTGCTGGTGGTCAAGCACGCCGACGCCTCGACGCTGACTGTCGTCGATGCGGTCAAGAAAAAGCTGCCCGACATCCGCGCCACCGCGCCCAAGGGGTTGAACGTGATGCTCACGTTCGACCAGTCGCAATTCGTGCGCGCCGCGCTGCGCGACGTGGTGCAGGAGGCGGTCACCGCCGCGATCCTGGTCGCGATCATAGTGCTGCTGTTCCTCGGATCGCCGCGCAGCATGATCATCGTCATCACGTCGATTCCGCTCTCGATTCTCACCGCGATCGTCGGCCTCAAGCTGACCGGCCAGACGATCAACACGATGACGCTCGGCGGAATCGCGCTCGCGGTCGGGATGCTGGTCGATGATGCCACCGTCGAAGTCGAAAACATTCATCGCAATCACGCGATGCACAAACCGTTGCTGGTCGCGATCCTCGACGGCGCGTCGCAAATCGCCACGCCGACGTTCGTCGGCACGCTCGCCATCTGCATCGTTTTTTTTCCGGTCGTGCTGCTGACCGGCGTCGCGCGATTTCTTTTCACTCCGCTGGCACTCGCCGTCGTATTTGCGATGCTCACTTCGTATCTGCTCTCGCGCACCCTCGTGCCGAGCATGGCGCGTTACCTGCTCCCCGACACCCACGAGGAACACCTGGGCACCGGCCTGTGGGCCCGGGTGGTCAGCGGCTTCGACGCCCGGTTCGAGCGCGTCAAGGAGTCGTATCGGTTTGCGCTGGCCAAGTTCATCGCACGCCGAACGTTCTCGCTCATCTGCGTCGCCGTCCTCATCCTGTCTTCATTGGCGATGCTACTGGTCGTCGGCGAAGATTTCTTCCCACGCATCGACGCCGGCATGATGAGCCTGCACCTGCGGATGCCGACCGGGACCCGCGTCGAGCACACCGAATACCTGGTCGATAACATCGAGCGCGCGATTCGGACCGTCGTGCCTGCCGACGAGTTACAGGGAATCAGCGACAATATCGGGCTCCCGATTTCCTACGACCTCGCGTTCTATCACACCGACTCGATCGGTCCGCAGGACGCCGACCTGCTCATCCAGTTGAAGCCGGAGCATCAGCCGACCGCTATCTACCAGAATAAAATTCGCCGCCTGCTCGCGAGCCGGTTCCCAAACGTCACCGCCTATTTCCAGGCCGCCGACATCGTCAGCCAGGTGCTGAATTTCGGCCTGCCCGCAGCCATCGACGCGCAAATTAATGGCAACAACCTGCAGGCTGACTACGACATCGCGCTGCGGCTGCAGGATCGGATGCGGCAGATTCCAGGCGTCAGCGATCTCCGCATCGCAGAGCCGCAGGACTATCCGACCTTCGGCGTCAACGTCGATCGCGACAAGGCGCTCCAACTCGGCATCACGCAGCAGCAGGTCGCTTCGAGCATGCTCTCGACGCTGTCGGGCGCCTCGCTCTTGCAGCCCAACTTCTGGCTCGATCCGAAATCCGGCGTCAACTACAACGTCGTAGCGCAGGCGCCGCAGCATCTGATCGACTCGGTCGCGACGCTGTCGAATATCCCGCTCAGCACTCCCAACACCGCGGCCGGCTTGCAGAACCAGGCCCAGCTCCTTGGCAACCTTGCGACCGTCACCCATGGCTGGGATCCCGCCGTCGTCGCGCACTACACCGTGCGGCGCGTCATCGACGTTGACGCCGGCGTCGAGGGCCGCGACCTCGGCAGCGTAACTTCCGCGGTGCAGCACGAAATCGACAGTCTCGGCACCTTGCCCGCCGGTACCCATGTCGTCATCCGCGGCCAGAGCCAGGCGATGCACGATTCCTTCCGCACACTCGGCGAAGGCCTGATCCTCGCCATCATCCTCGTGTACCTGCTGATGGTCGCGAACTTTCAGTCGTGGCTCGAGCCCTTCATCATCATGATGGCGGTGCCGGGCGCGCTGGCCGGCGTACTCTGGATGCTCGCGATTACGGGAACGACCGTCAACGTCGAATCTCTGATGGGCGCGATCATGGCGGTCGGCGTCGGTGTTGCCAACGGCAACCTGCTGATCACGTTCGCCAACGAGCTGCGCGAGGACGGTTACAGCCCACTCGCCGCCGCGATCGAAGCCGGCCGCATCCGCTTCCGCCCGATCATCATGACCGCGCTCGCGATGATTCTCGGGATGCTGCCGATGGCGCTTTCGCTCGGCTCGGGTTCCGAGCAAAACGCACCGCTCGGCCGCGCCGTCATCGGCGGACTCCTCGCGGCGACGATGATGACCTTGTTCGTCGTGCCTGCGGTTTATTCGATCTTCGGCCGCAGTCTTATCGGCAAACATCAGCGCGACATGGAGATCGAAGCAATCACGCTCCCCGGCGCATAGAATATTCTTTGGATGGAAGACGATCCGAAAAATTTCAGCGTGCCCGCACCTGGCGGGTTCTTCTTCGCCGGATGGATAGTCGCGATCATCGTCGCTCTGATCGCCACCGCCGGCCTCGTGCTCGCGCGTGAGCTGTGGATCGGCCGCCAGACGTCGGCGCTCGAAAATGAAAACCAGGCCGGCCCGCACGTCCTCGTCAGCCAGGTGCTGCAAGCTCCCGCCACGCGCGAGCTCAAGCTGCCGGCGACCATTCGCGGCTTCGACGAGACCGACATTTACGCGAAAGTTCCCGGGTACCTGAAAACGATCAAGGTCGATAAGGGCGACCGCATCCACAAGGGCCAACTGCTCGCCATTCTCACGTCGCCCGAGCTCGATCAGCAGGTCGCCAACGCGCGCGCCAACTACAACCTCGCGCTGATCACCGACAAGCGCAATCAGGCCCTCGTGCACGCACAGGTTATCGCGCAGCAAACCGCCGATGAATCCCACGGCGCGATGCTTCAAGCCCGCGCCACCCTCGCGCAGGACCTCGCCAATCAGCAGTACGAAATGATCACGGCGCCCTTCGACGGTATCGTAACCGCGCGCTACATAGATCCCGGACATCTCGTGCCCGCGAACACCACCCCAGGCACGCCGGGGTCCGGCGCGATCATCTCGATCTCCCGTTACAGTCCGCTGCGCGTGTTTACGTATGTTCCGCAAAACCTCGCGCCGTTCATCAAGGACGGCGATCCCGCGACGATCACCGCAGCCGGCTACCCCGGCCAGAAATTTACCGGCACCATCACGCGCCATCCCGACGCGCTGTCTCCCGACACGCGCACGATGCTGGTGGAAGTCGATCTGCCCAACCAAAACCAGGCGCTGTATCCCGGAATGTACGCGACCGCCGAGTTCACGGTCGCGATGGGCACGGGAGCTCCGATGGTTCCCGACGACGCCCTGATATTCCGCGACGGAAAAGTCTACGTGCCCGTCGTCCGCAACAGCCAGTTGCACCTTGCCGAGGTAACCCTGGGCTACGACAACGGCCAGACCGTGGAAGTCCTGAGCGGCATCAACCCCAGCGATAAGGTCGCAGTAAACGTAGGCCAGGCGGCCCGCGACGGCGAAAACGTCCAACCCGTCGACAACACAAAATAGTTCCGCCTCGCCGCGATTGGTTGCCCTTCCCAGTATGGGAAGGGGTTAGGGGTTAGATCAGCCCGCATCGTTCCCGACGCTCACTCGCAATGGGCGAATATTCCCTGTTCTCCAGATAACACAATTGCATCGCGTCACGTTGACTTGCCGTGCCGACCCGACCACAACTCGATCAGAGAAATCAACTCGATGTTTACAGTTCGCTCACTAGGTGTTGTGGCTGAACTCTTCGCCGCGACTATCCTCGTAGTCTGGCTCGCAACCGGATGCGTGCTGCTCGCAATCAACGGCACGATTCCTTGATCTGTTCTCAAGGTGCGCCTGCCAAGGCCTCGCCTCTTTTCATCACGCTCACGATCTGCTCTGCTTGCGCTTCCTTAGATCAAACAGGGAGCAGACTTACATGCGGTATCTGCGGACGATTGTGGCTTGTTGCGCGATTCTCGTTGCTTCGGGATGCTCGAAATCCAATCCTCTTCTCGGCAAATGGAAGTTAGCTCCGAACCAGGGCAACGAGTGCTTTCAGCTCGGTGCAATCGAGTTCGGCGACAAAACCATGACGATGGCGACGCCACTCGCGCCAGTTACTATGGCGGTGACTTACTCCCGCGACGGCGACAACTACCTGGTCACAGCGGCGATGGGTCAAGCCTTTTCATTCCAGACAGAGAGCGGCGGCATCAAATCAGTCTCCCCGGAATGCCACCTCGTGCCGAACAACTAGCAACTCGATCCCGCCGCACCTTTGTCGAGCGCGCGATGGTTCCCCTTCCCCTCGAGGAAAGCGGTTAGGGATTAGATTGCTCGCAATACCAACCGCTCCTCCCCTTCGATAAACTCGCGCAATGCCCAAACATCTGACCCTTCGCGTCCATCTGCCGCCTGCGCTCGCGCAGCAGCTTGGTGCGCGTCGCCAACAGACCGGACAAACTCTGTCCGCCATCGTCATTCAAAGTCTCGAGCGTCTGCTCGGCGACGAAGATCAGACCGTATTCCAGACTTCGACCGTTGACGCACTGATGGAAGGCGCCTCCACCGGCGACATGACGATGGGCGAGCTCAAGACTCACGGCGATTTCGGCTTGGGGACCTTTGACGGACTCGACGGCGAAATGATCGAGCTCGACGGCAAGGTCTTCCAGGTGCGCGCCGACGGCCGCGCGCATCCGGTCGAGGATTCCGCGCGCACGCCATTTGCGACGGTGAGCTTTTTCAAAGCCGACGAAAGTTCGCGTCTCGATCGTCCATGCGATCAGCCCGCGATGCTCGCAGCCGTCGCCGCGATGCTGCCCTCGCAGAACATCTTTCACGCGCTTCGAATCCAAGGCCGCTTCGACTACGTGAAGACTCGCGCAGTTGCCAAACAGGACAAATCAGTCGGCCTCGAGCAGGCCGCCCGCGAAGAACCGATCTTCGAATTTAACGATGTGGAAGGCACTATCGTCGGATTCTTCACCCCCGACTACCTCCGCGGCGTCAACGTGCCCGGCTACCACTTGCATTTCATCACAGCGGATCGAACTGCCGGCGGCCACATGCTCGACTGCCGCACGAAGGACGTGACGATCAAAATCCATCACACGCCCGAATTCGAACTCGGCACCCCGGGCACCGAAGAATTCCTGAAAGCAGATCTAACCCACGACCACACCGACGCCATCAAAAAAATCGAACACTAGAGACGCCAAGGTGCAGGGGTTACCCCTGTCCAGGGAAGCGTGAAACCCACGGCGGGTTTCACATTCAATCAAGTGATTTCACAGGGCGGCGAAGTTGCGGTTTTCGTGCGGCCATGGCGGGGCGCTTGCGATTGCCTCGAGCACATCTTCGGGCTGCTCGACCAGAGACCACATCTTGCGATGACGATCGTCCATGAAACGCCGCTCGATGCAGCTTTCCAGGAACGACACGCACGGCGTGTAGAATCCCAATGTATTCACCAGCACGATCGGACCGCCGAACAAGCCAAGCCGCTTCCACGTGATCGCTTCGAACAGCTCCTCGAGCGTGCCGCATCCGCCCGGCAGCGCGATCACCGCATCGACTTCGTCGATCATCATGCGCTTGCGCTCATGCAGGTCGTTTACGATCAGCAGCTCGCTTAATCCGCGATGTCCCCATTCGAGGTCGTACATGAAGCGCGGCAGCACGCCGATCACGCGCCCGCCTTCAGCCAGCGCCGCGTCCGCCAGATGGCCCATCGAGCCAACGCTGCCACCGCCATAAACCAGTGTCACCTGATTGCGCGCCAGCTCGCGGCCGAGCCGCGCGGCGGCATCATGATACGCGGCGTCGCACTGGCGACTCGACGCGCAATAAACGCAAACTCGCTTGATAGCCATCGCGCGATCGTACCCGACCGATTCGCGCCCATCCAGACAGCATAGAGACCGAAGTGGGAGGTCACGGACTGGAGTAGCGAGCTGTTGCAACCGATGTCCCGTTCTGGGACACAGTGCACGCCATCGCGAGTGTCAGGCAACTGAAGATGTGAGTTGCACCGCTCGGCTCGTCATAATTCCCGAACAGATTAAAGTGTATTCGTCAGTTATTCGCCGGCGTGAACGATAGGTCGTTAATAAAACTCTAAGCGGCTTAACACTTGCTCTAATAGGCCTCGTGATGCGCATTTGCCAGCTCATCCTGGAGGACCTTTTAGTTGCGAGAAAACCGACCATCCAAGCCACACTCCAAGTACATTGCCTTTGCTGTCACTGCCGCGCTCGTTCTCAGCTTGGCGTCGGTCTGGACTTCCAGGTTCGTGACGCTTGCGCATGCGCAGACGCTCCCGTCGCAAGTCGAAATCGAGGGTGAGCAATCGATCGCATCGGGTCGATCCATTACGAGTTTTTTTGACGCGGCATCTCAGTCGCTACGGGTCGAAAAGCGACCTGTTCAGGTAGCGATCCATCGTCCAATCGCAGGACCCGCGAGCGATCCTCAAGAAGATGAAGGCGACGGCTTCGATCCCGGCGACAACTCAGGCGCGCAGAGCCGGAACCGGCGGCATCGCGTGCGGAAGGCGGACTTTCCCGGCGGTACCGACAATGGAGCGGTGATTCCGCCCGATACGCAAGGGACCGTCGGCCCGAACCATCTGATGGCCGTGCTCAACAGCAACGTGACGATTGAAACGCGCACCGGAGTCGTTCTGAGCTCGATTCCGATTGCGTCGTTCTGGTCGAGCCTTGGCGGAATCAACGAGGCCTTCGATCCGCGCGTGCTGTTCGACAAGTACGCTGACCGCTGGATCATATCGGCCGGCGCCAACGCCGCGTCGCCGACGGCGTACATTCTGATCGGCGTTTCGCAGACCAACGATCCAACCGGCGCCTGGAATCTCTACAAGGTGAGCGTCGATACGAACGGCGCGGGCTGGGCTGACTATCCGACGCTCGGCTTCAACGGCGACTGGATCGTGCTGCAGACCAACGTCTTCACCGTCAGCCAGGGTGCGTACGTCGGGTCGTACATTTACGCGTTCGACAAAACCGACTTGTACGCGGGCGGCGCAGGCAGGTACACGGTCTTCCACGATCCGACAGGATTCACCGACTACCCGGCGGTAACCCACGACAACGCGCTCGCGACCGAGTATCTGGTGCGAAACTGGGACGGCGCAAGCGGGACGCTGCGCATCAGCACGATCACGGGAGCGGTTGGCGCCGAAGTGCTGACGACCGGCGTCGCTTTCCCGAAGGCGGCGAACGCCTGGCAGGATGCCGGCGCCGAAAACTTCGCGCCGCAGCTCGGCTCGACCGCGCGGATAGACACCGACGACGACCGAATCGAGAACTGCGTCTATAGAAATGGCTCTCTGTGGGCCGCGCAGACGGTGTACTTCCCCGCGACCGGCACTCCGACGCGCTCATCGGCGCAGTGGTGGCAGATCAATACGGCGGGCGGCAACCTAGGCGTCGTGCAGCAACTTGGGAAGCGCGACGATCCATCGGGAGCGTTCGATTACGCGTATCCGACGCTCGACGTCAACGCGAACGACGACATGATGCTCGGCTACTCGCGGTTCGGCGCCTCCCAGTATGCGAGCGCCAACTATTCTTATCGGCTCCATGGCGATCCGCCGAATACACTCGAGGCTGACACGGTCTTCAAGGCGGGCGAGGCGCCGTACTTCAAAGACTTCGGCACCGGGGACAATCGATGGGGCGACTACAGCAACGTCGCAGTCGATCCGATCAACGACATCGACCTGTGGACGATCCAGGAATACGCGGGCATGGGCAACACTTGGGGAACATGGTGGGGAACGATCGCGCTGAGCAGGAATATTGCGACTCCGACCGCGACAGCCACGGCCACCCGCACGTCAACGCCGACCCCGACGCCCACGCCGACGCGCACGCCAACGCCAACGCGTACGCAGAAGCCGCGGCGGACTCCAAGACCGACACGGACTCCGAAACCGACTCGTACCTCCGCCGCGACGCCGACTCCTGCGAGTCACTGGTTTTAGCTATCTCAAAAGGGGCAGGCCGGGCGTGAGGTCAGTGAAGATCGGTCGAAACCAGGTGCAGCGCTGCAACTACACCTGCTGGCAATGCTACAAATAGACAGATTGCTAAAACACAAAGATTCGTACCGTTCGAAGTGAAGATTGGCGAATATTCTGCTCAAATAAAGGGGAAAATTCACTTCGGGCAGTCTTTAGCATTAGCACCGGTTCTGCTTCCCATCAGTATCATCTCGCGGTTCAAGTCTTGCTTTAACATCCTTTGTGATGGTGCGTTGCGTTTTGCAGACAAACCTGCTGGGAGGGGTTTAATGCGATTCAGCGGAAAAACATTAGTGAAGTCATCGCATGACCTGGTTCTCATTATTGGCGCTGTGATCGCCATCGCGATGATTGTCTCGGAGATGGTTCACAACTGGAGAACTTCGCCGCCTAGCCTGGGGATGAGTAACGGGGTGGTGATGGCGGACAACAATCTGGCGCCGCGTTGAGGTAATTTTTTTTTCGGGCTGCGAATGCGGGGAGGGGAGCCGCGTTGCGGCCAACTTGAGAAAGAAACAGGCCCGGAACGCCGGGTCTGTTTCCATTTCGACGATCGTTGAGCCGCGCTCAACCGCAATTCTGCACGTAACCGTCTTTAGCCATAGACGCACCGCACCTACGTCAGTAAGATGCCTGCGCATCGGGCATCAACCTTCGGCGGGAAAGTGACAGGGCGATTGTTGCGTACCTTGGTGATGAGCGCGGCGGCGCTGGTCGCGTCTATCTCAGCCGCTGCCATGATAAGCCAGGCGGCGGTTGTGCCCCGCCGTTCCCATTCGGCCCACGCCCGCACGGCCATTCGCGCGTTGGAACCGGGCTTCACCGGGACATTTCTCTACCGCAACGACAATTTTCGCACCGGCCAAAACCTCGCGGAGAGTATCCTCACTCCGTCCAATGTGACGTCGTCGCAATTCGGCCTGCTGTTCACTGACGCTATCGATGGGTCCGCCTACGCGCAGCCGCTGTACGTGCCGAACGTAACGATCCCGAGCTTGGGAACGCACAACGTCGTGTACGTCGCGACGGAAAACGACAGCGTGTACGCATTTGACGCGGATCAGCCGGGTCCTCCGCTGTGGCATACAACCTTCATTGATCCTTCCAATGGAATCGTTCCGGTACCGTCGTCCGACATCGGCTGCGGCGACCTGGTGCCCATTATCGGGATCACTGCGACGCCCGTGATCGATCCGGTCAGCGGGACTCTCTACGTCGTCTCGAAGGTCAAGTTGGGTCCGGGGCGTTACCAGCAGCAGCTTCACGCGCTGGACATCACGACCGGCCTCGAGAAGACGAAAAGTCCGGTGACAATTGCGGCGAAGGTGGCGGGAAGCAGGGAAGAAAGCGTCAAAGGTATGATTTCCTTTGATCCTCTGCTGCAACAAGATCGGCCGGCGCTGACGCTGTCGAACGGCGTGGTTTACCTGAGCTTCGCGTCGCATTGCGACATTCAGCCGTATCACGGATGGATCCTCGGCTACGACCAGACGACATTGGCGCAGGAGGTTGTGTTCAATACTTCTCCCGACGGCGGCCAAAGCGGCATCTGGGAAGCGGGATGCGGTCCGGGGGTCGATACCAACGGCGATTTGATCGCGATCACCGGCAACGGAACCTTCGATACCGGTACGCCCCGTGTCGACTACGGAGACAGCTTTCTGCGGCTGACGCCCGGCGGCGGGACCATGTCCGTCACCAGTTTCTTCACCCCCCTCGACGAACTCCTACTCGATGACGACGATCAGGACATGGGCTCGGGTGGTAACCTGCTGCTGCCCGATCAACCCGGGCCGAATCCACATTTGATGGTCGGCGCCGGCAAGGTCGGCACCCTCTATCTTGTGAATCGCGACAGTATGGGCGGGTTCAATGCCACCGTGGATCAGATGGTGCAGGAACTGCCGTCTGAAGTCGGCGGAATGTTCAGCACGCCCGCGTATTGGCAGGGAATGGTGCCGGGTGTTGGCCTGCGGAACATGATCTACACGGGCGGCTCCTCAGATTGGATCAAGATGTTTGTCATCTCAAACGGACTGATCCAGACACCGCCGATTTCAGCACCAATTTCATTTGGGTTCCCAGGCCCGTCGCCGGTTATCTCCGCCAATGGCACGACCGGTGGCATCGTCTGGGCTATCGACAATTCGGCATACCCGGGAAACCCTGCGGTTCTCT
>NZ_DATDGQ010000016.1:0-6091 GCF_036522015.1 Binatus sp. (SeqCode)
ATTCATCTGGCATCCGTAAGTCTCGAGATAAACCCGCGGATGCGCAGGATTTGCAGTGCGATCGTTCATACGACGAAAAGAAATCTTAGGCTACGTCGTCACGTCGATTCAACGCGGACTAACTGAAGCCGGACATCGGCGCATTTGTGGAGCGCTGCGCGATTTCGGAAACCGGAACCGGCTTCGCGTACGCGAAGCTGTCCGGAGGCCAGAAGCCATTTCCTCCCCTCGCGTTGCTCAGGTCGTCAGGATGACACAAAAACGCGGCTGACCGGGATCGTTCCTCGCGATACTCGCTTCGTTAGGACGAAAGATCTGCCGGTCGCTTCGTCAGAAGAAAGGAGACTCCCTTGCCGCGAGTCATCGCGATATTTAGATTTCGCCAAGACTCCCA
The DNA here is from genome assembly GCF_036522015.1 of Binatus sp. (SeqCode). Taxonomy (GTDB): domain Bacteria; phylum Desulfobacterota; class Binatia; order Binatales; family Binataceae; genus Binatus. The sequence goes on from NZ_DATDGQ010000016.1 coordinate 395, forward strand.
TGCCACAGAATCGGAGGCCATCGTTCGAGCGGATGGAAGCCACTTTGCTGGCCTGTCCGCAGTGCAAGCGCGCGGTCAAGGTGCGCAAGCGCCTGCTGCTCGTCCTCCCCAACGGCGACAAGTACTTGTACGTATGTCCTGACTGCGGCTCGACCTGCGGCGAGACAATCGAGACGCCGCCTCCGATCGCGCGATGAGGAACTTGATTTTAGTGAAACCCGTCCTTGGGTTTCACGCTTCCTTGGGGGAAGTGTTCTTCGACAGCGACGATGCGCATGTTCACACTCACCACGGAACCGTCTGGCCGAGGTAATTCAGATACTGAAGACCCGCTTTTCCGGCCTGCGCGTCCATCGTATTCGCGAGATTCGGTATGCTTTCCTCGATGCTCAGACGCGCTTCTGGGCCGCCCAGATCGGTTCGCACCCAGCCAGGCGCCATGAGCAGCAGGGTTCGCGGATCATCGGCGTGGCGGGCGGCGAAGCTGCGCATAAACATGTTGAGCGCCGTCTTGCTTCCACGATAGATCTCGTAATGTCCGTTATCATTGTTTGTGATGCTGCCCTGTCCCGAGGACATGATGCCGATCGTGCCAGTTGGCAACACGAGCTCCTGCAAACTCTCGACTACACGCATGGGACTCAAGGCGTTCGTTACCATCATACGTATGAATTCGTCGGTTGAAATGTCGGCGACCACATCACGAGTACCGATGCCGGCATTGACGAACAGCATGTCGAACTGTCTCGATGCCAGACGCGCCCGCAGCGCGGCAACCTGATCTGGATAAGTAATGTCGACGGTCGCGATTTCGAGTCGACCTTGAGCGGCTCGCAATAGATCGTGCAGTTTTGATGTGGTGCTGTCCCGTTCAGTGGCCACTACGTGCCAGCCGCGCTTGAGGTACTCCTCAGCCAAGGCGAAACCAAGGCCGCGGGACGCGCCAATGAGAAGGAGATGTTTATCAGACGATGTAGTGGGCACTTACAATTCTCCTTAGCAAGCAATCAATGAAGGGCAGCATGTCGCCATCCGTCCTGGATAGGGCATATCTGACCCAGACAGTAACCAAGATAGCGGGCGGTCAATCATTGCGGAGAGGCGCATCGGCCAGGGTAACCCCTGCACCTTGGTATTTACGGCTTGTCGCGCATGCCATCGAGATCGCGCATCGCACGCTCGAGGATTTCGCGCACTTTGTCGATTCGCTCTTGCGACGCTGTCTCGCCGGCCACTGCGCGGAATGCGGCCTTGACCAGGCGCTCGGCAGGGCCGCGAATCTCGGCCGCGTCGGGGTCGTTCGCATGACGCCATCCGGCCCATCGCTGCGCCCGCCACCAGATTCGTCGCACGGTCTCGTCTTCACGCTTGAGTTCCGCGGCGCCCGCGTCGGTGATCGCATAGACGCGCTTGCCTTCCTTCGAGTCCGACGAAATCAGGCCTTCATCTTCGAGTTGCTGCAGCGTCGGATAAACCGTGCCGGCGCTGGCGCTGTAGATTCCGCCCGAGCGCTCTTCGAGCTGACGCATCAGCTCGTAGCCGTGCTTCGGACCGTCTGCGATTAGCGACAGGAGCGCGAGCCGCACTTCGCCCGGGCCGAAGAAACGCGCCCGCATGCCCATCATGCCGAATTCGCCCCAGTGGCCACGTCTTTGAAAACGTCGAGTTCCGCAAACCATCATGAGCGACCCTCCGTAACAACGTAATACATGCTGAATGGTATATCGTACGATATAGCTGGAGTCAATGCGAAAGGATGCGGCCAGCTGCCGCGACTCGGAAACTGGAACCGGCTTCGCCTACGCGAAGCTGTCCGGAGGCCCGCCCGTTTGCATTGCTCGCTCCGTCAGGATGACAAAACGGGGTGCTGCGTTAGCCCATGACGTGCACAGATGCCGGCTCGATCACATACGTCACTCGCTGCTCGCCCGGCTGGCGGAACGGATACTTGTCCTGATTCAGGTACTTCTTGGCCAGGCTGTCGATATGCGCGTCGGCGCCTTTCTCGTCTTCGCTGATGACCGGTCCGCGGATTCCGATGTAACGGTATGCGTTTTCGGGATCCACGATGGCCAGCGCCACCTTTGCTCCGACTTTCATGTTCTTTGCCTTCACCCGTCCGCGCGCAGTGTTGATCCGGATTTTTCCGTTGGTGTAGTCGAACCAGACGGGCGTCACTTGCGGAGTGCCGTCGGGCATTATCGTTGCAATATTTGCAAGCGGCTTCTTGGTGGTGAGGAGGTCGAGAAATTTCTCGGGGATTGGGCTCGACGGCATAGTTCCAGATTAGACGATAAACCGCTTGAGGCAACCGCCGGGAGATTCGATTGCGCGAGAAACTGCCGGATGAATTTGACACGTACATTTGCATGCGTTAATAGCCAAGCTTAAGCTCGAACTTTGGAATGCGGCGCGGGGGAACGCCCGATTGCGCCCAGGAGTGTTTTGCGATGGCGCTGTTCAATAAAGAGCCTGAAAAAAATCCCAAGATTCAACCAACCACCACGCCGCTAGCTTCGTCCACTTCGCCAGCGCCTTCAGCTTCGACTTCCTCCACTACGTCCGCGTCCGCTCCGCGAGCCAACGGACCGGCGCCAGCCGACGGCCGCGCATATCTCGATCGCGGTTCGAAGATCTCCGGCAAGATTTCATTCGAAGGTCCCGCGCGAATCGACGGCGAGGTCGACGGCGAGATAAGCGCCAAGGACAGCCTTACGATCGGCGAGTCGGCCGTGATTACCGCTCACATCCGGGCCGGCTCGGTCTCGGTTGCGGGCAAGGTCAGCGGCGATATCGTCGCAACGCAGCGCATCGAAATCCGCCCGTCGGCGAAGGTCAGCGGAAATATCACGGCGCCCATCCTTTCGATTCTGGAAGGCGCGCTGTTCGAGGGCCATTGCTCGATGCAGCCCGAGGGCATCCGCGAAGACCGTAAAGTCACAGTATTCCCCAAGGAGGAGCGCGTGCCGCAAGCCGCCGTCGGAGGGCAGAAGCAGGCCTGAACTGCCCGGCCGGTTGAGCTGATATAGTCCGCGTTCCTATTTTCCGATGATGGAGAGAACTTCGACAGTCCCCCCAGGGGAGACGCCGTAATATGCATATCCCGCCGAATTGGGGGACGTTCTTTGCACTGATTGTTTCGTTCCTGGTTTTCTGGTTTATATTCAGCCGATTATTTTTTCGCCCGTTCCTGAACCTGCTCGCCGAGCGCGAGCGCAGATTCAAGGACTTGAATGATCGCACCGAGGAACTGATTAGACAGGCGCGCGTCGCTGAAGAGGAACGCGAAGCCTGGCTCGCCGAGCTCCGAAAGGGCGCAATCGCGCGGCGTGAGACCGCTCGCCGCAAGGCCGAAGAGGACGCCGCGCAAATGATGGAAGCGGCGAAAGCCGAAGCGCGCGACACGCTCGAACAGGTGCGCGTCAAGATAGAAACGGAGCTGAGGGCGGCGGAGAGCGAACTCGAGCAGATGGGACACAGCCTTGCGAGCGAGCTCGCTGAGCGCGTGCTGGGCCGGCCATTGAACGCTGGCGCGGCGACAACGACAGGCAAAAACAATTAGGCACGACTGATTCAACCTCAAATGAAGAAGTGGCTCACATCGGCGGCGATTCTCGCTGCCGCTTTTTTTGCGTACGCCGTCCCATACGCCCATGCGGCGGAGGGCGCGGGCGCGGAGCACGGCTCATGGCTGCTGCTGACGTTCTTCGCGATCAACTTCATCCTGTTCGTGGGCGTGATTGCGTATTTCGCCGTTCCGCCAATCCGGAAATTCTTCGCCGATCGCGCCGGCACGATTCGCACTGCACTGTCGCGAGCGTCGAGCGCGCTGGCAGAGGCTGAAGATCTGGCCAACAAGGCAGCGGCGCGGATGGCTGCGCTCTCGGCAGAACTGAAGAAACTCGCGGACGAGTTGGAACAGGAAACCGCTTTCCAGGTCGGCAAGGTCGCCGATCTTGCGAAATCGACCGCCGAGAGAATTCGGCGCGACACCGGGATGAGCAGTTCGGCGCTGGCGGAAGCGGCGAAGCGGCGCGTCCGCGCGCAGTTGGCCGAATCGGCCGCGACCATGGCGAGCGATCTGATCGGTCGCAATTTTCAGCCGGCCGATCAGGGCCGGCTTATCGACGGCTTCATGGACAAGCTTGGCGATGGTGACCGGCGATGAAAGGCTCCCGAGTTGCCAAGCGCTACGCGCGCGCCCTGCTCGATCTGGCAGACAAGGGCAACGAGGAAACGTGGGGCGCCGAGCTCGAACGGCTGGCGGCGATGGTCGAGTCGCCCGAGCTGCTCGAACGCCTCGCATCGCCAGAGTTGTCCGATCAGTCGCGGCAGGAAGCGATGGCGAAGATTGCCGAGCGCCTCAATCTCAGTTTTCCGGTGCGTTCGTTCGCGGTTGTGATCGCGCGCCACGGGCGTATTCGCGAAATCGGCGCGATCGCCGAGTCGTATCGCGAGCTGCTCGATCAGGCGATGGGTCGTGAGCGCGCCACGCTCACCTTTGCGATACAACCGTCGGACGCTGAAATCGCACGAGTGATAAGAGGCCTCGAGGTGATCGCGAAATTGAAAATAATCCCGACCGTGAAAATCGACGCCGCGCTGCTCGGCGGCGTCACCGCGGAACTGGGCGGAAAAATCTACGACGGCAGCCTTGCAACTCGCCTCGCGGAGGCCAAGCGCCGGCTCGCGGGCTAGGCAGGAAGAAACGACATCTATATGGCAGAAATCCGACCATCAGAAATCAGCGAAATCCTGAAAAACGAAATCAAGGGTTTCGAGGGCAGCATCTCGGTTCGCGAAACCGGCCGCGTCCTCTCATGCGGCGACGGTATCGCTCGAATCTACGGCTTGCAGAACGCCGCGTTCGGCGAGCTGCTCGAATTTCCGCATCAGATCTTCGGGATGGTGCTGAATCTCGAGGAAGACAACGTCGGCGCCGTGCTGTTCGGCGACCCGCAGGCAATCCAGGAAGGCGACGAGGTCAAGCGCACCGGCCGAATCGCCGAAGTGCCCGTCGGCGAAGGACTGCTCGGCCGCGTCGTCAACGCCCTCGGCCAGCCCATCGACGACAAGGGCCCCATCAAGGCGACCGAGACGCGCCGCATCGAAATCAAGGCGCCCGGGATCATCCGCCGCCAGCCGGTCAAGGAGCCGCTGCAGACCGGCATCAAGGCGATCGACACGATGCTCGTCATCGGACGCGGACAGCGCGAGTTGATCATCGGCGATCGTCAGACCGGCAAGACCGCGATCGCGATCGATACGATCATCAATCAGAAGGGCCTCAACATGCATTGCATTTACGTGGCGATCGGGCAGAAGCGCTCGACCGTCGCGCAAGTGGTCGAGAAGCTCACCAGCGCCGGCGCGATGGAGTTTACCACCGTCGTCGCCGCGACCGCTTCCGAAGCCGCTCCGCTACAATACATCGCGCCTTACAGCGGCTGCACGATGGGCGAGTATTTTCGCGATACCGGCAAGCATGCGCTGCTGGTGTACGACGATCTCAGCAAACATGCGCAGGCCTATCGACAGTTGTCGCTGCTGCTGCGCCGCCCGCCCGGCCGCGAGGCTTACCCCGGCGACGTTTTCTATTTGCATTCGCGATTGCTAGAGCGCGCCGCCAAGATGAGCGATGAGATGGGCGGCGGGTCGCTCACCGCGCTGCCGATAATCGAGACCCAGGAAGGCGAC
>NZ_DATDGQ010000017.1:0-1738 GCF_036522015.1 Binatus sp. (SeqCode)
CGGACGAATCGAATTCGTGCTCGGCTCGAGCGGCCACATCCAGAGCCTCGTGAATCCTCCGGGCAATTTCAAAGCGCGCTACTACGTCGGCACGCGCCTCCCCGAAGATCCCGACGAATGGGCAAAGAGCGCAGTCGAGAACAAAGGCACCTGGTGGGATCACTGGATCAAATGGGTCGCAGCGCGTTCCGGGAACGAACGTCCGGCGTCCAAGTCGCTGGGCAGCGAGATGTACAAAGCAGGAGAACCAGCGCCAGGCCTGTACGTCCACGAACGCCATTGAATAGGCGCGCTGGCGCGCGAGATCCTTCGCTGCGCTCAGGATGACGAGAAGGAGCGCTTCGCGATTTCGGAACCGGAACCGGCTTCGCTGGCGCGAAGCTGTCCGGAGGCCAGAAGCCATCTCCCACCGCTCGCGTTGCTCGCTTTGTCAGGATGACAAGGGACGCGAAGAATCTCGATGGACGCCCCGTCCGTCGCTCATCTCGCAGCTAGCACCTCTGCCAGATGACGGACTTCGATCTTGTCGCCCGCGCGGCTCAAGCCTCCGCCGATCTGCATCAAGCAGCCGCAATCGTTCGCGACTACCACCTCGGCGCCGCTTTCCCTGATGCGCGCCATCTTGTCCTCGAGCATCGAGGCCGAGATGTGCGGGAATTTCACTGAGAACATGCCGCCGAACCCGCAGCACTCCTCGCGATCGCGCAGCTCACAAATTTTGATTCCCGCCACTGCACTCAGCAGCGTCATCGGCTCGGAGCGCACACCCAGCTCGCGCATCAGATGACACGACGGATGATACGCAACCGGGCGTTCGTAGCGCGCGCCGAGATACTTCACCTTCAGCACGTTGACGATGAACTGCGAGAGCTCGAATACCCACGGCCGAATAGCGGTCGCCCTGGCGGCAAGCGCGGGATCGTCGGCAAGCAAGTCGCCGTAGAAAATTTTCAGCATGCTGGTGCATGAGCCCGACGGCACGACGATCGGAACGCCGGGTTCGACCGAGTTCAGGAAGCGCCGCGCGAGATCGACTGCCTGCTCGCGCATGCCTTCATTGAATGCCACCTGGCCGCAACAGAACGCGCCTCGAACCGGCGTCACCTTGAGCCGCAACCGCTCGAGCACGCTGGCGGCGGCATCATTGACCTCGGGAAAAAATTCCTCGGCGAGGCAGGTTGAGAATAGCCGGACTTCAGTCATTTTGCGGCCACACCACGATCACGTGCAGCGACTTTGGGCCGTGCACGCCGAGCACGATTCGCTTTTCGATATCCGCGGTCCGGCTCGGGCCCGTGATCAACGTCAGTCGATTCGCCGCGACGCCGGCCGGCCCCATCTCGGCGAGCACCGCGGCGAGACTTGTCATCACGCGATCGATTTGAACGATCACCAGACTCGCGGGCGGCAGCAGGGTGAGTGAACTCGGCCGGTTCGCGTTTGAAACTACAGCGAGCGTGCCGGTCGAGGCGATCGCAAAATCGGCATCGGCGATGCCGAGCTCGGCGTCCGCGACGCGCGCGCGCATCGCGGCGCGTTCGGTGTCCGCCACGGGCAGCGGGCGGCCGATCCTGAAATCAGCGCGTTCGAGCGCCTCGCCGATCGCGTCCATGTCGCTCGTGACGCCTTGTCCGAGCGCGACCGTTTTTACGCCGAGCTCGCCTGCCAGACTGACTATTCGATTGGTCAGTTCAGCCGGAGTCAGTATTCCGAGAAATTTGCCGCCGACTTCTTCGAG
>NZ_DATDGQ010000018.1:0-3227 GCF_036522015.1 Binatus sp. (SeqCode)
AGCGCCATCGATCACCAGCTCCGGATAAACCTTCTCGACCTCTTCGGCGATAAGTCCATATTGCTGAATACCGGTTGAGTCGGCCTTGTAGGTAAACGTCACCGGCCGCAGCTTCATCAGCTTGTCGCTCGCGTCACCCATATCGCGGATGTCGCGTTTGTAGCGCGCCGACGATTTCGCGCAGCCGAGCAGGCCGGTCGCATCGACCACTACGTCACAGCCCTTCTTTATCGTCGCGCCGCCGAAGATGCCGGCGACAAAGGTCTCGCTCTGAAAACCCTGCGTGCCGATCCGGATAGTGTTGGACTCGCCCGCCACGCCCAGGTCGAAGATATCGATGTCGTTGTTCCCGGTGGTGAGATTGGAGCCTGCACCCACGCCCACCGCGATGTTGCCAAAGCCAGTGGTTTCGTTATCGAGGGCCCCCTCTCCAAAGGCAACGTTCTCTTCGCCGGTAGTGTTGCTTCCGAGGGCCGAGTTTCCGAAGGCTGCGTTAGACGAGCCCGTGGTGTTGAACAGGAGCGCGCCCGATCCGAAGGCGTCGTCGGGTCCGCCGGAGGTGTTAGTGAACAGGGCCTCATTTCCCACGGCGGTACTTCCGCCCGAGAGAGTGGCTCCGCCCGTGGTGTTGCTGCAGAGGGCTTGATTCCCGACAGCGGTATTTGCGCCTCCGGAGTCGCCTGAAGCAAGCGCAGCGAAGCCGAACGCGCTGTCCTGAGTCGCGATGGCGCCGGATCCGGCGTCCGTTCCGAAGAATGTATTCGATCCCGTCGCAAAGATGCATGGCGACGATTGTGCGGCGGCGGGCATCACCCTACCCGCACCGATCATCGTGGCGAGCATGGCCGCGACAGAAAAGCGGACAGCTCTCGACCAAAAGCTTCTGCGTGTCACGTGTACCATTTTGCGATTCCTCCCTGCGCCGCTCCTTGCGAGCGTTTTATTGACGACCCGTACCCAAAGAGCCTTATCTCAGTGCCCCGTATAGACCAACCCACAAGCGCGAGCGCGTCCCGCGTGGGTGGCAGTGCCGCGTTGCTGTTCGGGGGTCCGTGTGGTGGCGCGGTCGGCCTTGCGCCTGAGGGCTTCGCGGGCTTTGACCAGATTGGGGAAGCCGAGCGCGCGCATCTTGGCGGCGGTAGCCTTACCGCCGCCCACTGCGAGCATCGAGCGACCCGTCGCCCAACCGCCCCCGCTGAATCTGAACGTCATCGTGCCAGGATGGTGGAGGCGGGGGGAATTGAACCCCCGTCCGAAGGCCTTCCGGCGACGGCCACTACACGCTTAGTCTGCGAATTCTAGCTCGCGTCCGAAACGCCCACAGACGGGCTTTCCTGACGCCAGCCGGCTGAAATTTCGGTACGCCGCCCAGCCGGTGAACTGCGGTTCCCTAGCCCACTAAATGACGCCCCGACCCGCTGCCATGGGCGAGCAGCGGCGGGACGCTAGCGGCCCTTAGGCCGCCAGAGCGTAACCGTTATTGTCTGCGGGTAAATTTCGCAGTCTGCCAGTTTTACGGGTCGACAGCACCCGGCGTGCGACCATGGCCATGTTGTCTTCGTCGAATCCAGTTCGCCCCCACGATTGTGGGTCTTCCATCGAGGCCAGTGAAGTCGAAACGGTTACTACCTCCAATCTAAGGCCCGGCGGCCACCTTCGCAACCATACCCGCGTGCCCCCTTATCTGCGTCGCCCTCTGCGGATAAACTCACCCTGTTATGGCGCGCGATTCTCATACTCGCAACGGCAAGCCTTCCGCCGACGGATTCGAGCTGGTCGTTGACAACCGCAAGGCTCGCCACGACTTCTTTATCGAGGAGACGCTCGAGGCCGGCCTCGCGCTAACCGGCACCGAGGTCAAGTCGCTGCGCGCTCATCGCGCAAACCTGCGCGACAGCTACGCGCGCATCAAAAACGGCGAGGCGTTTCTCGAGAGCGTCCACATCGGCGCCTACGCTCCCGCAGGCCAGTTCAGCCACAAGGAAACTCGTCCGCGCAAACTCCTGATGCATCGGCGCGAGATCGATAAGTTGTGGGGCCGCGTGCGCGAAAAGGGCTATTCGATCGTCCCCTTGAAAATCTATTTCAAAAACGGCCGCGCCAAGGTCGAGCTCGGACTCGCCAAGGGCAAGCACTCGTACGACAAGCGCGACGTACTCGCGCGCCGGGCATCAAACCGGGAAATCGAGCGCGCGCTAAAAGGCCGCAACCGCTAGTTTACCTCTCCCCACGGGAGAGGTCGCGCCGAGTCTTCGAGGAGCGGGTGAGGGCGCCCGCATCCAGCTCGATGCCATCGTCCTCACCCGCCCGCGCTCGAGGCAAGCTCGCGCAGTTCCGCAACAAGGCTCTGGAAACTGACGACGCTCTTCGACAGATCGTCCGGAGAAGTTCCGACGCGTCCCAGCACGTTTGCGACAGTGTCGTGAAATCGCGCCGGCTTAATCGCAAATCCTCGCGACTCGGCGAACGCGCCTTTCTCGTTGAGAAAAAATTTGCGATTCAGCGCGTACAGTACCAACGTCATGAAACCCGCTGCGCGAAACAAGCATCCCGCGACGTACATTACGTCGGCGCGTTCGGCCGGCTTCGCAGCAATCGAAATTTCGAATTCCGCATCGAACAGATGCTTGGTCACGGCAGCGGTCCGAAGCTTTTCGGGATATTCGCGCACCAGGGACTTGAGCTGCGCGATCGCATTGCCCGGATCGTAGAGCGGACGGCAGACGTGAACCTCGCCCGCATAAATCTGGATATGAAATCCGAGCGGATGACCAACCTGATAGATGCTGCGTGGACGCCCGGCGCTGCAATCCTCGATCGCGTCGCGCACCGCGCCAATTTCGCGGTAAAGAAAATCCACGTGATTGCCGCCAATCTCGAGCCAGCCGCCCCCATTCACAGCCGGTCCCCAATCCCCAAACGAAGTCACCAGGTTGTCGCTATGACGATCGTCGAGCTCCTTCGCAGCCGCTCCCAGCGCGGGAATAGCGAACGGATGCTGGCCGTCGTAATAAATTCCAAGATCGATATCCGATCGTTCGTCCGCAGTCCCGCGAGCCCGCGACCCGCCAAGCACAATCGCGAGAACGCCCTCAATCTTCGAGACCCGCGCAACTACTTGATTGAGTATCTGATCGATTTCGCGCTCAGTCGGCATCCGCCGAGCTTAAGTCGCCCCCCGCAATCGAGCAACGACTTGTCCTTCCGGTCCCAATTCTTCCCCTCTC
>NZ_DATDGQ010000019.1:0-3287 GCF_036522015.1 Binatus sp. (SeqCode)
GTTTTTTCCTGCGCAGTGTTTTTATTTCACGATTATTTGGCGATGCGAAGATTCGCGATTTATTTTCGCGGCGATCTTCTGCATATCACGCCGCAAATTTGGCAAAAAGGTGCCTGTATTCGGGCATTGATCCTTTGGACCAAGTAGGTATCCAGAAAACCGGAGTAGAGAGCATTTGATCTGGCCCAAACGGGAAAATCGTGGATTTGTGAGGTTTTCCACAGCTCTGGATAATGAAACAGAAATGTTCCGTGGACGTCTAAATATTAGGCCCGAAGCTTGCTAGTATGGAAGCTGAGGGTGATGTGGCCGGAATGACCGGGAGGAAGTGGAGGGGTAAAAATATGATGACGAGTTTAAACACGGAAGAGCTAGTCGGAAAGCATTGCAAGCTGCAGAGACCGGTGCGCGACCACGAAGGTCGCAGTCGATTCAGCGAACAGCCACGCATTTTGCGTGAGGTTAATAATTTGGACCGGCGCATGTACCTGGTGCAATTTGACGACGGCGCCACCACGTTTCTCTTTCCGGATGAAGTAGTAATCCAGTAGCAACTGAACGGCGCACGTCGCCGTTCATGTGCGATGGATGCGCCAGGTAGCGCTGGGCCGTCGGCGGAACTTCGCCGCTCATATTCAGTCGCGCTCGAGCATTTGCACCGACGCCTACTTCAAATCGTAGCGCGGTCGCGAGTCGCTGCCTTCGGTCATTACCTTGCGCCAGTAACCCCACGGATTGTGGACGAGTTCCAGCTTCATCCCGTCGGGATCAGCGAAGAAAACCGCGTAGTAGTTTTCTCCATAGTGCGGATACTCAGCGGGAGCGTCCAGTATCTGGACCTTTTCGCGCTTCAGGAAATCGTGGAACGCGTCGATGTCGGCACGCGATCGCGCTCGAAGAGCCAGGTGATGCAGACCGACGCGATACCGGTCGAACTGCGCGTCGCGATGCACGCCGGAAGCCTCGCGAATCGCAATCGTCATCTGCGCATTCGCCCAGTGTATATAGTCGTCGCCTTCGAATTTTCGGAAGCCGAGTTCCCTGAATACCTTGTCGTAGAATGCGCGCGACCGCGCGACGTCGTTCACCGTCAGATCGATATGCTCGACGCCCAATACTTCGATTGCCACAAACTTCTCCTTTTCAGCCGCGCCGCTCTTGTTCGAGAAAGTCGCGGGCACGGTAAAGCGCGACGATCGATTTCGCATCGACGATATCGCCGCGCCGAATCATCGCGAAGGTTTCGTCGAACGGTACGCGGCTGACTGTGATCACCTCGTCGTGATCGAGGGTGCCCTTTCCCTCAGATAACTCGCGCGCGAGGTAAAGCTCGATTCGCTCGTCGCAGAAACTTGGGACTGTGATGATCGAGCCCAGATGGTCCCATCGCGCGGCGGCGACGCGTGCCTCTTCGCCGAGTTCGCGGCGCGCGCATTCGAGCGGGTCCTCGCCGGCGTTGCGGCATCCCGCGGGAACCTCGCGCATCCAGCCGCCGATGGAGTGACGATATTGGCGCAGCATCGCAACCGTCATGTCGGGATACAGTGCTACGATCGCGCTCGCGCCGGGATGGCGGATGACGGCGAGATCGACCTGCACGCCACCGGGGAGCGTCGCGGTCTCGACGCCGAAATCAACGACACCCAACTTGAGAACTGGACGGCGGTTTGAAGACATTGTGAATCAAGAATGTGCGCGCGGCACGAGCCACGCAAGCGCGCCAATTGCGGCGGATGCTTGAACGGGCGATTATCAAAGCAGCGATATGAGCCGGCTGCGAATTCCAATTTATTTCGATTACGCCTCGACGCTTTGCTACATCGCGTGGCGAATCGTCACGCCGCTCGAGGACGAACTGGGCTTCGAGGCGCTGTGGAAGGGCGTGCCTATCGCGACGCGCGATTTTCGCGCCAAGCCCGGCCGCATACTCGGCGAGCTCGAGCGGCAGAAAGTACTGTTCGTCGCGGCAGAAACGGGCGTTCTCGTCGCGCCGCCGTCAAGCTGGATCGATTCGATACCCGCGCTACAAGGGTCGGAAGTGGCGCGCGATGCTGGCGTCTTCAGGGCGTATCACGATGCGGTGTTTCGCGCGGCGTTCGACGACGGCGCCGACATTGCGGATCGCAAAGTGCTCGACGCGATCGCAGAGCGCGCCGGCCTCGATCGAACGAAGTTCCGCGAGGCTCTCGACAGCGGAGCGATGAGTGCGCGCCTCGACGAGCACAAGCGCGAGGCCGACGAGTTTTCCGCACTCGGCTACCCGACCTTCATCCTGGGCGACTTCCCTATGATTGGAATCCAGCCAGTCGAATCGATGCGCTTGCTACTGGGCCGCTTCATCCGCCAGCGCGCGGAAGAGCCGCAAGCCTAGCGCTACGCTCGCGCGCAGATCAGCATAAACGTCGGGCGCCGGCTCTCTTCGCGAAGGTCGGGACGCTCGCGAATCGCGTCCGCAGTCGCCTCGGGCTCGAGCAACCGCGCGATCGCGAAGCCCTTGTCTATCAGCGTGTTCACGTAGGTCTCGACCGAGCGATGGTACTTGATGACGTCGTCGGTGATCCATTGCGTGTGGCGAATCCCCTCGGACTTGTAGTTGTCGATCGCCCAATGTTGACCTTCATCCTTGCCGGCGAGGTAGTCGCCGACCGGATACGCAGTTACCATCGGATGCTCGACGGAAAACACGAACGCGCCGCCACTGACCAGCCACGACTTCACATTCTCGCAGATCGAATCGAAGCGCTCGACGTAATGAAGCGCGAGCGAACTAACCACGACGTCGAAGCTCGCCGGCGCGAAATTTAGATCCTCAAGCGCCGACTGCACGTAGCTGATGCGAGGGTCAGCGGTGTCCTCGCGCGCCTTGGCAAGCATTTTGGTCGAAATATCGACCCCAACCACGCTCGTGGCGCCTTCTTCGATTGCATAGCGGCACATCTTGCCGAAGCCACAGCCGAGATCGAGCACGCGCTTGTTGGCGAGCGGCGGCAACAGCGAACGTATCGCTGGTTGATCCACCGCCATGTTCAGACCGCTCTCATGGCGGCGCAATTGGCTGTAGCCCTCGAAGAATCGCGGGTCGTCGTAAATATTTTGTTTCATGACGAACTGCGGCAGGCGAAAGACTAGCGCGCGAGGAACACCGGGCACGGTGAGTTGCGCAGCACGTACTCGGTGGTCGAGCCGAGCACCATCTCGATAATCCTGCTGTGGCCGTATGCGCCGATGAAGAGCATGTCGGCGTCGTGCTCCTTGAGAAACTTCACGATTTCTTCGTTGGCGTGACC
>NZ_DATDGQ010000020.1:0-4408 GCF_036522015.1 Binatus sp. (SeqCode)
GCGCGCGGCGATCGAGCCTGATGGCGACCCAGTCGGAAATTTCGCTCGCCAAAAATCGCGAGCTGGTCGGCCGCGAAGTCGAGGTGCTGGTCGAAGGCCCGCTGGCGGGACGCTCGACGCGGCTGCGCGCGCGAACCTCAGGCCAGGCGCCGGAAATCGACGGCTCCGTTTTTCTTGCGGGCGACGCGGAGCCGGGCGAGTTCGTCCGTGCCCGAATCGACAAGGCGCTTAGCTACGACCTGCATGCGACGATCGCCGGCGCCTAAGTATACATCGGAGTCAGAATTTCAATGACGAAGAACACAGTTGCCGCGGATCGAAAGAAGTTCCTCGCCAAAGCGCGCGAACAACTGCTCGAAACCAAAAACAAACTGCTCGGCGTGATCGATTCGGAATTGCGCGCGGAACGCGAAGGCAACAAGGACGAGGGGATGGATACTTACGACCTCGCGTCCGAGGAACGCGATCGCGAGATCAACTTCATCCTGTCCGACCGCGAACGCGTCAAGCTCAAGCAGATCGACGACGCGCTCGAGCGGCTCGACGACGGCAGCTATGGCGTCTGTGAATCGTGCGGATTGGAGATCGCCGAAGAACGCCTCGAGGCGATGCCCTTTTCGCGCCTGTGCCGGGATTGTCAGCAGGACGAGGAGCGCGAGGCTAAATCGCAGCGCCGATTCGACGACGAGCCCAACGCCTATCGCAAGACCGGCTCGACCGACGCCGACGACGACAGCGCCTAGCCTGGCGGGCGTTGTTTACCGCGCCCCGCAAACCAGTCATCCTAACCAGAACAACTCGCGCAGCACCTTGCCGTCCTTACCAACCGTTAGGATTCGCTGCCGCGGAATTCCAATACCCATTTAATGAGAATATTTTCCGACATTGATAACGACGGATCCGACGATCCAGCCAGCATTCGCGATCAAATTCGCACCAATCTTTCCGGCGTCGCCGCGACTATCGCCCTTGCAAGCGCTCGCGGCGGGGTCGGCAAGAGCATGCTCGCCGTGAATATTGCTGCGGCATGGGCGACGAAGGGCCGCAAGGTCGCGATCGTTGACGCGGACCTTAATTCACCCAGCGTCGCGGCGATGCTCGGCATGAGACCGCAGCGGCGCTACCCGATGATCGAAGGAATTGAGCCCGCCGCAGGGCCGCATGGCTTGCGCGTGATTTCAAGCGATCAGCTCCCAGGCGGCGAGCCGCCGCCGATAAGCTTCGTGCAGGACTACGATCAGGTCGATGGAAACGGCGCAGAGCCGGTCGCTCCGGTGACGACGCGTCCCGCGGAGCTGAGCTATCGCGGCGCGCTGAGCCGAATGCTGGCGCAAACGCAGTTCGGAACCGCGGACTTGTTGATAATCGATCTGGCCAGCGGCCTCGATCGACTGTATGCGCTCGCGTCGATGATGGCGCTCGACGGCGTCCTGCTGCTGAGTCATCCGTCGTCACACGATGCCAGCGACGCGCGCCACGCGATGAAGATCGGGCGCGCATTCGGCGCGCCCATCGTCGGCATCGTCGAGAATATGGCCGGCTTTAACTGCGACGGATGCCGCGCCGTGCGGCCGTTGTGGCCGGAAGGCGATCTCAACGGAGTCGCACGCGAGGCTGCGGTGCCGATAATCGGGCGGCTCGGCTTTGAACCGCGCCTGGCGGACAGCACCGATCGCGGCGTGCTGTTCGTCCGCGAGTACGCGTCCACCCCGACCGGCAAAGTGCTCGCCGATATCGCCGCTCAGATCGAGGCGATCGTCGCAGTGCGCGCTCGCGCGCTAAATACGCCCACGAGCTGATTCTCAATCGCTATCCGGGTCATCGCTCTCGTCGGAGGCGGTCAGTACCGAGTCGGCGGCGCGCGAATATTCAAACATCCCCGCCCCGCGGTGAGCGTCGCTGCGGAAGCTTGCGAATCCGAGTGTCGTGTAGATGCGCGATTGCTCGGGCCCGGGGCGCGATAGCGGAATGAAGCATTCGACGCTGCCTTCGAGTTCGCACGAGGAGTCGTCTGCGCGTATCAACGACGCGAAAATACGATGCGGCGGTTCCTCAACTGACGGCGTTTCGATCGTGAGATTGCGCAGCTCGCACGGCGACCATCCGCCGGGGTTGAGAATCCTGGCGCTTTGACTTGGCGGCGCGTCGCCGATTACGGCGTGCCGCGCTTCAAGCGCGCGCGGCGCTTGTTCGTCTTCGAAGCACGCCCAAATCATCCGGCGCGCGGAGAACTTTTGCGGTCCCAGCCCGGTGAACGAAATTCCCGCGCGCGCAAAGCAGTTCAGCTCCCGCTCGACGCCGTCGATGCAGATTCTTCCTGAGATGCGGCCGAACGCGACGCTTGACGACAGGGTGTCCGCGGCACTGCCGGGCGAAGACAGAATCCAATCGAAGTCGAACTCGCCGCCGGCCCGATCGATTTCGAAACGCATCTCCACTTTCGTCTCGCCGTCGAGCCGGCCCGAAGCTAGCGCGCGTTCGATGCTGAGGTAGGCGGTCGCGTTGGGGACGATAACAGCGGGTCCGTGGAATGAAAGCACGATCGACTCGCCGTCGCGCCGCATAGAGAGCGGGCCGTGAGTGACGGCGCTCGCGGAACGCGTCGGACGGCCTTCGGCGGTGAACAACGCCGCGCGATGGTGATCGAACAGCATCATGATTCGCGCGCCCATGCCGGCGCCGCCGACGTCGAAGCTCGCCATCGCACCGAAGTGTGCCGCGGGATCGTAAAATTCGAGGCCAACGCGGCCGGGCGCTGCCACTGTCGCGGCGGCGCCGATTTCGGATTTGGCGACTGTCGGGCGCGGCGTGCGATTTATCACGTTGGCGGAACGAGCAACCTGTGAATCGCCCTTTCCTGAAAACACTTCGGCGATTGCGTCTTCGCATCGCGAGCGAAACTCGCCGGGCATCCTTAGCGCGACCGACAACTCGAGTTGGGCCGCGTCGATCACACCGCGCATCGCAGTTTCGGAAATCGATCTGAGCGGCGCATGCGGACTCTCGCGATGACGCGTGGTGAATGCCTGCAACAGATTTTGCAGACCGCCTCCCGGATAGCGCATGCCATAGGTTGGTTTGATCCCGTGGCGATGCAGGCGTTCGGCGAGCTCTCCAAGCGGGCCGTTAATGAAATCGTCGCAGGCGGAAACGCAGGCGGAGCCGGGCGGGCAGAGTTCGCCGCCGGAATTTCGAAGCCCGAGTCCGAAATCGAGGCGCGGCTCAATGATGTTCCATCCGTGGATCAGCAGCACCGTGATGCGGCCGTGACGTGCGACGATCGCCTTGACGCGCTCCGCGATCATTTCGAGCAGCCACGGAGCGCGCTCGATTATTTGCGAGAGCCGGTTGCAGTCGAGCCGATTGCGATCCATCGCGACGTTGATCAACGCCGACGCGCCGAGCCGCTCCGCAAGTCCACGCGTGATGTCGGCGGTATGAAGGTCGTTGACCTTGGGATTCAGCATCGAGCGCGTGCGCGGCTCGGCGCGTCCGCCGTGCGGCGCAATAAGCAGCAGGGGAGAATCCGAATCGATCACCTCGAGCCATGACTCGGAGGCTGCGCTTGCGGTATGAAGCCCGGACTCAGCCATTCAAGTCGATGCGGCTCGATGGGACTTGAGCGCGAAACGTGCGTGAAGCACGAACGACGCGATGAAGTAGTAGGCGATGTAACTCAGCCCCGCCCACAACATGATGGGATTGATCGTCGGCAGCATCAGCAGCGATGCGATCGTCAGGAAACCCCAGATGACTCCGAGCGTGAGTGTGATCGGACGGAGCGGCACCGTTCGATTTGGATAAATGTACTTGAGCGGCATGAACACCATCACGGCGAGCAGCAGCAGCACGGCGACGTTGAACACGGTGCCGCTGCCGAGACAGTAGAGATAGAACGCGACGAGGTTCCAATAATTCGGGAAGCCGAGGAAGTAGTGGTCCGGGGTTTTCGCTTCGGTGTGACAGAAGCCGTACACGCTCGCGAGCATGACGAAACACGCCAGCGCCAGGCCCCATCGCGAATCCGGGATGATTCCGGCCTCCAGCATCAGGAACACCGGCGCCACCGTGTAGGTGAGGTAGTCGACGATATTGTCGAGCAGCGCGCCGTCGAAGCTCGGCACGCGAATCTTGACCATCAGCCAGCGGGCGAGCGGACCGTCGCTACAATCGATGATCGTCGCCGCGCCCATCGCGAGGAATGAGGCGCGGAAGTCGCCGCGCGAGGCGAAAAAGATCGCAAGCAAGCCGAGCGCCGCGCCGAGCGCGGTATATAGATGTACGCCCCACGCGCAGGCCGTGAGAAATTTCTGCCTCGGGAGCATCCGCGCCAAACTTCCGGCTGCGCCTGATGAGGTCAAGTCATTTGTCCGGCTTGTAATCGCGCGGCCCGAAGTATTCCTCGAGC
>NZ_DATDGQ010000021.1:0-4845 GCF_036522015.1 Binatus sp. (SeqCode)
CAGGTTCTCCAGCTTGAGCGCGGCGAATAGCGGCGCATTGGCTGTCGTCCAGTCCTTCACCTCGAAATCAGGCCCAGCCATCACCGCGATCTTGTCGCGGATCGCCGGCGCGTCGAACAGGTTGATCAGCCGCAGCTCGAGCCCGCTCTCCAGCGACGCGTCGTCGGCCAGCAGCGCGCGTCCGTCCTTCAGCGCAACAAAAGCCAGCGTCGAATCGAAATCGTACATGCCGGAATGAAAAAATCCCGTCACTACGAACCGCTTGAGGCGAGGCGGACCGATTCCGGCGCCCAAACTCGTCGGCGAAATCAGAATCACCGCGTCGCCCGGCCTTACCCCCAGATCGAACGCCAGCGACTTGCCGAGAATCGCGCCGGGCAGTTGGACGACCCGCTTGACGCCCTTGTCGACGATCGTCACCGGATGCGTCGTCTCGAGGTCCGCCAGGGTCCCGTTCTCCAGCGTATCTTTCAATTCTTTCAGCACCGCATTGTCGTGCGGCTGGACTCCGCGAAGAATTCCGCCCGACACCAGGCCCGGTGCACCCGTGTCTGTGCTCGACACCGCCATCACCTGCGACGTGACGTACGGCGCCAAGGCTACTACTCCCGGCATCGCAGCGATCTTTTTCTCGAGCTCGCCCGGATTCCACACGCCGCCATCGCTGCGTTCGATCGTTACCTGCGGGGTGAACGCAAGCAGCCGCCCGCGCAGATCTTTCTCGAATCCGCTCATCACCGACAACGCGACACACAAGGCGAACGTCCCGATCGCTATCCCGGCGAGTGAGATGATAGCGATCACCGATACGAATCGCTCGCGCCGCCGCGCCCGCAAATATCGGAGCCCAATCAGGAATTCGTAGCGCAATCCATCACCTTCGCACCTGGCTTCTCACACTCTTACTTTGTCTTTTCTACCTTTTTCGGACCAACCGCTGGCGTCCATGACGCGCCGAACTGGCCCCTTTCTGTGTTTCAATTGAATCAAATCGGGTCGGTGATCGTCATAGTCGCCGAGCACTGTGACATTTGCAAGAATCCGGGTTGCGCAGCGCGGCGGACGTGAAATATGCTCACGTCGCTTTGATACGAGATGCGGAGGGACCTCGCATGAGCCGTTTTTTGCTTGGGGCGCTGACCGCAGCACTGCTGTTCGCAGCACTTAATCTTCGATCCTCCGCCTTCGCCGAATCTGCAGGGCTGCCTCCCCAGAACACAATCACGATGAACTTCCAGAACGTGGATATTCCCGTTCTCGCCAAGTTCATTTCCGAAATCACCGGCCGCAACTTCATCATCGACGAATCCGTGCGCGGCAAGGTTACGATCATCTCGCCGAGCAAGGTTACGCCCGAGCAGGCCTACTCGATCTTTCAATCCGTCCTCCAGGTAAAAGGCTTCACCACGGTTCAGGCCGGCAAGATCATCAAGATTGAGCCCGCGCGCAACGTGCGCTCGAACGCCCTCTATACCAAATCGCAGAACCCCGCCGAGACCAGCGGCGATGAATACGTCACCCGGATGGTGAAGCTCAAGAATATCGACGCCGCTTCCATCATCGGCGTGATCCAGCCGATGATTTCGCACGACGGCCTGGTGGCTGCCTTCCCCGGCGACAACACCGTGATCGTCACCGACGATGCTTACAACGTCGACCGATTGCTCCAGATAATCGACGAGCTCGACGTACGCGGCGAACAGGCGTCGATCGTGGTAATTCCGCTCAAGCTGGCATTCGCCGGTGAGCTGGCCCCCGAAATCGATCAGCTGATGGCAGCCAAGATGGGCGCCGCCAACGGCAGCAACCCCCAGATGATCCGGCCGCAGATGGGCGTCGCGACCTCGGCCACCGGCCCTTCGCTGGGATACAAAGTCATTCCCGACGAGCGCACAAATTGCCTGATCGTGATGGCGCCGCCGCTTCAGATGCGGGAGATCCAGGATATAGTTTTCAAGCTCGACGTGGTTCCGCCCCTGGCCACTTCGCGAATCCACGTCTATCGCCTCAAGAACGCGCAGGCGCTCGAGATGGTCCAGGTGCTCAACAACCTGCTGAACGGCGGCAGCGGACCGACCACGCTCTCGCCCACCACCGGCAAAGGATCACTCGGCCGCTCCAGCTTCAACGACGCCGCCAGCGGCTTCGGCAGCGGGGGCTTCGGCGGAATCGGCGGCGGCGGTGGTGGATACGGCGGGATGGCCAGTAGCGCGAGCTTTGGCGGTTCCAGCGGCGGCGGCGGCTTCGGTGGCTCGAGCGGCGGCGGCGGTTTCGGCGGCGGAGGTGGCGGGTTGCGCAGCCGCGGCTCGATGAGCGGTGCGGGGGGTGGAGGTTCGTCGTCGGCCAGCTCGGCCGGCAAGAGCATCGATTTCTCCTATCCGGTAAATATCACGGCTGACCCCGCGACCAACGCGATGGTTATCAGCGCGTCGCCGCAGGATTGGCAGACCCTCAAGCAGATTATCGACGACCTCGACACGCCGCGCGTCCAGATTTTCGTGCAGGCCGTCATCGTCGAGGTTTCCGCCGAGCGCCAGCGCGATATGGGCGTCAGTTTCTACTCCAATGGCGTCGGTGGCGGAAGCGTATTCGGCGTCGGCGGCATCAATTTCGGACAGCTTCAGACCGCCCTTGCCGACCCGCTCGGCTTAACCGGACTCGGCCTCGGTCTGGCGTCAAACACCATGTGTAAGATCCCTGTCGCAATCGCACAGACGGTGACCCCCGGCACCCCGAGCCCTACCTCCAGCACCATGAAGGTCCCATGCGATTTCGCGCTCATGACCGCGCTCGAAACCGACACTCACGCCAACGTGCTCTCCGCGCCGACCCTGCTTACGGCCGACAATGAAGAGGCGATGATCGTCGTCGGACAGAATCTGCCCTTCGTCGGATCGGCGTCAGCCAACGCGGGATTGCCCGGACAAATCTTCAACTCGGTCGATCGCCAGAACGTCGGCATCACACTCGACATCGTGCCGCAGGTTTCCGAGGGCGATTACGTCAAACTCGATCTGTATGAGGAAGTTTCCAACGTCGTCAACGGCACCCAGAACGCGACCCTCGGACCCACGACGACTATTCGCTCCGCCTCGACCACCGTGCTCATCCAGAACCATCGCACCGCAGTAATCGGCGGCCTGCTCGCCAGCCAGGATCAGATCAACAACCAGGGCGTGCCGTTCATCTCGAGCATCCCGGTGCTCGGCAACTTGTTCAGCGACAAGTCGAGCGACAAGCAGAAGGACAACCTGATCGTTTTCCTGACGCCGCATATCGTGCGCAACAAGAGTGAGCTGCGCGAGTTGGCGCTCGACGAGCGCCAGCGGTTCGTCAACTCGCTGGGCCGCAAGGAAATTCACGACATGCCGGCCTCGCAAATTCACGAGATCTACAAGCCGAGCTTCTCGATTCCCGTCTCTCCAGCGGCGGACCTGAACGCGCCCTACGGCGGTCCGGCGGCGCCTCCGGGACCTGAAAATCCGGGCGCCGCGTACGAATCCGCGCCGCCGGGCGGCAACAGCACCGATAACCCCTTCAACACCACCGAGATCGGGCCAACCTCGATGAACTCCAACGCGCCGGCCGCCACGACGTACTCAAATACGACGACCTCGGTTAGCGCTTCGTATCCAGCGTCGTCGGGACGATACGCCACGACCGGCGGCGCGACGGTAACGCCGCTTGATCCGGGCGCCGGCACAGTCTCCGCGGGCCCGGGCGTCAGCAGCCCGTTCGCAGACTCGTCGACTGCCCTGGGCGCGTCGAAGGCCGGCGTGACTCCGGGCATCTCGCCGTAGTCACCGCGCCGTCCTCACCACCCGGCGAACGCGGCGACCAGGAATGCCGCGATCATCAGGAGCCCGAACTCCATGTGGAGCTGGATTGATCGAAACAAACCGAGATTCAGCTTTTTCGGATCGCTCTCGCGCGTCATGATTCGAATCTGATCGAGCGCACGAGGGATAGTAAGAAAAACTGCGAGCCCGATCCACGGAATCGCGTTCACCAGCACTCCCACGATCATCGTGACGTAAGCCGCGACGTCGAGCACGATCAGCTCATAGTTCGCGCCGGTGCGACCCAGCATCGTCGCCAGCGTCCGCTTGCGGTGGCGCGTGTCGCTCTCGATGTCGCGAATATTGTTGGCGTGCAGGATTCCCGCGACCAGGAAGCCCAGCGGTATCGACGCCCAAATCGCCGGCGACGAAAAATGCATCGCCATCACAAAGTATGAGCCCACGACGATCGCCGGGCCCATGAAAATGAACACGGTCAACTCGCCCAGCGCCACGTAGGCCAGTGACACCGGGCTCGCGGTGTAAAAGTAACCGGCGGCGATGCTTGGGATTCCGATCGCGAGAATCGGCCATCCGCACTGATAAACAAGCATCAGGCCGATCAGCGCGCCGATCGCAAACGCGACGATTCCACCGCGCCAGACTTGATCGGCGCTCAGCAGTCCGCGCTGAATCACCATGCTCGGCCCAAGCGATTGCTCGCTGTCGGCGCCGCTGCGGAAATCGTAGTAGTCGTTAATAAGATTGGTGCCGGCCTGGATAGCCATCGCCCCCACCAGCGCGAGAATCATCCGCCCCAGCGAAAAGAATCCGGCCCGCGCCGCCACCGCCACCCCCAGCAGCACTGGAATCGCAGCCGCACTCAGCGACGGCGCCCGAATCGCTTGAATCCAGACCGTTACGGCGCCAGGCCGCGCCCCATTACCATCAGCAATTGCACCAGCTTCCGCCATCGCTAGATCAACACCTTCGCTTCCTTTAAACGTACGATCTCCGCGACGCTGTAGCCGAGCAGCTCGCTCATCAATTCATCGGTATGCTCACC
>NZ_DATDGQ010000022.1:0-5113 GCF_036522015.1 Binatus sp. (SeqCode)
GGGTCCAGCAGATCCTCGATCATGAAGATCCGGTAGATGACGTCGACCGGCCGGTCGCAAGGGCGACCGCGCGCCCCGGGGAGATCGCGCTGAACGCAACAACGACGCGGGCGAAAAGGCCGAGAAGACTGCGTAGCCGCCACAGGCTCAACGACACCAAAACGGCCGGGTCTATCGACGGACTCGGCCGTTTCTATTTTCAGTATGTATGCTACAGAGAGACGCGATGACCCCGGAGGCAAAGATCCTGCTCGATTCGATTCGCGATCTAGCGCCCTCGATCAGCACACGCAGTGCGGAAATTGACGCAGGACGCCGGCTTCCTCTCGATTTGCTGGCGCAACTGACGTCCGCCGGATGCTTCAGGATGTTCGTGCCAAAGAGTCACGGCGGCCTCGACGTCGATTTTCCAGCCAGCATGGAAATCATCGAAGCGATCGCCACCGCCGACGGTTCCACCGGATGGGTCGTGATGATCGGATGCGAAACGCCAATGTTGCTGGCGCTCCTCTCCCGCAAGCACTTCGATCGCCTGTACGCCAGCGGCCCCGACGTGATAATCGCGGGGGCATTCGCGCCTCGAGGGCAGGCCGAGGTGATCGATGGCGGCTATCGCGTCAGCGGGCGATGGAGTTTCGCCAGCGGATGCCAGCACAGCCAGTTTCTCTTCGGCAATTGCGTGGTGATTGAAAATGGAACTCCGCGGCCCGGCCTGATACCCGGCTCGCCCGAAACGCGCGCGATGATGTTCGCGCCGTCGAAAGCGCAGATCATCGACACCTGGTCGGTAAACGGCTTGCGCGGTACCGGCAGCCACGACATCGCGGTTGAAAATCTCGTGGTGCCGGCTGACGACAGTTTCGATATTTTTCTCGGGCGCCCGTCAATCGAGAGTCCATCGATGGCGGAGCCGCTGCTATACGCCGCGCTGCATATCGGCGCGGTCGCAATCGGCATTGCGCAACGCGCGATTACCGAGCTGGTCGCACTCGCGAACACCAACAAGCGCCGCCTGTATGCGAGCGCGTCGCTCGCCGAGTCTCCGCTCTTTCAGTATCGAGTGGGGCACGCCGACGCGAGTCTGCGCGCCGCCCGCAAGCTCCTGCGTAGTCAGGCCGACGCAGTATGGAATTCGGCAGTCGCCGGGAATCCAGTTTCAATCGACGGCCGCGCGCCGGTGATGGCGGCGAACACCTGGGCGGTACACACGTGCGCCGCGGTCGTCGATACCTGCTACAAAGCTGGCGGCGGCACCTCGCCCTACGACGGTTCACCTCTCCAGCGATGCATGCGCGACATCCAAACGCTGACCCAGCACGCGGCGGTGGCAGAGTCATGGCTAACCACCGCAGGCGCAACACTCCTGGGCCGGGCAAGCGGCTTCAGCGTCTAGCGATTCCTTCCTCGCCTCCCCCAATTTTGGGGGAGGCCGACGCTCGTCCGCGAGCGTCGGGTGGAGGACCAAATTTGCCGAAGATTCCGGAATTGCGACGCACCAGACAACCGCGCCGCAAAATGTTCCTCACCCTAACCCTCTCCCGACGAACGGGCGAGGGAACAAGCCGCGCCCTCCGCTCACAGCGGCGGTTTCTGATACCCACCCAGCGCGGTCTCTGCCGCCTTCGCGACCGCGAGCACGGTCTCCTCGCCGAATGCGCGTCCGTTTATCTGCAGTCCGATCGGCAACCCGTCGCGATCTTTTCCGCACGGCACGACGACGCCCGGCAGTCCCGCACAATTGCCCCACGCCACCGGCCAGCCGGCCATAAAATGTGGATATTTTTTCCCGTCGATTTCGACTTCGGTTGCGCCGTGCTTGAACGCGGTAACGCAGAACGTCGGGCCGAGAATGATCGGGTATTGCTCCATGAACTCCGCGAGTTGCACGCGCCACGCGTCGCGTAACATCGCGATCTTGAAAAACTCGGCGGCGGACTTTCCCTCACCCGCAACCATGAAATTTCGCAGCCGCTCGCGCGAGAGCTTCATGCCTTCTCCGAACACTTCCGCCATCAGTTGGTTGCCGTCGGCGCCGTTGTACTCCCACCACAAACGCTCGCCATCGTCGATCGGCGGCTTTACAGCTTCGACAACGATCCCCATCTTCTGTAGCTCGCGACCCGCGCGTTCAATCGAGGCACGCGTGTCGGACGTGACTGGAACTTCGCACGCGTCGGTGAAGATCGCGCAGCGAACTTTCTTCAGATCGATTTTTTCAGGATGAGCATCGGGCGTTGGTACGGTGTACGGACTGCTCGGATGCGGTCCTTTGACGACGTTGTAGGCGAGCGTGAGATCGTCCACGAATCGCGCCATCGGACCGATCGTCGCCATGTGCGCGATCGGCGGCGGCGCCGCAACGCTGGGCGCCATATGCCCGCTGCCGGGAATCGTGCCCCACGTCGGCTTCAGCCCGACGATACCGCAGAAATGCGCCGGCACGCGGATCGATCCGCGATAGTCGGAACCCATGCCCAGCGGTGACATCCCGACCGCGAGCGCCGCCGCCTCTCCGCCACTGGAGCCGCCGGGCACGCGCTCATGATTCCACGGATTGTTGGTCTGGCCGAAAACCGGATTGTCGCAATCGTAGTCCATCGTCATCTCGGGCGTATTGGTCTTCCCGATAACGATCGCACCCGCCGCGCGCAGCCGTGCGACGGTCGGCGCGTCTTGCTTGGCGACGTGATGCTCGAACATTTTCATTCCCCAGGTCGAGCGCACGCCTTCGGTGATAATCGAATCCTTGATAGTGATCGGCAGCCCCTCGAGCGGCCGAACTTCCCCTTTCTCTGATAAACGCCGGTCGGACTCCTCGGCCTCGCGCGACGCCCGTTCTTCGACCAGTGTGACGACGGCGTTGAGCCCACGATTCACCGATTCGATCCGTTCGATAAAAGCGTCCACCATCTCAACCGAAGACACCTCGCGCGCCCGCAGCATCGCCGCAAGTTTGTGCGCGGGAGCAAAAAACAGTTCGTCAGAAAATGCCATGAAAAAATACCTCGCCTGACTCAGGAAATAGCATCGCGCACTTGGTATTGCACGCCCGCATTCTCTTAATACTAAGGTGCAGGGGTTACCCCTGCCCAGGGAAACGTGAAACCCAGGAGGGGTTTCACATCAGCCAGCCTCGACACTGATTTGCTCGCTACTTCAGCGCTCCGCGCAGCCGCTCGCGATCGAAGCCGGCGATCATTTCCTTGCCCGCGATTGTAATCGGCCGCTTGATCAGATTCGGCTCTTTCGCCATCAGCGCCAGTGCCTGCTCCGACGTTAGCGATTTGCCCGCCAGGCTCATCTCCTTGAAGGCCGGACTGCGCGCATTTAGAAAATCGCGCGGGTCCCGGCCTGCGAATAGATCCTTCAGCTCCGCCGCATTCAGCGGAGCTTTCGCGTAGTCGCGCTCGTCGAGCTCGACGCCCAGATCCTTACGCAAGAAACTTCTTGCGTCGCGGCACGTCGTTCAGGTCGATTTCCACAGAAAACGAATCTTCTTCATGCGCGATGCTCCAACTCCCAACGCGCGCCGCTGCTACTCGATATTCGCGCCTGACGCTGAACCGCTCGCGGGCCCGGCGCCGTGATCGAGCGGCTGTCCTCCCGTCGACGACGTATTCGCCGCCGGGCCTGACGCCGGGAGCGGCGGTATCGGCGCGACGCCGCCAGAACTCGCAGTCGTGGTCGTCATGCTCGACGACGAACTGGTCACCGGCTCTGGAGCAGTCGGCGGCGTGTCGGTCGGCCCGCTGAAATTGATCGGCTGCTGTCCCGCTAGCATTTGCGGCGTCACGACGTAGTCGCCGCCGAGCGCGCTGCGCCACACCGTGTTGGCTGCCTGCTGATTGCCGGCCGTGATCAAATATGTCCCGCCGCCGACGATTCCGCCGAGCAGTGCGTACACCAGCTTGGCCGGGATGTAGAGCACGTTGCAGAGCAGGGCGCCCGCGCCGTATCCCGCGCCCGGCCAGTTGACGCTATTGTCCTGCGGCTGCGGGACCTGCGTCGCCGCCGGTGCGCCCACCGGTTGCGCGGATTGTGCCGCGGCGAATTCTGCGAGCGGACCCGCCAGCATCACCGACACTGCGAGCGCGATCAACGCGAATCTGAAATTTCTCTTCCTCATGACTTCCTCCACCTGCCCCTTCAGACGTTAATTTTTCATTCGGTTTTGACCACTGCCTCGGCCGGCAGCAGCCCCATCAGATGACGAAACGCGCGCTCGAGGTAGTCCGCGTTCTTCGACTCGAGCGTCAACTTCACGCGGTAGTCGGGATCCCCGATCCGCGGATACGAACCCAGCATCAGCTCCGGAAAATTGCGCATGCAGTCGTTCAGATGCTCGGCGATCACACCTTCGTTCGCGCTCAGATAAATCGCGCGCATGAAATACGGATCCGTCGCGAAGCGGCTGCTGAGCGCGCGCAGCTTGGCCTCGAACAGTTGCGGGATTCCGGGTAGCACGTACACGTTTTCGATTTGCACTGTCGGAAATCGGATGTCGCCGGCGTCGTTGAGGACCGCGCCCTCCGGCACTTGCGCCATCCTGAGACCTGCGTCGAGCGAGCGCTCGCGAAAATGTTCGCGGATTAGGCTTTCGAGCACTGGATTCATCACCAGCCGCCGCTTGAACGCGCGCGCCACACCTTCCATCGTGAGATCGTCATGGGTCGGGCCGACGCCACCCGACGTGATTACGAAATCGAAATTGCGCGAGCAGTACGCCACTTCGCCCGCGATCAGATCGAGTTCATCGGGGATCGTCGCGATCCGCGCGAGCGCGACCCCAATCTTGCGCAGCTCGCGAGCCGCGAAGTACGCGTTCGAGTCTTGAACCTTGCCGGAAAGGATTTCGTTACCCACCACCACCAGCGCGCAACTGCGTTCTCGCATCGACGTGCAGCTCCTTGCGCGATCCGCCTCGACCGCATTATCGCAAGCCGCGCCTATCAGCGGCAATGGGGTAGACAAAGAATGCTTACGACGGCCCGCTACCTTCGACGTCGGGCGCCGACGCCTCGATAAACTCCTTCAACCGCCGCTTGAGCCGCGTTTCTATTTGACGCACGCGCTCGCGGCTGATTCCGAAGCGCGCGCCAATCACCTGCAGCGT
>NZ_DATDGQ010000023.1:0-13644 GCF_036522015.1 Binatus sp. (SeqCode)
TAAACCGGCACGCGCGAGAAACTTTCGTGCGCGATTTCCGCCACCAGCTGCGCCACCGGCATCTCAATGTCGAGCGAGAAGATTCGATCGCGCGGCGTCATCACCTCGGCCGCGCGCCGCGCACCGAAGTCGAACACCCGATGAATCATTGCGCGCTCGGCGGGTTCAACCTGTCCCTGGTTTTCGCCGAGCCTGAGCAGCGTCTTGAACTCCTCTTCGGACACCGGGCCAGGACTCGGCGCCTGCTCGAGCGGCGCGAAATGCCGCGCAAACGGATGCACCAGGTCGGCGAGCACTGCCAGCGGACGCGCCGTGAGCCAGGCCAGCGCCGACGGAAATCCCAGCGCGAACGTCTTCGGCGTAATGTCGCAGAACATAAGTACCACCGCGAGCATGGCCGGCGCCGCGATGATCGGCCCCCACTTGTCACCGAACCACGCCAACAGAATGATCGTGGCGAGGCAGTCGGCGAATATGTTGCACGCTTCGTTCAGTCCGATGATAACGATCAGCGACTCGAGCGGCCGGCGCATCAGGCGGTCGAGCGCGCGCTGCACGGAGAGGCTCATCTGCTCGCGCGTGTGCTCCAGCCGCGCCATCGAGAACAGCGCGGTCTCGGACGCAGCCAGCGTCGCGCTGAGAACGACGAGGATCAGGACCACCAGGGGCAGGACGGAGATCATCAGTAAAATCTAGCCGCGCGACCGCAGCTGATCCCATCCTCCGTCAATCGGAGCGCCAGCACCAATCACGTCCACGCGCCTGCCCCGAACGATCTTGCCGATTCGCCGCACCCCGACACCCAGGCGACGCGACAGTTCGGATTCCGCGCGCCCGGGCTTCACGCAGAAGATCAGTTCGTAATCCTCGCCGCCGGTGAGCGCATGCACGAGGTCGTCGCCCATCAGCGCGCGATAGGCAGGCGAGATTGGGATTCGCAGCGCATCGATCTCGGCGCCGACGCCGCTTCGCTCGAGGATGTGCCCCAGGTCCTGTATGAGTCCGTCGCTGACGTCGATCGCGGCCGGCGCAGACCGGAGCGCCGCGAGACGTTGCCCGGCATACAGCCGCGCATGTGGACGCAGGAATCGCTCGACGAGATATTTTTCTGCCGCGCGATTTTTTTTCGTATTGCCCCGCGCCTCCAGCTTGCCCGCCAGGATGCGCCAGCCCAGCGCAGCATCGCCGAGCGTGCCGGTCACGAAGATTTCGTCGCCAGGCCGCGCTGCATCGCGCCGCATTACGCCGCGCCCGGCCTCGCCGACCAGCGCAATCGTGATCGACAACTCGCGCGCGCGCGTAACATTGCCACCCACGATATCAGTCGAGGCTTCGCGCGCCGCATCGCGCAGCCCCGAGTAAATTCGCTCGAGCTTCCGCGACGTAATTCCTTCACGCACGCCAAGGTTCACAACGCAGGCCCTCGGACGCCCGCCCATCGCCGCGATGTCGCTCAAGTTGACCGTAAGCGCGCGCGCGCCAAGCGCTTGCGGCGAGCCCCATCGCAAGTCGAAATGAACGTTCTCGACCAGGCTGTCGATCGTGAACAGCACCTGCCCGCGCGGGCGCGAGACAATCGCACAATCGTCGCCAACGCCAAGAATCGTTCGGCGGCTGACACGGATTCCGGCGGTGAGTCGCGCGATCAGTTCGAATTCGCTGGAGAGTTTGCTCGACGCCTCGGAAAGTTTCCTCACGGCATGCGCGCTTTCGTGGGTTGCGCGTCAATCGGGAATTCCACGACCAGTGTCAGTCCCCGCCGGCCGTCCGCGAACCGGGCCCCGGTCCTTCCCCCCACCGCTTCCGCCATCGCGCGCGCGATATACAGTCCGAGTCCGCGCGCCGCGCCGCGATCGCCGTTTCTGTTCGGCCCTTGGAACAGCGCGTCGAGTTGTTCCTGCGAAAGAGTCGGCCCGCTATCGGTGACCTCGATGGCTATTGCATCGTTTCGCTCCCCGGCGCGCAACGAGACTTCGCCGGTCGCCGTCCTTCCAATCGCATACGCGAGCATGTTTCTTACGATCCTCTGAAGATGCCGCCCGTCGAGTTTGCACGTCGGCAACCGCGTGATCTCGACGCGCAGATTCAGCCGCCGGCGCCGTGCCTGCAGCCCGCAATCCTCCGCGACCTCGGCCAGCAGCAGATTCGGATCCAGTTCGACCGGCGCCGCGACGATGTCCGTATCCTGCGCCTCGTAGTAAGCCAGCACATTGCTGACTACCAGGTCCATGTTCCACGCGGTCGATCCGATTCGTCCGAGCAGGTCCGTTCGCTCGTTTGCACTGGTGTCCGCGTCTTCGATCAAGTTGACGTAGCCGCTCAGCGCCGCGACCGGGCTGCGGATATCATGCGCCATCGTCGCGATCTGCGTCTGCCGAAACCGCGCCGCTTCTTCAAGGTCCTCGACCTGTTTCCTGAGACGCCGCCGGTAGCGCTCGATGAAGATCGATGTGTATTGAGCGAAGATGATCGCCGCGACCAGCCCCATCCAGCGGTACATCCTGTATGGCGATTCGATTGGCACAAAGTATTCGCCCGCCCCGTAGCCCAGTACCGCTGTGAGAGCCATCGCAAACTGCCAGCGCGTGCCCCAACTCACGAACGATGCGGTCGCCAGTGGACACAACATGATAGCGATAAAGCGCGACTCGGGATCTCCCGTCTCCCGGCTGATCAGGATCAACGTCGCTATCAGAACCAGGTTGTACAGCAGGATCCAGAGTTTCCAGTGGCGTTTGAACGAGCGGGTCCATGACAGACCGAAGAACAGGCAAGTCGCCGCCAGGATCAACCAGTGCCAGGCAGTGCCCGGCGCATCCCTTCCGAGTACCTGCTGATCGTACGCCAGGTACGCCAGCAGCATGAAGATTCCGAGCGCGCCAGCGAGTTTCAGGACTCGCAGCGATTCCTCGTCATCCTCGGTCCAGCGGAACTCCGAAGTGGCGCGGCCGATCCCCGAATTTGTCAGCCCGGATGAGCCGTTGTATTTGCTGCTCTCCGCCAATCAGGCTCCCATTTTCTTCCAGAGCCGGTCCTCGATCCTTTCATCGTGACTTCAGCTCCGAATTTCATCAAGCGCATTTGTCATTGCGCTCAATGCAAAATCTACTTCGTCCGGCATGATCGTCAGCACCGGCGCAAGCCGCACGACGTTGTCCGCGTTCAGCGTCCAGTTAACGATCACTCCGCGCGCCAGGGTCGCTGCGACAAATCGGTGCGCCAGCGCAGTATCGCGAAACTCGATCCCCACGATCATCCCAAGCCCGCGCACCGCGGCGATTTCCGGCGCGCCTGACGCCAACAGGCGCCGGACGATCTCCTTGCCTATCGTCGCGGCGCGCTCGCATAGACGATCGCGCACGATCACGTTCACACTAGCAAGACCGGCCGCGCACGAAAGCGGATGCCCGCCGAACGTAGTGATGTGCCCGAGCGGCGGATCGTGCGAGAGCGTGCCAAGAACCTCGTTGCGGCTGCATAACGCGCCTAATGGCAGACCGCCGCCAAGTGCCTTGGCAACTACGACAATGTCGGGCACCACGCCGAAGTGCTCCAACGCAAACATCTTGCCGGTGCGGCCGAAGCCAGTCAGGACTTCATCGAAGATGAGCATCGCGCCCGCGCGATCGCATCGCTCACGCAGGGCGCGAATGAATGCTTTCTCCGGAATGCGGACGCCGCCCTCAGCTTGCACCGGCTCAACCACCACCGCCGCAACACTCGAGTCGATTTTATCGATCGCGCCCACGTCGTCGAACGGCAGATGCGTCACCGGCCCGGGCAGCGCGCCGAATGGCTCGCGCATCGCGCGATTTCCGGCCAGCGCGAGCGCGCCCATCGTGTCTCCATGGTACGCGCCGTCGAACGCCACGAATCCCGCGCGTCCGGTAAATTTGCGCGCCACCTTCATCGCGCATTCGATCGCTTCCGCTCCGCTGTTGGTGAAATATACGCGCTCGAGCGGTCGCGGCAGAAGCTCGACCAGCCGCCGCGCCAGCATAACCTGGCTCTCGATCACGTACTCGCCGTACACCATGACGTGCAGATGCCGTCGCGCCTGCGCCGCGATTGCGTCAAGCACTTCGCGATTTCCATGGCCGAGCGCGGACACTCCGATCCCCGCGATGAAATCGAGATAGCGCCGCCCGTCCGACGCGACCAGCCACGAACCCTCGGCGCGCGTTATCTCCAGACCGATCGGTGCGTCCGAAGTCTGCGCCAGGTTCTGGCGGAAGTAGTCGCCCAGTTGCGTCATCGCGATCCCACCATCATGTCGATGAACTCGCCTCCGCCGTGCCGCCAGTCGAGCGGCGGCGATTGCATCTCTCCGGGCGCGCACACGTACGGTATCCCCATCGTCCGCGCTTCAATTTCACAATCGCCGCCGACGACTGCCATCGCTTCGATCCGTGCCGATACAGGCGCGATGCATTCTCGAAACTTCGCGAGATCGCGCACTGCGGAAACATGCACCGTCCTGAACCCTGGCGAGACTTTGAATGAATCCGGTCTCCGCTCGAAAACCACCGTCCATTCAAAACCGCGTCCCTCGAACAGCTCGACCGGCTCGCCCGCAATCGCACGCCAGCGCGCGCGCTCGCGGACTCCGCGTATTTCGGCAGCGTCGCGCAACGGGATACGCGCCGGCGGCATCGATCTCGCGATACGCTCGAGCGCCGCCGACATCCGAATCGCCAGCTCCCGCGCCGCGCTTCCATCGGGACTCACAACAAACACCTGATGCAGCGACAGGCAGCCGAGTTGCTCGAACAACGCGGCATCGCGCGCGAGCATGTCGGCGATCTCGTCGATTCGCGACGGATCGATGCTGTTCAACGCGACCAGCGCGGCGCTCACCCGGCTGCCAAATGCTATTACGTTCGGCCGATGCAGCGACTCGATCGTGGCGTCGTCCCCATACGCGACCACCCGCTCGCAATTCCCAATCAACTCATCGGTAAGGTCGGTGCGCGCACGGCCCCAGTGCACAACCGCGATTCGTGCGCCCGCGTCGCCATCGAGCTCGGCGAGCGTCCGCGCGAACTCCGCGAAGAATACTGGCTCTGCCGACGCGGTCTTGATCCGCACTCTCGCACCCGCGATCAGCCCGATCACGACCTCATGGATTCCCGCGCCCGCAACATTTCCTGCCGCGATAAATCCGACTGTCTTCGGCCTGTCGATCGAGCCGTTGGCCGAGATTCGCGCCGCTATCGATTTCAAGGCGTCATTTGTGAATGGCTTCAGCAGCGCGTCGATAGAATATTCGAGCGTCGCGACGGAGAATCCCGCCGAGTGCGCGATTGCCGCGATCGCATTGCGTCGGCGCGCGCAATTGCGGTCGCGCCAGAGTGCGAACGTCCGCGCCAGAGCGTCGGCCATCCGCTCCGCACTCGGGCCTGCGTCATCTGCTCCCGGCCCGCGCGCGGCGCTTGCCGCGTTCGCGCTCATCGCACCGCCTCCGCTGCTTCAGTCGCCGAGAATTGCCCTATTCCCAGCGCGCAGCCGCGAGCTTCTCCAGCCGCTCGACCGAGCACGCGAACCCGCCCCCGCTCGACCGAGCCAAGGTCTTCCGTCATCACAGCTGACACCGAGCCGACGTTGGCGAGATCGAAAAACGTCAGCAGTCCGACCTCCCCGTCCGCCATCGGCTGCAGCGTGACCGGATTTCGCGCCGTCACGCGCATCCACGGTGGCGGGACTTTGTATCGCTCTTGCGTATTCGATACGCCGGCGCAGTTGAACGCCGTCGCGTCGTAAAGTTGCGAGCACAATTCCGTCATCCCGTATTCGTTGATGACCATCGCAGGCGCGATCGCGAGCGTTTCGCCCGCCCATGCGATCACCTCCGTCGCTTGCATCGGCACCGCCTGCCCTTTCGCGCCGCCGGTGTCCATCATTCGCGAACCCGCCGCGAGCCGAAGTTTGCTCCCGCGACTGCCAAGCTCAGAAAACAGCGCCGCAAAGGCCGCCGTCGTTCCCATGATGCAAACGGGTTCGCACCGCGCCTCGCAGTCGGCCAGAAACGCGATCGCCGCCGCAACATCAACCCGTTCGCGCGACGCTGCCGCCAGATGCGTACCTGAGCCGAACTCCTCGATACTCCAGCTGATCATCGCCGACAGTGACGACTCCGGCATCGCGTCCGCCGTCGGATGCATCGCGAGAATTGCTATTTGCCGAGCGTCGGGGAACAGCATCGTGCGCAGATGAGCGATCGCCGACGCGCGATATATCTCGGGCCGCGCAACAATATGGCGCCCGCGACGCGCGCGCCCCTGCGTGGTACCGCTCGTGAGAAAGACCGCCGCATCAGGCGACCGCGATGCGCCGTCTGTCGCAAGCTCAGCGTACTTGAACGCGACATTGCTGACCGCCGGAACCTCGTCAACGCTCAGCACCGCGCCAGGCAAGACGCCGCGCTCCTCGCAGTAACGCCGGTACGTCGCAATTGTTTCGAATTGATGACGAAAGACGTCCAGAGCGAGCCGTTCGAACGCTCCAGGCTCCGGCCTGTGGATAAACGTTAGGACCTGTTCGTAGATGGACATCGGCTCTTTCGCCAAGGGCTGGGACGGCCACGATCATGGCACCGCGCGGCGCGCTCATTCAATCCTGTCGGTCTCCTAAAGCACCTTTTTGGACGGTAAATCGCAGTGTTTACCTCGCTCTTGAAATGTTCTACACTGCGACCGTTGTTGGGTGGCGGGGATGCCTCGGTGGTGGTCATAAGGACCGGGCAAGCGGGGCTTTCGGCAGTTACAGCGATATTGCTTAAGTGTTGCCGGCCTATTCACCCTAAATTTGGGATGTAACGATTTTGCGACAGATACGTAATTTTGCTAAACAGATTGCCATCGGCGTGGGGAGAAGCATCGCGAAATGAAGAAATTCGCAGCCGGCGTAATGCTGGGTTTTGTGGCTAGCTGGGCAGTTGCTTTTGCGTCGTCCAACGTGAGCCACAATGGCAGTTTCTGGAACCGCCTCAACACCAATGCCAAGGACGGTTACGTCAATGGCTATTCCGACGCGATGCGCGTCAGCGTCGGCAAGCTCGACGTCCTCAATTCCGCCGCCGACCTGTTCCATTGGAAGGGCGCACGCCGCATTATCCACCAGCTCTCGGGTCAGCTCTCGATGGGCGACGTGAGTGCGAACCAGGCCGTCAAGCGGCTCGACGAGTTGTACTCGAATCAGAAGTACAGCGAGCTCGATCTCGGTGAGGCGCTGCAGACGCTTTCGATTCGCGCGAATGAAACCGCGATGCCCGACGCGTCAGTGAAAAAGTGATCTGAACTTTCTCAACTTTTATCTGAGGCGGCCTCGCAAGGGTCGCCTCTTTTTTTTCGCGCACGATCGCGCTTGAAACCACCGGTGCGCGGTCCTAGCCTGATTAGCAGGACAACCATCGTGAACGCACCTCCATTCCTGCTCGACAAAGTTCTGCGCGCCACCGTCGGCGTTCACTCGCACATCCCTTCGACCCACGTCTCGACCGCAATCGGCCTCGGCACTGACCGCCGCGGCACCGGCACCGTCGTCAGCCCCGACGGCCTCATCCTCACGGTTCACTACCTCTTGCTCGGCGCGAAAAACGTGATCGTCACGATGCCCGGCGGCGAGCAGCTCGAGGCGACCATCGTCGGCAAGGATTACAGCACCGGCATCGGTCTGCTGAAGATCGATCGCAAACCGCTCGCGAGCGTCGAGGTCGTGTCGTCGGAGAAATGCGTCGTCGGGCAGGAGGCGTTCACCGTTTCGAGCATGGGCGGCGAGAAGCGAACCGCCGATTGCGGCATCATCACCTACCTCGGCCCGTTCGACGCGGTCTGGGAATTCGTGCTCGACAAATGCGTCTCCGTTACCGCCTCGTCGCTGAACATCGGGATGAGCGGCGGACCGATCTGCAATCTGCAGGCGCAGGTGATCGGCATCAACTACCTGAACTTCGCCGACTTGAGCCGCGCGATTCTTGGCGTCCCCGGCGAGAGCTTCCTCACCGTTCGCGACGAGCTCGTCAAACACGGCCGTCGCACCACCGCCACCCCGCGCGCATGGCTCGGCGTGCTCTCGTACACGCTGCGCGAGCACGTCGTGATCGCGGGCGTGATGCCCGGCGGCCCCGGCGAGAAAGCCGGCCTGCAGCAGGGTGACCTCGTGATTTCGATCGGCGACACCGACGTCAACGATCGGCGCGTGCTCTACGAGGCGCTCCGCAACCATCGCCCCGGCGAGAACGTCAATCTCAAGGTCCTGCGCAACAATCGCGTTTACCAGCTCGACATCCCCGCCATCCGCGCCGAAGATTACTTCGCATAAATAGCTCTAAGGAGCGCCACCGATGAACGAACAAAGATCGCGGCTGCGCGAGTTACTCGCCGGCCCCGAAATGATCGTCGCGCCATTCGTCTTCGATTGCCTGCAGGCAAAACTCGCCGCCACCGCCGGCTTCGACGCCGTCTATATGACCGGGTTCGGCACCGCCGCCGCGCGCGGCTACCCCGATCTCGGCCTGCTAACGATGACCGAGATGGTCGCCAACGCGCGCGCGATTTCGCAGTCGGTAAACGTCCCCATCATCTGCGATGCCGACACTGGCTACGGAAATCCGCTCAACGTATGGCGCACCGTCCGCGAGTACGAAGACGCCGGCGCGTCCGCTCTGCACATCGAGGACCAGGTATTTCCCAAGCGATGCGGTTTCCTCGCCGGCAAGCAGGTCATTGCAATGGAAGCGATGCTGCCGAAGGTGCGCGCCGCCTGCGACGCGCGCCGCGATCGCAATCTCGTCATCATCGCGCGCACCGACGCGCTCGCAGTCAACGGATGGGACGACGTCGAGCGTCGCGCGCATGCCTATCGCGATGCGGGCGCAGACCTGATCTTCGTAGACGGGATCAAAACCCTCGATGACCTGAAGCAATACGCCGGAAAACTCGGCGACCTGCCGCTAATCTACAACGGCGACCTTCTGCCAATCGACGAATTGAAAAAGTACCCGTTCAAAGTAACGATCCACATCGGCACGATGCTGACGATATTTGACGCCATCCGCACCGCAATGACGGACCTGAAACGCACCGGCAAACTAAACATCGGCACCAGCTCAAACGTCTTCGAAGACTTCGTGAAGACGATGGGCATCGCGGACTACCAATCTCTCGAAAAAAAATACACCGAGTAAGAAAACTCCCCCGCTCAATTCTTCCGGTCCCCCTTCCCGCTCGGGATTGGGTTAGGGTTAGGTTGCAGATCATCCTCAGCGCAGCCAAGGAACTCGCGCGACTCTCCGGTCCCCTCTCCAGCATGGAGAGGGGTCAGGGGAGAGGTTCCGATAGCGACACCCCTACACGTCCTTAAATGCGACCTTCTTCTGCGAGGCCTCGATCGCTGCCTGCGCCGCCGCCAGCCGTGCCACCGGAATCCGGTACGGCGAGCACGACACATAATCGAGCCCGAGCCGATGACACAACTTCACGCTCGCCGGATCGCCGCCATGCTCCCCGCAAATCCCGATCTTCAATTTCCGATTCGACTTGCGCCCACGCTCGATCGCGATGCGCATCAATTCGCCGACGCCGACCGGATCGAGCTCCGCGAACGGGTCTTTCTTGTAGACCCCAGTGCGAATGTAGTCGGGCAGAAACTTCCCCGCGTCATCGCGCGAAATCCCGTACGTCATCTGCGTCAGATCGTTTGTGCCGAACGAAAAGAATTCCGCGACCTCCCCGATCTGATCCGCAACCACGCATGCGCGCGGTACTTCGATCATCGTGCCAATCGTGTACGCCACCTTGATGCCGCGTTCCTTGAACACCGCGTCCGCCACTTCGCGAATCTGCGACGCCAGGATGTCGAATTCGCGCCGCTCGCCGATCAGCGGCAGCATGATCTCCGGCATCGCCTTGACCCCCTGCTTGCGCAGCTCGCACGCCGCCTCGATAATCGCGCGCGCCTGCGCCTGGTAAATCTCCGGGAAGCTGATTCCCAGCCGCGACCCGCGATGCCCCAGCATCGGATTCACCTCGAACAAGCTCGCACGCACCTGCTTCAGATGCTCGAGCGTGGTGCCGATCTTCGCCGCCAATTCGCGCAGCTCGTTGTCCGCATGCGGCAGAAATTCGTGCAGTGGCGGATCGAGCAAACGAATCGTGACCGGCAGCCCCGCCATCGCTTTCAGGATTCCGACGAAGTCCTCGCGCTGCATCGGCAGGATCTTTGCCAGCGCGCGACCGCGCTGCTGCGCATTCTCCGCCATGATCATCTCGCGCACCGCCGAGATTCGCTCGGGATCGAAAAACATGTGCTCGGTGCGGCACAGCCCGATTCCTTCGGCGCCAAAGTCGCGCGCGATTTTCGCGTCGTTGGGAGTGTCGGCGTTCGCGCGCACCCCCAGCTTGCGCACCGCGTCCGCCCACGACAGAAACTTTTTGAAGTACGACGGCATCTCGGGTTCGACCGTCGGCACCCGCCCCTCGATCACCTCGCCCGCCGATCCGTCGAGCGTGATGTACTCGCCGCGGCGCACGACCGCGCCGTTGGCCGACAGCGTGCCCGCGCCGTAGTCGATTTCCAGCGCCCACACTCCGGCCACGCACGACTTGCCCATCCCGCGCGCAACCACCGCCGCGTGACTGGTCATCCCGCCGCGCGCGGTGAGGATTCCCTCCGCCACCTGCATCCCCTGGATGTCTTCCGGCGAGGTTTCCACGCGCACCAGGATTACTTTGCGCCCGGCTTCCGCGACTGCGACCGCTTCATCCGCCGAGAACACCACTTCGCCGTTGACCGCGCCCGGCGACGCCGGCAGCCCGCGCGCGATCACGTGCTTTTTGCTCGACGGATCCAGCCGCGGATGCAAAAACTGCTCGAGCTGTTCGGGCTCGACGCGCTTCAGCGCCGTCTTGCGATCGATCAGCTTCTCGTCGGCCATATCGACCGCGATTCGCACCGCGGCCTGCGCCGTCCGTTTGCCGTTGCGCGTCTGCAGCATGAACAAGCGATTGCGCTCGATCGTAAATTCCATGTCCTGCGTATCGCGAAAATGTTTTTCAAGCTGCGCCGCGATTTTCAGGAACTTTTTGTAAACATCGGGGAAGCTTTCCTCGAGCGTCGAGTAATGCGCCGCGCGCTCCGCTTCGCTGACTCCCGCGCGCGCCGCCCACGTGCGCCCCGCCTTCAAGCTGATCTGCCGCCCGGTGCGGATTCCCGCGACGACGTCCTCGCCCTGCGCGTTCGGCAGAAACTCGCCGTAGATTCCCTTCTCGCCCGTGCCGGGATCGCGCGTGAACGCAACGCCGGTGGCGCAATCGTCGCCGAGATTTCCGAACACCATCGATTGCACCGTCACCGCGGTGCCCCAATCACCCGGGATATTGTTGATTTTCCGGTAGGTGATCGCGCGATCGTTGTGCCACGAGTCGAACACCGCGCCAATCGCCATCCACAGTTGCTCGCGCGGGTCCTGCGGGATGTCGCGGCCGACCCGCGATCGAATCAGCGCGCGGAACTCACCGACCAGTTCCTGCAGATCATCGACGTTCAGGTCGGTGTCGTTCTCGACTCCGCGGGTCGCCTTTTTGTGTTCGATAATTTGCTCGAACGGATCGGGATCGTTCTTGTTCTCCGGCTTCAGCTTGAGCACGACGTCGCCGAACATCTGGCAGAATCGCCGGTACGAGTCCCACGCAAAGCGCGGGTTGCCGCTGATTTCCTCGAGCCCCTTTACCGTCTCGTCGGTGAGCCCGAGGTTCAGCACGGTGTCCATCATTCCCGGCATCGAAACGCGCGCGCCCGATCGCACCGAGACCAGCAGCGGATTTTTCGCGTCGCCAAACTTGCGCCCGAGCGCCTTCTCGACCCGCGCGACGCTCTTCGTGACGCCCTCCGTCAGCCCCTTCGGATACTTGTGGCCGTGATCGTAAAAGTAGTTGCAGACCTTCGTCGAAATGGTGAAGCCCGGCGGCACCGGCAGCTTGAGCCGCGCCATCTCGGCCAGGTTCGCTCCCTTACCCCCCAGCAAATTGCGCATCTCGGCGCGTCCTTCCGCCACGCCCGCACCGAAAAAGTAGATCTCAGGATGAATCCGACCCATGTGAAACAGTTTCTCCCGTCCCGCAATTTCGCGGCGACAATTTTCAGATTTTCAGCGCGTCCAGCCGATTCGATCTGTGATCACTTCGACCAATCTCGCAATCGGCACGCGCTCCTGCGTCATCGCGTCACGATCGCGGATCGTCACCGTGTCGTCTTCCATCGTCTGATGATCGATCGTCACGCCGTATGGTGTGCCGACTTCATCCTGTCGCCGATAACGCCGGCCGATCGATCCCGCTTGATCGTAGGCGACCGTGAAATGACGCTTCAGCGCGTCGCGAATCGCGATCGCTTTTTCGGGCTGCCCCGCTTTGCGCAGCAGCGGATAGACCGCAACCTTGATCGGCGCGAGCCGCGGATCAAGCCGCAGCACGATTCGCTCCTCGTTATCGACCACATCTTCATCGTAAGCATCGAGCATGAAACAGAGCATCGCACGATCGACGCCCAGCGCCGGCTCGATCACCCACGGCCGAAAACGCGTCTTGGTGTCCTCATCGAAGTAAGTAAGA
Source organism: Binatus sp. (SeqCode) (assembly GCF_036522015.1). Lineage (GTDB taxonomy): Bacteria > Desulfobacterota > Binatia > Binatales > Binataceae > Binatus. The sequence goes on from NZ_DATDGQ010000023.1 coordinate 12,609, forward strand.
TCCTTGCCGCTGAACTTCGCGTGCTGATCGAGGTCGAAGCTGCCGCGTTTTGCGATACCCTCAAGCTCGCCCCATCCGAACGGATACAGGAACTCGAGGTCGGTGGTGCCGCTCGAATAGTGCGCCAACTCAGCAGTCGCATGTTCGCGGGCGCGCAGATGCTCGCGCTTGATTCCGAACTTGAGGTGCCAGTTGAACCGGAAATCGACCCAGTAGCGATACCATTTCTCTTCCTCGGCGGCATCGGGACGGACGAAATACTCCATCTCCATCTGCTCGAACTCGCGCGTGCGGTAAATGAAATTCTCGGTTGTAATTTCGTTGCGGAACGATTTGCCCTGCTGCGCCACGCCGAACGGCAGCTTGACCCGCTGCGTATCCACCACGTTCTCGAAGTTCGAGAAAATTCCCTGCGCCGTTTCCGGCCGCAGATAGACCACCGCCGCGGTCTCTTCGACCGGCCCCATGTGCGTCTTGAACATCAGGTTGAAATTGCGCGCCTCCGTAAGCTGACCGCCGCAATTCGGGCACTTGTCGCCCTTGAGATGATCGGCGCGAAACCGATTCTTGCAGTCTTTGCAATCGACCAGCGGGTCGGTGAAATTTTTCAGATGCCCCGACGCTTCCCACGTGCGCGGATGCTGAAAAATCGCCGAGTCCAGCCCCAGCACGTCGCTGCGGTACTGCACCATCTCGCGCCACCACGCTTCCTTGACGTTGCGCTTGAGCTCGACGCCCAGCGGGCCGTAGTCGAACGTGGATCCGAGTCCCCCGTAGATGTCGCTCGTCGGAAAAACAATTCCGCGGCGCTTGCACAGGTTCACCAGTTTTTCCATCGTGACCGCGCGTTTGGTGGCGGGCACTGCGTTTTCCGCGGACAAAAATTCCTCCTGAGTCGCTCTCAGAGCCGGGACTAGCCCAGGCTGATTATCTCGGCGGAAACTTCGCCGCCGTTTCCAATTTCCAGTATCGCGACCGTCCCCGGCACTCCGACCAGGTTGCGCGGCAGCGTGGCGCTGCCCGGATTGACGACCAT
>NZ_DATDGQ010000024.1:0-3101 GCF_036522015.1 Binatus sp. (SeqCode)
GATTTCCTCAATGTGTCACGGCGCCGCGCGAGGAAGACGACACCGTCTGCGCGTACTTTGCCATCACGCCCGTCTTGTAGTGAGGCTTCGGCGTTTTCCAATTCTTGAGCCGCGTCTTGATTTCCTCGTCGCTGAGCGCGACGTCGAGCCGGCGCGTGGCGATGTCGAACGTTATCACATCGCCATCGCGAAGCGCCGCAATCGGCCCGCCGACCGCCGCCTCCGGCGCGACATGTCCGGCCATCAGGCCGTGCGTCGCGCCCGAGAATCGTCCGTCCGTCAAGAGACCGACCGATTCTCCAAGGCCCTGTCCCGACAGGGCCGCCGTGACTCCAAGCATCTCCGGCATTCCGGGTGCGCCGCGCGGACCCTCGTAGCGGATGACGACGACATCGCCCGGTTTGATCTTCTGCGCCGACACCGCCTTGAACGCGTCGTCTTCGCAATCGAACACGCGCGCCGGCCCGCGATGCAACATCCGCTCGTGGCCCGCGACCTTCACGACGCATCCTTCCGGCGCGAGGTTACCCTTCAGAATGACCAGCCCGCCGGTTTCCTTGATTGGTTTCGTCACCGCGCGGACGACTTCCTGCCCGGCCGTTTCGCGCGCCGCGTCGGCCTCGACGCCGATCGTTCTGCCCGTCACCGTCATTTCGTTTTCGTGGAGCAGGCCCGCTTCTTTCAGGCGTTTTGCGATCAGCGGAATTCCACCCGCCTTGTACATCTCGGTCGCGAGGAATCGGCCGCCTGGCTTCAGGTCCGCGAGCAGGGGAGTGCGCGAGCTGATCCGGTCGAAGTCGTCGATGTCGAGCGCGATTCCCGCTTCGTGGGCGATCGCGAGCAGATGCAACACCGCATTGGTCGAGCCGCCGGTCATCGCGACCGATGCGATTGCGTTCTCGAGCGCCTTCCTGGTGATTATCTGGCTCGGCTTGAGCCCGCGCTTGAGCAAATCGACCGCGAGCCGCCCGGCCTGGAACGCGCTTTCCGGCTTTTTCGGATCGGTTGCCGGAATGCTGTTCGAACCCATCGGCGAGATTCCCAAAAGCTCGGTCGCGGTCGCCATCGTATTCGCGGTGAACTGCCCACCGCATGCGCCCACGCCCGGGCAAGCGACGTCTTCGAGTTTTTTGAGATCCTCGAGTTTCATTTTTCCGGCCGAATGCGCACCGACGGCCTCGAACACGTCCTGGATAGAAACCTGCTGATCGCCGAAGCGCCCCGGCTGTATCGATCCGCCGTAAATCATCAACGATGGAAGGTCGAGCCGCTGCAGCGCCATCACTGTCGCCGGAATCGTCTTGTCGCATCCGGACATCGCCACGACACCGTCGAACAGATGCCCGCGCACGGTGAGCTCGATCGAGTCGGCGATAACTTCGCGGCTAATCAGGGAGGCGCGCATGCCATGCGTCCCCATCGAGATCCCGTCGCATACGGCAATCGTGTTGAACTCGATCGGGGTAGCCCCGGCCGCGCGAATCCCGCGCTTAACATGCTCGGCCAGATCCCGCAGATGCGCCGTGCAGGGCATGATCTCGATCCAGGTATGCGCGACCGCAATCAGCGGCTTACTGAGATCTTCATCAGTAAAACCGACCGCCTTGAGCATCGCGCGGGCCGGCGCCCGCGAAGGGCCATCAACCAGCACGCTGCTCTTCGATCGAAGAGAATTTTTGTCGTCTACCATATCAAGTTTCCTGCCGCGACCGAATCTGCGCCCCAGGCGTTCGACGAGATCGAAGTCCGGAATATGATTTGTACAACAGCGCGCGTCGGCGCGAAATCCCAAGTTAGGGCGTTGCGTTCCACGCCACTGCTTCCTGCCTCGCCCGCCTGGATGCGGGAGAGGCCGCGCCTCGGGCGCGGGTGAGGGTCTGCGTCTCGTCGCCGAACGCGAGATTTCGTAGTAGGGTTCGACTTCGAGGAGTTTTCCATGCCGCCGGATACTGGAATGACGTCGGGCTACGCGACTTCGGGCGTCGCGAAGATATACTTCGAAACCGCGGGCGCAGGGCCCGACCTGGTCTTCGTCCACGCGGGAGTATCCGACTCTCGCATGTGGGAGCCGCAGTTCGACGCCTTCGCGAACAGGTTTCGAGTCTTGCGCTACGACCATCGCGGATTCGGCAAATCCAGAATGCCGGACGAGCCGTTCACGCTCCGCGACGACCTGCTGAGCGTGGTTCGTCAGGTTGGTGTCGCAAAAGGCGTGTTTGTGGGCTGCTCGATGGGCGGGGCGACGGTCGTGGACTTCGCGCTTGAACATCCGGAGATGGTCACCGCGCTGGTCCTTGTCGGTTCGGGCCTCAGCGGCCTGAATGATCCTAGACAGTTGTCGGCGGATGCGATCAAACACTGGACCGAGTTCCTCACCTTGGTGCGCGACAAAGACGTCGAGCGGGCGCGCGAGATGGAAGCGAAGTACTGGATCGACGGGCCGTCGCGTGATTCGGCGCAGGTCGATCCCGTCTATCGAACGCGTGCGCGACAGCTTCATCGCGAGAATTTCTCGATCGAAAGCTTCGCGCATCAGCAGCAGCCGTTGCAGCCGCCGGCGATCGGCAGGCTGCGCGAGATTGCCGCACCGACCCTGATTGTGATCGGCGACCACGATTCGGAGGACTTGGTGAAGCTGGCCGATCGACTCGCGTCGGAGATACCGAATGCGACTCGCATCACAATCAAGAACGCGGCACACTTGCCCAGCCTGGAGCATCCCGGTCAGTTCAATGAAATTCTGGACAACTTTCTGAGTCAGCTCCCGCGGCCGTAGCGCCAGGCCGGGTTCACGCCAATGACCCTTTGCCCGCGCCGCGCATCGGCGTAACTTTCTCAGTTGTCGGGCGCCCCCTTAGCTCAGATGGATAGAGCACAGGATTCCTAAACTTGTCCACGACCTTTTCTCAGATCACGCCAGATCATATGGTGCAGGAAATATAAGGGTTTTCAGCGAGCGGATATCATCTCAGATCATGCTGAAAAAGCCCGAAGTGGGCACTGAGTGGACACTGAGCCGGGGACACTTTGCTCCGCCTGCCGAGCGCGTCACGCTCGCTCCAACCTTGCGTGCTGCGACGTTTCAGGCAGCAAATCGACAC
>NZ_DATDGQ010000025.1:0-7354 GCF_036522015.1 Binatus sp. (SeqCode)
CAATCGCCCTGCGAGAACGCGTACGCCTGAGAGACCACGGTGCCTGCGGTGTCGACGAATATTTCGCGGCGCATCTCGGTCATCGCGGCGACGACCTGGTAGGCGATCGCGTCGCCAAGTGCAACGACCTCGCGCGACGCGTCGAGCGATATTTTTTTGAGCTCGTCGGTCGAGAGTGAGCGCGGATCGCGGAGAAAATACGCCTCGACGTCGTCACGGACTTTTTCGCGCGACGGAATTGGCGCGACCACCAGGCCTTTCGCCGCGTCGCCGAGGTGCGCTATCAGTTCGGCTTTTTTGCGGGCGCTGAAGCGCGCGCGATCGTAGGCCTCGCCGAGTCCCCGCCGCAGTTCGCCGACGAGTTTGGCCGGACGGCCCGCGAGTGCGCCAATCTCCGCACCGGTTTGGCCGTGGCCGACCGGACCGGCCCGGTCGGCGACGTGAACCGAAACAAAATACGCGGCATTCTCGCTCTCAGAGCCGTCGCGCGGCTCGCCATTCACCGCGGCGCCAGAACGGTTGAAGACCACTTCGAGGCGAAGATCGGCGTATACGACGCCGCGCTTTGAGCGCGCGAATCGTGCGAGGATGCCCTCGCCCTCGCGCCGCAGGTACTCGATCGCTTCGAACAGGTCGCCGCGCCCAATCAAGAGAGCCGCATCTAGATGATGCCTTCGCGCTTGAGATCGTCGAGCTGGCCGGCGCCGAGTCCGAGCAACTCGCCGTAAACGTCGGCATTGTGCTGGCCGAGCAGCGGAGCCGACGTCACTTCGACCGGCGAATCCTCGAGGCGCACCGGACATCCCGGCATCGTGAAGTCGCCGCGCACGGGATGCTTGATCGTGACGATCATGCCGCGCTCTTTGAGATGGGGATCGTTCAGCAGCTCGACGCTGTCGAGCACCGCGCCACATGGAACGCCGGCCTCGCCGAGGATGCGCATCACCTCGAACTTGGTGTGCCGTCCGGTCCATTCGTTGATCATCTCGGTCAGCGGTTCGACGTTTTTGGCGCGGTTGCGTCCCGCGAAACGCTCTTCGTTAGCCACTTCAGGACGGCCGATCACCTTCCACAGGCTCTCGAACATCTCGGGCGAGGTGCACAGGATGTAACAGTAATCGTTGTCGCCGCCGGGCGCGCACTTGTAGATGTCGCCGGGGCCGCCGCCACCGACGCGGTTGCCGGTGCGCGGCGTCGGTTTGTTCGTGACGTACGTGCCCATCATCGGGACGCGCACGAAATTCAGCACCGCTTCCTGCATCGCGACTTCGACTTTCTGTCCCTTGCCGGTACGTTCGCGTTGGATGTATGCGGCGAGCACGCCGACTGCCGCATGCATGCCGGTGCCGGTGTCGCCGATTGTGGGTCCGGGCTTGAGCGGCGGCGATCCGGGAAAACCGGTCAGCGCCATCGCGCCACCGGACGCCTGCGCGATCATGTCGAAGCTTTTGTACTTGCTGTACGGGCCGTGCGTGCCGAAGCCCTTGATTGTGAGGTAGATAAGCCGCGTATTTATTTCGCGCAGCTTGTCGTAGCCGAGTCCAAGACTCTCGAGCGTGCCGAGCGAGAAATTTTCCGTCAGCATATCGACTTGCTTGACCAGCTCGATGAACATCGCGCGGCCCTTCTCGCTCTTGAGGTTGAGCGTGATGCCGCGTTTGTTGGCGTTGAGCAGAATGAAGTAGTACGAATCGACGCCCTGCTTTTCGGTCAGCAGCCAGCGGCCCTGCTCGCCCATCTTTGGCGACTCGACTTTGATTACGTCGGCGCCGAGCCACGCGAGCATCTCGGTGCACGAGGTGCCGGCCTCGAACTGTGTCATGTCCAGAACTTTGACTCCGCTCAGCGCCTTTTCCATTGCGATCCTCCTGCCACTTAACAAGTACCTGATCTAGCGCCAGCAGCGGAGCGGCGGCAAGCCTCGAAGCGTGGATGGGTTAAGTCTTTCGCCGCGGTCTGGTAGAGATCATGATGAACAGGCAAATGGCAGACACTGCATTATCGAAGCTCGCGCGAATCCGCGAAGAACTGAACCGGATGTTCCTCGAACGGATCGATCTGATCGATGGCGCAATCGTGGCGATGCTGTCGGCGAATCACGTCCTGATTATCGGGCCGCCGGGTACCGCAAAGTCGATGCTGGCCGACGAATTGTGCCGTCGCATCGAAGGCGCGAATTACTTTCAGTGGCTGCTGACGAAGTTCAGCACACCGGAGGAAATTTTCGGCGCGGTCAGCCTGAAGGGACTCGAGGAAGACGACTATCGGCGCGTCACGACGCACAAACTGCCCGAGGCGCACATCGCGTTCCTGGACGAAATCTTCAAAGCCAACTCGTCGATCCTCAACGCGCTGTTGACGATCATCAACGAACGGATTTTCCACAATGGACGCGAGCGCGTGCCGGTGCCGCTGATCACGATGTTCGGCGCGTCGAACGAACTGCCCGACGAGGACGAGCTGACCGCGCTTTACGATCGTTTCATGCTGCGCTTCATGGCGGACTACATCACCGAGGAACATGGCTTCATCCGCATGATGGCGGGCGGTCCCGAGCGGGCGCGCACCACGCTGCAATTTTCGGAGCTCGACGAGCTGCGCGCGACGGCCGCGGCGGTCAAAGTGCCGGGCGCGATCCTCGAGGCGATCGCGCAAATCAGGCGCGAGCTCGCGCGCGAGCAAATTGTCGTGTCGGATCGGCGCTGGAAAAACTCACTCGGCATTCTGCGTGCGCACGCAATTGTCGCGGGACGCGCCACGGTCGCCGAGGACGATCTGATGTTCCTCGCCCATGTGCTGTGGAAAGATCCAGAAGAGCGCCCCAAAGTAGTCGAAGCGCTGCGCCGAATCGTCCGTGGCTACGAGGACAAGCTGCAGGAGCTGGTGTTCGAGAGCCGCGAGCTGCGCGAATATGCCGAGGGCGCGTGGGAGAGCGAGGAGCTGCGGCGGCGCGCGCTGACCGAAGCGAACGCGAAGCTCGCAAATATCGCGGCGCGCTTCGACGTGTTGATCAAAGAAGCGTCGGACTCCGGCCGCGCGATCGCGAACGCGGAACGGATGCGCGTCGAGGTCAAGGATATTCAGCAAGCCGTGTTCCGCAAAAGCGTCGGCGATTAGCAATTCATGCCGGCCGAAGAAACAACGCCTGCGATCGTGCTTCGCGCGCGCGACTACGCCGAGTCGGATCGAATCGTCACGCTGCTGACACTCCACGCGGGCAAGCTCAGCGGAATCGCGAAGGGCGCCAAGGCATCGCGGCATCGCTTCGAGCGCAAGCTCGAACCGTTTTCGCACGTCGTCCTGCACTATCGCCGGCGGCCGCACGGGCAGTTGGTGTTTATCACGCGCGCCGAAGCTGCCGACCTGACGCAGCACGTGCTCGACGACGATCTCGCGAAGATTGCGCTCGGTAGCTACATGCTCGAACTCACCGACGCGCTGACGACCGAGGAGAGCGAGGCGGCCGAGGCGTATCGCGTGCTGTCGGAGGGCCTTGGCGCGCTTAGCACGCGCTTCGCGGACGCTGCGCTGCGGCAAGCCTTCGAGATGCGACTGCTGGGATGGGCTGGATTCGGACTCGAATTCGGGCGTTGCCGAATCTGCGCGACCATCAACGGCGACAACGGCGCGACGGTGTACTTCGTGGTGTCGCGCGGCGGGATCGTATGCGCGAAATGCCGGCCGGCATTGGCGGAAGGCGCAATTAAGATGTCGAGCAGAGGTGCGGCAATCCTCGCGCGACTGGGCCGGCTGCCGATGGACGATTCGCCCGGCTCGGAGGCAGCAGGTCCGGACGGCGCTCTCGCGCTGGCGCGGTTCATCGGCTCGATCGTGGACCGACGGCTGCGCAGCCAGGAATTTCTCGATTCAGTTTTGCCGGGCGCGGGTAAGGCCTGAGGACTATCCGCCGGTTTCGTCCGCCGGAGTTTCTCCAAACATCACTTCAGGCTTGCGGTAGAGGCCGCCATGATGCTCGATCACGACGATACCGCAGTTCGGCGGCACGTGAGCGTCTTCCCATTTGCCGGTAACGTGCGCCCACACGGCCCGCATCACGCCGCCGTGACTGACGACTACGATCTCGTCGTCGGGATATTTTTTCGCAACCGCGTCGAGGACCGGAGCGACGCGCTTGAGCACATCCTCATGACTCTCGCCGTTCGGCGCGCGCCACAACCACGAACGCTTCGGATCGAAGGTGGGATCGTTGGCGATCGAGTCGTACGGCTTTCCCGCGAGGTCGCCAAGACTCATCTCGCGGAACCGTTCTTCGTATTCGATCGGGACGCCAAGTTCAGCAGCAATGATGAGGCCGGTTTCGCGGGCGCGCGCGAACGTGCTCGCAATCACCAGTATCGGCTGAAACATCAGCTTGATCCTGACGGCCGCCTCCAGCGCCTGGCGGCGTCCGAGATCCGTGATTTTCGCTTCGCCCGACGTGGTGAAGCGCCGAATCGCGTTGCCCTCGCTCTCGCCATGACGAACCATTATCAGCTTGCCCATAGGGTGGAAATTTTCCCCGAAAATTCAGTTTGGTGCGAACGCGACGATCCGGCGGTTTCAGGTCTTGGGCTTGTCCCCGCCGCCGCTGGTCAGGTTCGCGAACGCGCGGAACGGTTCGAACAGATCGATTGGCATCGGAAAGACCGTGGTGGAATTGTTCTCGGTCGCGATCTCCTTGAGCGTCTGCAGATAGCGAAGCTGCAGCGTGATCGGACTCTTGCTCATGATTTCGGCGGCATCTGCGAGCCGCTGCGACGCCTGGAATTCGCCTTCGGCCGCGATCACTTTGGCGCGGCGCTCGCGCTCGGCCTCGGCCTGCGCCGCGATCGCGCGCTGCATATCCTGCGGCAGATCGATATTTTTCAACTCGACCAGCGTGACCTTCACGCCCCACGGCTCGGTTTGCGAATCCACTATTTCCTGGATGCGCGCGTTGAGCTTGTCGCGCTGGCTGAGCAGCTCGTCGAGCTCGGTCTGCCCGCCGACCGAGCGCAAGGTGGTCTGCGCAAGTTGCATCGTGGCAAATAGATAGTTCGCGACCTCGGTGACCGCGCGCGAAGGATCGACGACGCGAAAATACAGCACCGCACTGACCTTGACCGTCACGTTGTCCTTGGTGATGACGTCCTGTGGCGGGATGTCCAGCGTCACGGTGCGCAGGTCGATTCGCGCCATCCGCTCGAGCACGGGAATCACGAAGATCACGCCCGGCCCGCGATAAGGAGTGAGGCGGCCGAGTCGAAAAACTACGCCGCGCTCGTACTCGTTGAGGACCTTCAGCCCGCTCAAAACGAAAATTACGCCGATGAAGACGACTATGCCGACCCCGCTCGCCATCGCGATTCTCCTTCGCCCCCAAGCGCGCGAGGCGTGTCGATACCTTGCGCCATCTTCGGGCGCTACGCCACCTTCTGTACCTGTAGTTCCAAACCGTTGATCGACTTGACGCGAGCGCGTGCGCCGGGGCTGAGTGCGTCGGCGCTGATCGCGCGCCATATCTCGCCATGCACGAAAACTTTGCCGGGCGTACCGGGAGCGATCGCCTCTCGCACTTCGCCGACCTCGCCGACAATGCCTTCCGCGCCAGTGGTCGCGCGGTTGCGGCGCTCGCGCGCCACGATGTAGCCGATGCCGAGAATGATCAGCGTCAGCGCGGCAGCGGCGCCATATATAATGTTGTGATCAACTGCCAGGTCGGTCTTCGACGTGTCGATCAGAAACAGCGAGCCGATGACGAACGCCGTAACGCCGCCAAGGCCGAGAATTCCGTAACTGGTGACGAAGGCTTCGGAGATCAGCATTCCGACGCCGAGAAAAATCAACAGCAGTCCAGTGAGGTTCACCGGCAGGACCTGGAACGAGGCGAGCGCGAGCAGCAGGCAAATCGCGCCGGCTACGCCGGGAAAAATCACGCCCGGATGCGCGAACTCGAAGTACAGTCCGATCAATCCCGCCATCAGCAGCAGATAGACGATGTTGGGATCGGCCAGTACGTTGAGCAGTTGCTGGCCAGGCGTCATCCGCACGCGGCGCACGGTTGCGTCGGCGAGCGCGAGCGTCACGCTGTGGCCTTCGACCTGGACCTTGCGGCCGCTGGCCTGCGTCAGCAGGCTGCGCAAATCGGGCGCGACGATATCGATGACGTTTTTCGCCAGCGCTTCGCGCTCGCCAATCGCGACGCTGTGGCGTACGGCCTGCTCGACCCAGTCTTCGTTGCGCCCGCGCTGTTGCGCGATCGTGCGCGCAAAAGTCGCCGTGAAATTCTCGAGCTTCTGCCCCATCGCGCCCTTGATGTCCTCTCCGCCCTCCTCCACCGGATGCGCCGCGCCGATCGTTGTTCCCGGAGCCATCGCCGCTACATTCGCGGCTTCGGTGATGAAGGTGCCGGCGGACGCAGCACTGGCCCCCGACGGCGCGACGTACACGATCACCGGCAGCGGAGCCGCGAGAATGGCCTTCACGATTTTTTCCGCGGAGTTCAGCAGCCCACCCGGCGTATCGAGCTCGATCACCAGCGCGCTCGCGCCCTCGGCATTTGCGGACGCGAGCGAGTCGCCGATGTATGACGCGGTGGCGGGATTGATCGAGCCGTCAATCGTGATCAGCTGAACCCACGGCGGGGTATGCGCGGCAGATTTCGCAGGCGCGTCGGCGGCAAAGATTGGTTGCGATGCGAATGTCGCGATCGCGAGTGTCGCGACGACCATCAGGGTTGAGCGAATGCTCACGGCGCGGAACCGCCGCGGTGCGGAATCGGCATCCCGAGATACTTCATCACTTGCTGAATATCCGCCCACACCAGCCGCTTGTCGCCGGGCGTACGCAGCAGATACGCGGGATGAAACGTGGGCATGAACCGGATACCGCGAAAATTCTGCCAGTTGCCGCGCAACTTGCTGATCGGAATCTTCACCTTCAGCACCGCGTGCACCGCGAAAGTGCCGAGCCCAACGATCGCGCGCGGGCGCACGAGATCAATCTGGCGAAACAGAAATGGCTCGCATGACGCGACTTCGTCGGGCTCGGGATTTCGATTGTCGGGCGGGCGGCACTTGATCACGTTGCAGATGTACACCTCGGCGCGGCTGATACCCATGCCGCGCTCGATGATGTCGGTCAACAACTGGCCCGCACGGCCCACAAACGGCTCGCCGCGAGCGTCCTCGTCGGCCCCGGGCGCTTCGCCGACAAACATCAAATCCGCGTTGGGATTGCCGACGCCAAACACGAGATTGGTCCGGCGCGGCGCGAGCTTGCATCGCTGGCAGTCGCCTATGAACTCGCGCAGCTCGACGAGGGTCGAAGCTTTTTCGAGTCCAGGATATTTCGAAAAGAGCTCGGTCGGCATGGG
>NZ_DATDGQ010000026.1:0-14574 GCF_036522015.1 Binatus sp. (SeqCode)
GATCTCGAAACGGCTCTTGCCCGACGGCGTCAGCGCCTGCATCGCGGCCGAATTGTCGATCACGACTGCCAGCGGTGAACTCTTTTTCCAGATGAACGGTCCCGCCATCGCGAGCACGATGAGACTCAGGATCAAAATCTCGGCGAAGAACATCCAATCCAGTCGCGGCCATCCGCCGAAACGTTCGCGCCGAAAACCGCGCAGCGCGCGAAACGCCATCACGCTCGAGACCGTCACCCGCGACGGCCGCTCCTTGGCGAGGTATGCCAGAACGAGCGCCGGCACGACAGCGAAAAATATCAGCGCGCCTGGGTAAAGAAGTCCCATCGTAAATCTTCAGTGCGCCAGGCCGAGGTCGCGCGTCGCGCGGACAAAGAACTGCTGGAAGTCCTGGTCGGTGGTGTAGAGCGAGTAATGCAACCCGCGCTTCAGGCAGAATGATTTTATTTCGCGCGTCAGGCGCAGCATCGTCTCGCGATATTGCTTGCGTTCGCGCTCGCCGATCGATACCCGCAGCCGCTCGCCCGATTCCGAATCGATCACCTCGACGTCACCGTCCAGCCCATGTCCGTTAAGCTCGCGCCCGCCGAGAATCTGCACGGCGGTGAGGTCCATCGACGCCGCCGTGAACATCCCAAGCCCGCGCGTCACCGAGTTGAGCAGCATCAGGAAATCGGAAACGATAAACACCTTGCCCGCGCGCCGAATTGCGAGCAGTTCGGTCGCCAGCGAAGTCGCGAAGTCGAACTGCCCGCCCGGTTTGAGATCGGCCAGCCGGCGCGCAAGCTCGACGATTCGATGGCGGCCGGTGACGAACGACGGATTGACCTTTGCGCCGCTGCCGCCGAGCACGCGCAGCATCACGCGATCGCCGCTGGCCAGCGCAACGTAGGCCAGCGCGAGCGCAGTCAGCATCGCGGATTCGAACTTGCGGTCGCCCGCCGGATACCCCATCGACGCGCTCGCGTCGACGAAAATATACGTGAGCAGGTCTTCCTCTTCCTGAAAAAGCTTGATGTAGAGTTTGTCGCTGCGCCCGTAGAGTCCCCAGTCGATGTAGCGGAAGTCGTCGCCGGGCGAGTAGTGGCGATAGTCGTTGAACTCGAGCGACGAGCCGCGCTTGGGCGACAGGTGCATGCCCCGGCCCAGCCCGGCATAGCGCTGGCGGGTTCTGATCCTGAGCTTTTCGAGCCGGGCGAGAAATCCCGGCGTAAACTCATCAGGCAGTCCGAACATCGGCTACGTGCGCGGCTTCTTGAGCCGCTTTATCACCTGCTCGAGGATCGATTCGGAGGAAACGCTCTCGGCCTCGGCCTGGAAGTTGAGCAGCAAGCGATGGCGCAAGCACGGCACAATGGCGTCGTCGATATCGTCGTAACTCACGCTCACGCGGCCCGCGAGCAACGCGTTAACCTTCGCGCACAGAATCAGCGCCTGCGCACCGCGCGGACTCGGCCCGAAGCGCAAGTATTGCGAGACCTCGGGAATCGCGCCCGGGCCGCCGGGGGTGCATCCGCCGATCACGCTGATGATGTAGCGCTCGAGCGGCTCGGCCACCATCACCTCGCGCACGAGGCCCTTGAGATCCTCGATCGCCTGCGGCGCACGGGCCGGCTCGAACAGAGGCTGAATTTTGTTCTGCGCGGTGCCGGTGGTGCGGTTGAGAATTTCGCGCAGTTCGTCGGGTTTGGGCGAGCCCATCACGACTTTGAAGATGAAGCGATCCATCTGCGCCTCGGGCAGCGGATAGGTGCCTTCGAGCTCGATCGGATTTTGCGTGGCGAGCACGATATACGGCGGATCGAGGACGTAAGTGGTGCCGAAGACCGTGACCTGATGCTCTTCCATCGCCTCGAGCACGGCCGACTGCGTCTTCGGCGTCGCGCGATTGATCTCGTCGCCCAGCACCATGTGCGCGAAAATCGGCCCCGGCTTGAACTGGAACTCGCGCAGGCCGTCGGACTCCGTCAGCACCTGCGTGCCGATGATGTCCGAGGGCATCAGGTCGGGCGTGAACTGGATTCGCTTGAAGCTGAGCCCGAGCGTTTCGCTGGCCGCCTTGACCATCAGCGTCTTGCCGAGCCCCGGAACGCCTTCGATCAAAATATGGCCGCCGCAAAACAATGCGGTCAGCAGTTTACGAACGACTTCGCGATGGCCGACGATTACCCGCGCAACTTCGCTCTCGGCGCGCGAAAAAATCTTGCGAAAATCCGCCACCCGCTGGTCGGGTGAAACCTGTTGAGGAGCCGCTCCCATCCGTTGTCCTTCCTTTGCAGAATCTAGTGAATCATGTCGCGATAGCGCGGCGGCACCAGTTGTCGTTCGTCGGGCGGCGCGTCGTCGCTGGTCGGCGCAAGCGGCGCATTGACGTAAGCCGTCGTCGCTTTGGGCCGATCGGTGTCGAGTACCGTTTTTCCGCCGCTACTGGAAGTGGGCGCGCCCGGCAGCCGGAACATAACGTAGCGCGCATCCTTGATATCGACGCCCGCGCCCTTCTCGCCCGGCTTCAGGAAGCGCTGTGCGTTGGTGGACGTCGGCATCTCGCCGAGATGCGTATCGCCAAGGTTCGAACCCATGTCTTTGTTGTTTTTCGGATTGCCGCCCGCCGCGGGAATATTGCGATCGCCATTGGCTCCTGGCTTCGGGAGGTCGCCGGGCCGGTTGGGATCGGGCTGACTGCCGCTCTTCTGATCGGGTTTATCGCCGGGCTTGTTCGCGCCGCCTTGATTCTTGTCGTCGCCCGGCTGGTTGTCGGGGCCGGGATTTTTGGCGTCGGCCGTCTCGGCTTGCGCTTCGGCCTTGGCGAGCTCGTTTTGGAGTTTGACGTTCGACGGGTCGCCTTTGTTCTGATCGTTCTTGTCGTTCTTCGCAGTGCCTTTTCCGCCGTCGTTCTTGCCTGAATTGTTGCCGGTGCTGCCTTTGCCGGGGCTTGGGTTATTGCCGCCCGCGTTCTGACCCGATCCGGTGCCGCTCTTGCCTTCGCCAGTGCCTGCGCCCGATGAGTTGCCTTGGCCCTGGCTCTTGCCGCCGCCGTTTCCGCTCTGTGCGTTGGACTTGCCGGTTCCCCGATTTTTTCCAGACTGGCTGTTGTTGCGTTTTTCAGCGGCCTTCTCAGCTTGCCGCATCGCATCCTCGATGCGCTTCTTCTTTTCCGCGGGCGGCAGCTTGGAATTCTCCAGCGCGTCGGCGGCTGCGCGGATCTTGCCCGCGAGCGCGGTGTCGTCGGAGCTGGTCGCGGTTTTGGCGATTTCCTGAGCGATTGCGCGCAACTTGGCGGCTTCTCTGCTCTCAGGCGTCGGCGCGCGCACCAGGCCCAACGTCGCAAATAGCATGGCCAGCGCGACCACGCCCGCGAAGATCGACGAACGCTTGAGCGGCGCGCCGACTTCAAGTCTGAATTCGCGCCGCAGGTCCAGCCCGCCGAACAACGCAATCGCGCGGCGCCACAGCACCGGGAATAGCGGCGTGCGCCGCGCACGACTGCGCTCCGGCACCGCCGGATTGGCGAGATTTGCGAAGGTCACGATCTCCTGGTTGCATTCCAGCAGGTCGTCGAGCTCGGCGGCCGCGGCAACGAAGTCGTTGGCGCGCCGGTACGCCCGAAATGCCATCAGCAGTCCCATCGCCAGCACGACCAGACCTGCGCCGATCAATGCGAGGCTCAGCGCAATGGCGCTATCGGGCGCCAACCAATATCCGTACTGTCCCCAGGTCAGGTCGCCGATAGTGCCGAGCAGCAATCCCAGTACGATCGCAGTGAGCGCCGGCGCAACCGCACACAGCATCACGCGCATTGCGGCTAGCCGCGCGATTCGCGCGCTGGCAGCGCCAATTGTCTCGACCGGATTGTCCACAGGAATGAAATTATAGCCTAATCGACGCAGATGCGACCGTCCAATCGGCGGCCCCAAGTGCCTTATTTCACCGCGGTAGCTGCTGCTCTTTTCCGGCCGGCGCTTTCCGCTCGCTGGCGATTACGCGGCGATGCTCGTCGTATGATTTCGAAAAGACGTGGGTACCGCCTTCGCGCGCGACAAAATAGAGATAGTCAGTCTGCTGCGGATTCAGCGCGGCTTCGATTGATTTCAATCCGGGATTTGCGATCGGCCCCGGCGGTAACCCGGTGAAGTCGTAGGTGTTAAAGGCCGACGTTGTATGAACCGCGGACGCCGCCGACTCCTTCGCCCCGTCCAGCTCGTACTGCGCAGTAGGATCGGATTGCAGCGGCATCCCAAGCCGCAGCCGATTGTAGAAGACACCCGCAATGAGAGGCCGCTCGGCAGGCGCCTTCGCTTCCTTCTCGACGATCGACGCCATCGTGACCAGCCGGCGCGGGTCCAGACCGACCTCGAACATCCGCTCCTCAACCTCCGGCGTCAGCACCTGGTAGAAGCGCGCGAGCATCGCGCCGAGCACGTCGTTAGTCTTCGCGTGCGGCGAAAACTTGTAGGTCGCGGGAAACAGGTAGCCTTCCGCGCCGAGCGGCATCAGGCCGAGCGCTCGCACCATCGCGCCGTCGCGCGCAGCGTTCTCGAATTCGTCCTCGCAGACCAGCCCTGTCTGCGCCACCCGCTCCGCAATCTCATGCACCGTCAGGCCCTCCGGAATCGTGATCGTCACGACGATAAAATCGCCCTTGACCAGATGGCGCATGACATCGGGAATCCGCTCGCCGCCATTGAAAGCATAGTCGCCCGGCTTGATCTCGCTCGCGGTAAGGCTGACGCGGCCGTACATGCGGAGCGCGACCTCGCTCCGAACGACGCCCGCATCGGCAAGCGCGCGCGCGATCTGGCGAAACGACTCGCCCTTTTCAATCGTGACTTCGCGCGGCGGCGCAAATTTTTCCGTCGGACTAAGCCAGTAGTATGAGAACGCTGCGTACGAAGCGCCGGCAGCGATCGCGATTACAAGAATTGCGGCAGCAAGCTTCATCTGATTCGAAATTATATTCCATGCCGTGATTTTTCATCAGCCGCCGTCGCTGCTGACATTATCGACCCTTCCCCGCTCGAGTGCTAAACCTAGGCGCTGCGCCCCCCGCCTCTAGTTGTCGAAACGTCCTTGGTCAAGGTGAACCGCAGCACCTCAAGAATGACTTCTCGGAACACATTCGATCGGCAGCCGTCGCATAATGCGTTTGTCGGGCGAGAGCGCGAGCTGGCAGAGCTTCTGGCCGGTCTGGACGACGTCGGCGCTGGTCACGGCAAACTGTTTCTGCTGAGTGGCGAGCCGGGCATCGGCAAGACTCGTCTCGCTGAAGAGATCTCCGACGAAGCTGCTGCGCGCGGGATGCGCGTGCTGTGGGGCCGATGCTGGGAAGGTGGCGGGGCGCCGGCATATTGGCCGTTCATCCAGATACTCCGTGCATGCGTTGATGATCGCGACGGCGAGGATCTGAAAGCACTGCTCGGTTCCGGCGCAAGTGAAATCGCGCGACTGATTCCGGAGATCAGACTTTCACTCCCGTCACTCGAAGAGGCCAAGGCGACGACAGACGCGGAGTCGGCGCGCTTTCGGCTGTTCGATTCGGTAGCGACATTGCTCAAGAATGTCGCGCGCAGTGAGCCGTTGTTGATCGTGATCGATGATCTGCACGACGCAGACCAACCCTCGCTGCAGATGCTCCGGTTTGTCGCGCGGGAGTCAAAGGACTCACGGATGCTGATTGTTGGCACCTATCGCGATGCCGAAGTCAGGCAGTCATCTGAACTGGGCAAGCTAATCGGTGACCTGATCCGCGAAGGCCGGACGGTTTCAATCGCAGGGCTCAGCCAGGCCGAGGTCGGCGAGTTCATCGAACGCAGCTCGGCAACGAAAGCAGACGACAAACTGGCCGCAGATTTGTATCGCGCAACCGAGGGAAATCCCTTGTTTGTTGATGGGGTCGTGCGGCTGCTTGCTGCGGAAGGAAAGCTTGCGCGAACCGCGTTCGACGCTAGCGCGTTCAAGATCCCGGACGGAGTGCGGGAATCGATTCGACGCCAATTGGCTGCGCTTTCCGAGGAAGCCAAGGCGTTGTTGTCGATCGCTTCGGTGGTCGGAAATGAGTTCGACATTCGATTGCTGGAGATGGTTTCCGGGCGCTCGCCGGAGCAGATAGTCGAGCAGACAGATGAAGCCGTACGGCTCGGAGTTCTGAGAGCTGGAGCGCCGGGGTTCGCGCGCCAGCAGTTCTCCCACGCGCTCATCCGTGAAGTGCTCTACGATGACCTGGCAGCGAATCGGCGCATCCAGTTACATGGCAAAATCGGAGCGGCGATCGAGGAAATCTATAAGGGCGATCTAAAACCACACCGGGCGCAACTGGCATATCACTTCAGAGCGGCCGGCGTCGCCGGAAAAGCCATCGATTATTCGATTGATGCGGGCGAAGTCGCCTACAGGATATTTGCCTACGAAGACGCAAAGCTAAGTTGGCAAGCCGCGCTCCAACTTATGGAGCAGCACAATATCGAGCCGCAGAATCAAGCGCGCTTGCTCGAGCGTCTCGCCACGCTGATGTACGTCACCGATCTTTCAGATCCGAAAGGCATGGAATACCTGGCTCGCGCATTGAAGATCTACGAGGAGTCCGGACAAACAGAACGCGCCGCTCTGGTGCATTCGCGGATGGGGGCAGCGCTGGCAATGCGGTCCGCAATCCGAAATCCTTCCGAGGCCATGGAACACTATCGGAAAGCCGAGGCGATTTTGGGAAAGGGAGTGGATTCGGCACGTAAAGCCAATTTATACGCAGGAATGGCGATGGCTGCGCTACATCTCATGCTCCGAGAAGAGAGCCTCGCATGGTCACGCGTGGCGATGGACATCTCTGAGCGGATCCGCAATGAGGAGATTTGGATAAATGCCTCATGTTTGCAGGCGATTCAGCTATTCCACGCGGGGCGACTCGCGCGAGCTCTGACTCTAGTTGATGAAGCATCGAATCGCGCGAACAGGCTCGTCGATGCTCCGTCGGTACACAGTGCAGCATGGAATTCCGCAGCACTGCGGGTGACTCTACTGGACCCCACGGAGGCTCCGTTTTGGCTTCATCGCGAGCTTGCCAAACCGCGGCTCGCTCACGTTACCACTCCTCGCCTGCTTCTGCTCGCTCATCTATTTGACGCATATGTTGAGAGCGGAGAGCTCGACCAAGCGAGGCGCATCTGGGAAGAGGCGGACTTATCGTCCTCTTTTGTTGCAGTCAGGTGGCACATCGCGACGGGCGAATTTGAACAGGCCGAGATTCACGTAGCCCGAAATCTTGAACAGGCGCGGCGAGTCTCAAGCCGCGATGAGCAAGGTTCAATCGCGAATCATTTTGCCAAGATTCGACAGCTTCTTGGCGACCTCGCGGGAGCCGAGAGACTGGGACGAATCGCGGACGAGGAACGGGACGTTCCAGGACTACTGCATTCGGGGTCATTTCTTGCCGGAATATATGCTGAGATGGGCTGCCCAGAGCGCGGGCACCCGCACCTCAGTCGTTGCCGCGAGATACTTGGAAATGGGGAGGACTGGCGTGGGCTGGCCGGCAAGGTCGCGCGGGCGGAGGCAGTCGTCGCGGCGGCTGAAGGGAAATACGAAGACGCGGAGACGCAGTTCGAAAAAGCAGTACAGATTTTTCGCCAATATCATGTGCCATTCGAGGAAGCCGAGGCGCGGCATTACTGGGGCCGGGCGCTGAATGCGTCGGGCGCGAGCGCGCGGGCGAATGAGAAGCTCGACGCGGCGATTGAAATCTATCGACGATGCGGCGCAGGTGAGCGGTGGGTTGAGCGGGTCGAAGCGGACAGACCAGCTTCGCCATCGCGAACAGAAAGGCAAGAGCATCCAGAGGACGCCCAGGGCCCAGCGATCTTCCGCCGCGAGGGCGAGTATTGGACCGTCGCCTACGAAGGGAAGACCTGGCGGCTAAAAGATGCAAAGGGGTACCACTACATCGCTCATCTGCTCGGGCGCCCCGGCGAGGAGATCCGCGCGCTCGATCTGGCGACTGGCTCAGGCGGAGCAAGCGAGGAAGTTACGGACGCTGCGACCGCCGAAGACCTCGCGCGAACCGGAGTGCTCGCAGGCGACCTAGGGCATGCGGGTGAGATGCTCGATGCGCCAGCGAAGGCCGACTATCAGCGCCGATTGACCGAACTCGAAGACGAACTCGAAGAAGCCCGCGAATTCAAGGACGAGGAACGCATCGCGACGGCAGAAGACGAAAAGGCAGCGCTCGCACACGAGATCCGTCGCGCCGTCGGTCTTGGCGGCCGCGATCGCAGGGCAGCTTCCAGTGCGGAACGCGCCCGCGTCGCGGTAACGAGGGCGATTCGCTTGGCGCTCGAGCGAATCTCCGAGCAGAACAGCGATCTGGGAAGGCTGCTCTCCACCACGATCAAGACCGGCGCCGTCTGCTCGTACGTTCCCGACGACAGGTTTCCTGTCTCCTGGCGGCTATAAGAGACCGGTCTCCGCGGTCTCGCGTTACAACGTAACAAACCACTGATCGCGCTCGTTCCCCCCTAAATTACGCCTCCTTTTTGCAAGGCCCGAGAGGGCAAAGGAGGTAAGACGATCATGGCTTCGACGATCAACGAACAGGTGGTGATCAGCACCCCGGCGACAGTCGAGCAGGCCGAAGTCGGTGAGGGTCTGCGGATCGCCCGCTACCGCGCGTTGGAAGAGTTCCCCGGCGTGGTCTTCGGCGTCATGACGATAGCGTACATCGTCATGTCGTTTGCCAAGCTGGCGCTCTGATGCGCGGAAACACTAACCAGAGGGAGCCCCAGGCCGCCCGGGGGCTCCCGACTAACTTTTACTGCGTCGCTTGCGGCCCGCGCTATTTATCGCCGTGCGGGATTTTGTCCCGATTCGCCTGCATCCAGCCTTCCAGGATGACGACTGCCGCGAGCGCGTCGAGCCCAGTCTTCCGCGCGCCCTTCCGCGCCGGCATGTTCGCGAGGCGTTCGCGCGCCTCGAAACTCGTCAATCGCTCGTCGAACAGCTCGACGGTGACGTGCTGCTCAAGCGCCAGGTGCGCGGCGAATTTCCGCGCGGAAACTGCAGCCGGCCCTTCGCTGCCATCCATGTTGAGCGGAAGCCCGACGACGATTGTGCTGACGTCCCGTCCGCGCAGCATCGCAGCAATCGCGTCGAGGTCATACTTGAGCGCCCGCCGCTCGACAATCCCCACCGGATGCGCCCCCATCGAGGCTGCATCAGTGACAGCGACCCCAATCCGGCGGCGGCCGAGATCAATCGCAGCTATTGGCATCGAGCTCGACAGTAACAATTTTAATGACCGATGGTGCTATAGGTGCCGCATGCATTCTCCAGCCCGTTGTATTGCGAACCTCGTCATCGCATTCCTGCTCTTCCCTGCGTCGGCGTGGGCGTGGGGATCTGACGGGCACAAAATTGTCGCGGTCATTGCGGCGGACAATCTCACGCCCGCAGCGCAAACTCATGTGGCGAGTATCCTCGGCGTGTCCACCGACAAGAAAGCCATTGCCACTGCGATGGAGGAGGCTTCGAACCGACCGGATTTCGAGTTCCGTGATGAAGATAAATCGACAGCGCCCTGGCACTTCATCGACATTTGTTTGCAGGATCGGCGGGCAGATGTTCCCGCGCGATGCCCCGGCGGAAACTGCGTCACCGCGAAAATCGACGAGTACTCGAAGCGCTTGAAGGATGGAAACTACGACCGCTTCGGCGCCGCGGGGGATCTGGCGTTCCTCATCCACTTGGTCGGCGACATCCATCAGCCGCTGCATGCCGCGAACGACGCCGACCGCGGCGGCAACTGCGTGATGGTCGAATCGCGTTCCCGCGAGACGAATCTTCACGCAGTCTGGGACACCACCGTCGTGCGCCGTCTCGAGTATGACATCGACAGCGGAAGGCCCGAGACAACTGCCCACAAATTGGAACTGGCGTATGCATCTGAACTAACATATCCGTCCGGAAAAGACGCAAATTCGTGGATTTCCGCCGACGATATCGCGTGGGAATCGAATCAAGTGGCGCGTTCCGAGATCTACGACCCGCTGCACATCCCGATCGAACCTTGCCAACCAACCGTCAACGCCTGCCTCAACCCGGTCGGGCGTCCCGTGGAGCTTAACTCTGCATACCTGGATCGAGCCGATAAGATCGCTGGCCATCAGCTTGCGAAGGCGGGATTCAGGCTGGCGAGCTTGTTGAATGAATTCTGGACGCAGCCCGCCCGTCCCAACGAGGCAGCTCACGCGGCGAATTTGGCTCCGGCGCCGGTTATTAGCTCATCGACCGTCGCGGGCCAGATCGTCGGTAATCGACGGAGCAAGATTTACGCATGGCCCGGCTGCAGCACCTACGACAAGATGGCGCCCGAGAATCGCGTCCTGTTCCCGAGCCGCGAAGCTGCGGAGCAGGAGGGCTATCGGGCTGCTCGCAATTGTCCGTAGTGCATTCTGTCTTGATACTGCGGCGCCGATTCACGGCGATGGTTGATTTGTAACCTTTGTAACCGTAAGCGCGTGAATTTTTGTCGCTACCGTAACCGGAACAGCGAACTTGTGACACGCTAGGGTTGCGTTGGATAGCCGAATCACCTACCGTCGATGACTATGGCGGCTCGGGGGAGAAGCTTCGGTGGATATCCACGCGCAGTTACGGCTTTAGCCGTCGCTCTGATTGCGTCCACCACCGCACTGTTCCTTTTTTTCCAAGCAAATCCGCAGACTTTTTCTTCCCCGCTCGATACCCTCAGCTCCCAGATGGATGCCGGCAAGGACGGCACTGACGTCATCGAGCAGGCCGAGACTGCCGAGCCCGCTCCTCAGTCGATCACTATCAGCACGATGCTCGACCGCACCGCGCCTATCGAGAGCTATCTTCGCGACGCAGGGATGGAGCCGGGCGACGCGCATCAGTGGGCGTCGTACATCCAGCAGATTACCGCGAACCGGTATTTCCATAGCGGGCACCCGCTGACCCTATATAAAGATCCCGAGACCGGCGAGATGCGCGGCCTCAAGTACGATCTCGATGAAAATAGCACGGTCATCGGCGCGAGCCTCGGCGCGGGCGTCCTCAAGGCCGCCATTCGACCGATCGAATATTACATTCGCCCGATCAAGATGACGTTCGCGGTCAAAGACAACTTCCAGCGCGCGGCCGCTGAGAACAGAATCCCCAAGCCAATCGTCGACTCGCTACAGGACGCGTTCTCGGATCGCCACGATCTGAACCGGCTCGCGCCCGGCTCCGCGGTCAAGCTGATTTACCAGGAAAAGGTCAGCCGCGACGGCTCGTACACGCTCGTCGGCGATGTGCAGGCGGCACAAATCCGTTTCGGGAGCCGTACGCTGACGGCGATTTCATTTTCGGATGAACACGGCCGTCCTCATCTATATGACGAACAAGGCCACGCGCTCGGCCCGCAGTCGCTGAAGTTCCCGCTCAATTTCCAGTACATTTCGTCCGGCTTCACCTTCCATCGCTATCACCCGATTCTGCACGAATACCGTCCGCATGTAGGCGTCGATCTGGTCGCGAAGTACGGCGAGCCGGTCAAGAGTGTCGCGGACGGCACTGTCATAAGCGCGGGATGGCAGGGCGAGCTCGGCAACTGCATCCGCATCCAGCATCAGCATCAGATGGTCAGCATCTACGGTCACCTGTCGAAGATCAGTCCGGCGCTGAAGCCGGGCGGTTACGTTCATATCGGGCAGGTCATTGGCAATGTCGGCTCGACCGGGCTATCGACCGGGCCTCATCTCCACTTCGCGATGGAAAAAGACGGCGCCTGGGTCAATCCTCTGACCGAGAAACTCGGCGAGAATCACCAGGTGTCGCCGCGGATGAAGGCGATATTCGAGGACATCAAGGATCAGTACCAGTCTGCACTCGCGGAGCTGCCCGATCTCGGCAGCCACTTCATCGCGAGCGGAGAACGCAAACCCGCGATTTCCAAGTTCGGCGATATGTACCACGTGACGATCGATCGCCCCGTGGGAAAGGTCCGGCACCTGCGCGGAATCACGAGCAGCCGCCTCGAAACGCCGGAGACCAACGGCGCGCTTTGATCTGACTACCAGCCGCTCCCACTCCGACTCTTTTCGCCATTGATTGCTAATTCGCCGCTTCCCGGTTAAGGCTGGGATTTGCGATCTGTCCCAGCCGAAAACCCGAAATGCGCGAGCATCTCAAAACCGATTTCTTCGAGCCGCCACCGCCCCGCGTTGTTGGCCATCGCGGTTCTGCCGGGACGCACCCTGAAAATACGCTCGAATCATTTCGCGCCGCTGTCGCCAGCGGCGTTCACTATCTCGAATTCGACATCCACATGACGCGCGATGGCGAAATCGTCGTTGCTCACGACGAGCATCTCAAGCGGATGTGCGGGCTCGATCGCGTGATCCCGGAGATGACGTATGCGGAGCTTGCGGCCGCCGACGCCGGCCGGATGTTCACGCTTGACGGCGCGACATTTCCATTCAGAGAGAAGGGAATCAAGCTGCCGCGCCTATTCGAAGTGCTCGCGGAATTTCCAAAACTGAGGATGATAGTCGAGGTCAAGCAAATCGCCCCGAGCGTGGTCGCGCCGATGCTCGACGTGCTCGATCGCGCCGGGATGCGTCGCAACGTCCTCGTCGCCAGCGAGCATCAGGCGCCTCTCGACGAAGTCCGCAAGCTGGCGCCGGATATCCCGACCAATTTCTCGTACCTCGAATCCGGGATGTTCATTCAGGCGATGGGAACCCGCGACGCCGGCTATCGCCCACCGGGAGACGCCGTCCAAATCCCGCATCGCCACGAATCGTGGGAACTCGTCACTCGGGAAAGTGTGGACTTCGCGCACCGCGTCGGAGTCGAAGTGCACGTCTGGACCGTGAACGAAGAAGCCGAGATGACGGAGCTGCTCGAGATGGGCGTCGACGGATTGATCAGCGACTACCCCGCCCGCGCCCTGGACATGGTCCGCAGACGCACGAACCGCCGCTGAGCGCGGTCCTTTCGGATTGCCGCAGGCTTTGCCAGTTTGCCCGAGCCTTTGTTACGATTCCGTCCGCCCACCGAAAAACGGGCTTCTCGAAATCTGGTTCCCTTCCCGCTCAGGAAGGGGTTAGGGGTTAGGTTCCTTGCAGGAGCGAAAACTATGAAGCTCGACACCGGTCTTTCGACACGCAACCTGCGCGATGTTCCGGCTGCTGCGCGCGCCGCTGAAACAGCAGGCTTCGATGCGATCTGGATTCCCGAGGCCGGCAACGACGGCTTCCTTCCGGCCGCACTCATCGCCGAACACACCAAGCGAATCAAAATGGGTACGTCGGTTGCGATCGCGTTTCCGCGCAGTCCGATGATAACGGCTGCAACCGCGTGGGATCTCGCCGGGCTATCCGAGGGCCGCTTCATCCTCGGCCTCGGCACGCAGGTGAAGGGCCATATCGAGCGGCGCTACAGCACGAAGTGGGAAGCGCCGGTGCCGCGCTTGCGCGAGTACCTTCAGTCGCTGCGTACGATTTTCAAGTGCTGGTCGGAGGGCGGCGCGAAGCTCTCCTTCCAGGGCAAGTACTACAACTTCTCGCTGATGACGCCATTCTTCACTCCCGCCCGGCACAACTTTCCGAACGTGCCGATTCACATCGCGGGCGTTAACGAACATATCATCCGGCTCGCCGGCGAGCTGTGCGAGGGCTTGCACGCGCATCCGTTCAACTCGCCCAAGTACCTGCGCGAATACGTACTGCCGAACGTCGAAAAGGGTTTGAACAAGGCGGGGCGCTCGCGCAAGGATTTCGAAATCCAATCGACGGCCTTCGTGATCGTCGGCCGCAACCAGGACGAAATCAAAAAGACCCGCGAAGCGGTCCGCCAGCAGATCTCGTTTTACGCCTCGACCCGAACCTACAAGATCGTGCTCGACACGCACGGATGGGGCGACGTTGCGCAGCGCCTCAACGAAAAGGCGGCCAAGGGTGAGTGGGTCGCGATGGCCAAAGAAATCACCGACGAGATGCTCGACGTGTACACCGTCGCGGGCACCTTCGACGACATCGCGGACAAGGTCAGGGAACGTTACGACGGCCTGCTGGACCGCGTCGCATTTTACATCCCGTATCGCGCGGGAACCGACGACGCCGAATGGGCGAAACTCGCGAAGCGATTCAATGGCTGAGTTTGTTGATAGATTGGTCCACTAACAAGGAGAGAACTTCCGATGACCAACGCAATGTTGAAAACGATGGCGGCGATCGCGGTCGTGGCTGCCTTCACGCTCCCGGGCGCGAACCGAATAGCGATGGCGCAGGGGGCCGCTCCATCGGCACCCGGATTGCAATCGCCTCCGCCCACGGCGGACGAGCCCGGCACCAGGAGCTTCACGCTGGTCTCGGTCGAAGTGGATGACGCGAAGGTCTGGCTGCCCAGCGTGATCGCGGTCGAACAAGGCGACAAGGTAAAGCTTACACTCAAGAACCTCGTGCCGGGCGCGTCGAATCAGCACGGCTTTACGATTCCCGCTTACAACATCACCGAGATTGTAACGCGCGGCGAGCCCAAGACGATCACGTTCGTCGCCGACAAGGCCGGAGTCTACCCGTTCTCATG
>NZ_DATDGQ010000027.1:0-4177 GCF_036522015.1 Binatus sp. (SeqCode)
GATCGGCTTGCCGAACTGCTCGCGGACTTTCGAGTAATCGACAGCCATCTCGAGCGCGCGCTCGGTTCCACCGAGCGAGTCGGCCGCGACGGCGATTGCGGCAACGTCGATTAGCTGCGCGAAAAGATCAGGGCCGCCGCCAAGCCGCTCGGCGGGAGCGCCCTTGAGCTCGACGCTCGAGACGCGGCGGGTCAGATCAAGATTTTTCAGCGGACGGATCGTCACGCCCGGCGCTTTCGGATCGACGACGAACAGAAAAATATCGGAATCACGTTTGGCAGCGACGACGATGAAGTCGGCGACGTTGGCATACGGCACGAACATCTTCCTGCCATTGAGACGCCATCCGGCGGCGGCTTTCGACGCTATGGCGTTGATATCGCGGGGATCAATACTGCCTGCACTCTCAACCACCGCCACCGTGCCGATGGCTCTCCCCTCGGCGATAGCGGTGAGCCATTTCGAATTGAGCTTCTCCGAGCCGCTGAGTCTGAGTGCGCCGGCTGCGAGCACCGATGAGAACAGGAACGGCCCCGGCATCGCCGCGTAGCCACCTTCTTCGAGAACCATCGCCACGTCGAGCATCCCGAGTCCGGCGCCGCCGAATTTTTCCGGGACGATCAGGCCGGTCCATCCGAGCTTTGCGATTTGGTCGTATAGCTCGCGCGGATAGCCGTCGTCGGTGGCCATCGTTTTGCGCACGAATGTGGTTGGGCATTCGCCGCTCAGAAATGCGCGCGCGCTTTCTTTGAGCTGTTGTTGTTCTTCACTGAGTCCGAAATCCATTGTTGTCCTTCTGCGAGTTGCGCTTTTAGGAACCTAACCCCTGGCCCCGTCCCATGGTGGGAAGGGGAACGAGAAGATTAGGTTAGCGGGATTTGGGCATTTTGAGGCCGCGCTCGGCGATTATGTTTTTCTGGATGTGCGACGTGCCGCCGCCGATCACCAGCCCGAGCGAGAACATCCACTCGTACGGCCAGTATGCGTGATCGAGTGCGGCTTCGTCGTCGCGTGAAAGCATCGAGTAGTCGCCCATCGCTTCCATCGCGGCGGTGGCCAAATCATGGTTCAGCTCGGTGCCGACGAGCTTGTTGATCATCGCCTCGACGCCGGGGTTCTTGCCGCGAATCTGATCGGTGAGCTGGCGCAGCGCGTGAAAGCGCATCGCCTCGACGCGAATCTCGAGTTCGACCAGCCGCTGACGAAAGACCGGGTCCTCGGTGAGCGGGCGTCCGCCGCGCGTGATCGATTTGGCCAGCGCGAGCAGGCGATTAAAGCGCTGCTCGCTCCCGCTGGCGGAGCCGAGCATGTTGCGCTCGTGAAAGAGCGTGGCGTTGGCGACGATCCATCCTTCGTTGAGCTTGGCGACAAGGTTTTTGCGCGGCACGCGGACGTTGTCGAAAAAAACTTCGTTGAAGCCGCGATCGCCGGTCATTTGAACCAGTGGCCGCACGGTGATTCCAGGCGTGTGCATGTCGATCAGGATGTACGAAATGCCGCGATGCTTGGGCGCCTCGGGGTCGGTGCGGACCAGGCAGAACATCATGTCGGCGTATTGCGCGCCCGACGTCCAGACTTTCTGACCGTTGACGACGAACTCATCGCCGACGATTTCCGCGCGCGTTTTCAGTGACGCCAAATCTGAGCCGGCGCCCGGCTCAGAATAACCCTGGCACCAGATTTCTTCGGCGGTCAGGATTTTCGGCAGATAGCGCTGCTTCTGTTCCTCGCTGCCCCACGAGATGAGCGTCGGCCCGAGCATTCCGAGTCCCGACGCGCCGACGTTGTACGGCGCCTTCGCGCGGACCATCTCATCGTTGACGATCGACTGCCGCACGGGATCCATCGCCTGCCCGCCGTATTCCTTCGGCCACGCGAGCGCGATGTACCCGGCCTCGTACAGACGGCGCTGCCACGCTTTCGTGCGCGCGAGCCAGGTCTTGTCGTCGCGGCCCTCTCGATCGGCAGAGAGCCCGCTGGTCGGCATGTTCTCGGCGAGCCAACCGCGGACCTTTAATCGAAATGCTTCTTCTTCGGACGTGAATTGAAGATCCATAGGCGCTCCTGCGGTCGTGATTGACGTATCGTACCGCGGCTTCGCGACCAGCATAGTCAAAACCGCGTCGCCGCGAAAAGCGCACGTCGAACTCGGAGGCCTGGTTGCGATTCGTCTCCAGCCCTGCCACGGATAGTCGATGGTATTTACCAAGCGACTTCGCGAACCAATCATGCGCGGCGAAGTCACTTGCAGCATAAGGATATGGCGCAGTTCGCACGTCAAAGTCGGCGGACTTTACAGATTGGGTGAAGGTTTTATCGAGGTGAACTCGATTCGGCGCATCACGCTCGCGGACGTTACGCCCGAACTGGCAAAGCTCTCCGGCTTCGCAGGTGTTGTCGACCTCCTGAAGGTCGCAAAACATGGGGCGGGCGAGAAAGTCTATCTGATCGAGTTCGAATACCATCCGGACATAACCACATCGGGACCGAAGCGAACGCGCTCCAGGAGAGCGATTGCTCGCTGAAATCAGCGTTGTTAGAGTTTGAAGTTGATCACACGATAGACCGGGGTTCACTAGATGGCGACGACGATCACGAGCGAATGTATCAACTGCGGAGCATGCGAGCCGGAGTGTCCAAACACGGCGATCTACGCCGGCGGAGTGCCGTGGGAGCTAAACGGGACGCCCGGTGCGGCGATCGCGCAGGACATCTATTACATCGTGCCGTCAAAGTGCACCGAATGCGTCGGCTTCCACGACCATGAAGCGTGCGCTGCCGTATGTCCCGTCGATTGCTGCATCCCCGATCCAGCCAATCTCGAGAGCGAAGGCGTCCTGCTACAGCGCGCCCGTGAGCTGCATCCGGAGACGACGTTCCCCGACGACGCACCATCGCGCTTCCGCAAAGAAGTCGCCACTGGCGCTGGAGAAGCGGCAAAGCCCGCAGCCAATGGCGCGGCAGTCGCTGCGACGCCTGCACCAGCGGCTCCCAAGCCCGCGGCTCGAGCGGCGGCGGCTCCTGCAGCGGCGGCGGCGACTTCAACCTCGAGCGCGGAATTCAATCCGCTGGCGTGGGAAGTGCCCGTCATCTGCAAGGATTGCAACGAGCCGTGGACGATTCCGTATCGGCTGTTCGAGAAAGGCGTCGTGTTTCATTGCCCGTCGTGCTCGGGCTCGTTCGTGCCGAAAACCGCGATGTACCGCGCGGTGAAAGAAACCTTCGAAGGTTTCTACAATCGGCGGCGCGCGGAGCGCGAGGCGTTCGAGCGCAAACGCGCGCGCGAGACCGCAGCTTTCGAAGCCAGGCAGGCGGCCGAGATGGACGCGTTCAAACAGAAGCTCGAGGAGCTGGCGCATTCGATGAAGCCGGCGGGCAAGTTGGTGAGGCCGACCGGCGTCGCCTCGATGTTCACGTAGCCGAAGAAATCATCCCAGCGCGGGGACCTCGAAAGCGTAGCCGTGGTGTTTCAGTTGCTCGCGGATCGCTTCAATATGCTCGGGGCCGCGGGTTTCCAGTTCCAACATTACGCGGGCGCCGCCGATCGCGACGTCGCGGCGCGTACGATCGTGATCGATCGCGCGAACGTTGGCGCCGGTCGCGGCTACCATCGACACCAGCTTGCCTAGCTCGCCGGGGCGATCGCGCAAATCGACGGCGACTCGAAACAGCCGTCCGAGCTTCACCAGCCCGTGCCCGATAATCCGATCGAGCACGGTCGTGTCGATATTGCCGCCACTCACCACGAGCACGACAGTTTTGCCCTTCAACTCGTCCTTGAGTTTCAGTGCGCCCGCGAGCGCCGCCGCACCGGCTCCTTCGGCGAGAAGTTTCATGCGCTCGAGCATCAGCAACACGGCTTCGCCGATTTCGAAGTCATCGACGGTAACAGGGCGCTTGACGCGTCCGCGCATCACTTCGTACGGAATCGCGCCGATGCGGCCGGTGGCGAGACCGTCGGCGATGGTGTCAACGGGGCGGCCGATCGACGCGGCCGCGTTGGCTGCGAGACTCGCGGACAGTTGCGGTGAGCCCGCCGCCTCGACGCCGATCACTTCGGCATCGGGCGCCCGTGTCGCGAGCGCGGCCGCGATTCCTGCAATCAAGCCGCCGCCACCGACGGGAACGATTACGAGCTCGGGCGCAATTTCGTCGGCGATTTCCGACCCGACCGTTC
>NZ_DATDGQ010000028.1:0-3186 GCF_036522015.1 Binatus sp. (SeqCode)
ATCATGTATCCGCATTGGCCGGCCGACTGGATGCAGGCGCTCACGCATACGCCTCATCTTCGCGCTGCCGGTCAGCGCGGCCCTGATGCGCGCGAGAAAGTTTTCGCGAGTCTTGCGCAGTCCCAACCCGATGCGGACCGGCTCGCGAACTGCGGTAGGCGGCGCAACGTACTGCTCCGGCTCAGGCTCAGCAACCGCGACGGGCTCGGCAAGTTCGGGCGTCGGTGCGGGCGCGAGCGCCGGTAGTGGCTCAACTTGCGGCGCAGACTCGATTTCCAAATGAGACGGACGCGAGGGGAGCGCCTTGCGGAGGCTCCACTGGATCAGGACTCCGATAAAAACGAGGCCCGCGCCGGCGCCGGCGGCGATAATCAGGATGAAGGCAATAGCGAAAAGACTCACGGGTTAGTCGTCCGGAAAATAAATTCTGAAGAAACTTCGATGCCAAGAATAACAGTCGCAACACCGCTCCGAAACCGCCGCCGCACCGACGAGCGTGCGAGGGAAATAATCAGGGGGAGCTGCCGAGCGGCTTGTGCACGACCGTTGAGCTGTCGAGATACGGCTCGTCGCCGATCCACGTTACACGAAGCGTCGTCACGGCTTCGACGCCTTGCAGCATCAGATCCGCCGTCATCGTTTGGGTGTGCGATCCGCCCGCAGACTGACGGCCAACGGTCAGCGCCTCGGCCATCGCGCGTCCCGCGGGCGCGACGCCGCCGGGTCCGATGTTCGGCAGCGTGCCGAGGATCTGCGTGATCGTCGGCGCGACGTCGGTGTTCGCGGTGGGATTGAGATCGACGAAGCCGCGCCGGAAGTCGGGGCCGCTCGCAGCGCAGAAGTTATGAATTTCGCGCTCGCCCGCAGCGCCATGCATCCCCATGCCGGTGGTGAACGTCTGGCTGGTCCCAGTGTCCGCGTACACGACGCCCTTCACCGGATGCAGCAGCCCCGCCGATTTGTTTGTCGTCGAGACTTGTCCGATCTGGCCGATCAGAAACGCGGGATTGGTGGGCCCGGTGAGGTTCTTATTGTCGGCGTCGGGCTCCTCGCGAAACGAAATCACCAGGTCTGGCGACCGCGCCGCATTGTACAGTCCCACGACGCGCTGGCTGAAGGTGCCATCGATCCATCCGAGATACGGCTTCGGCGCGCGCGACCTGCGGCCGCGACGGGTCGGTTCATCAGGAGCGGTAGCGGGATCGCGCGAGAAAATCGGCCCGCACCATTCCTGCGCCTCGGCGAAGTTCACGATCTTCTGCAGCACCGCGCGCTTCGATTCGGGCGTCGCAAATTCCGTCGGCGACAGGTACACCAGGTCCGCGCCGCCGTTGGGGACGACGACTACGTCGGTGCTGTCGTGCGACTTCTTGACTCCCGCCGCCACCAGCATTTCCGAAAGCACGATTCGGAATTTGATCGTCGCAAAACCGTGATCCGACACCACGATCAGGTCAGTCTTGTCGGCGATTCCCAACGCGTCTATCGCAGCGCGCACGCGCATCAGGTTGTTATCGCACAAACTGAGCGCTTCCATCGCGGGCAGCGTGCCCAGCCCGGCGATATGCTGCGTGAGATCGGGATTATGCTGCCAGAAGACGACCAGCGCCGGCCGGCCCGCATCGGCGGCAGCTTTCGCAGCGGGCAACGCGTTCTCGACGACCAGCCGCGCAAAATATAGATCGCGCTGTTCGTCGGCCACTGCGGTCTTCGAATCGACCGGAATCTCGGCATCTATCTTCTGACTCGCCGACACCAGGTCTTCCGACGCAAACAGGTAATCCTTGTGCGGCTCGCCGACGATGTCCTTGCCGTCGACGATCGTCGCGACCCGATTGTCGAACACCGAGGTCGGCCCCTGCTTGCCGATCACGGCGACGTAGCCGCCCTCGCGCGCGACCTCCTGCGCGATAGTGTCGAGACCGATCAGCCGTCCCTTGAAGGCGTCCGCGCCGTTCAGATTCAGGATCGCCTTGGCGCCTTCGGCGTTTACCACCTGCCCCTTCGGCGCTTCCGGCGAGGGCGCGAGATAGAAATT
The DNA here is from genome assembly GCF_036522015.1 of Binatus sp. (SeqCode). GTDB lineage: Bacteria > Desulfobacterota > Binatia > Binatales > Binataceae > Binatus. The sequence goes on from NZ_DATDGQ010000028.1 coordinate 2,039, forward strand.
GTTGCCCTCGAGTCCGTTGACGCCCGGCGGCGCACCCGTCGCGAGCGCAGTCGCGTTCACCATCGTAAGCGTCGGGAAGATCGAATGATGCCGGTCGAAGCGCACTCCCTCGCGCGCGAGCCGAAAGAGATTCGGCGTATCGCGCTGGGTGACGAAGTCGGGCCGCAGCCCATCCCACACCATCAGCAGCACGACACGGCCGCGCCCGCGATGAGCTTGAGCTGCGTCTTGCGCGCGAGTCGGCGCAGCCACGAGAGCGAATACGAAAAGTATTGCGAGAATTTCGGACAACCGTCGATTGAACATTCGATCGGTCATCAAAGCGGCACGCAAGCGGCCGTGTCAATCGTTGTTCGCGATCGGCTTGACCGCCGCGGTCCGAGGATGCGCCTTGAAAAATTCCCAGATGACGTCGGTCGCGTTCAGAGCGTCGCTCGGCTTGCCGACCCATTTTTCCGGCAGCTGATTATTCCCGCCAGGCCAGATGTGCCCCAATCCAGTGACCTTGTAGTACTCGACCTCGCCACCCCTGGCGCATTGATCGTAAGTGATTTCCAGCACGTCCTTGCCGCGGGCAGTCTGCACCTGCGGTCCGCAGCCAAGCATCCGTTCCCATTCCTTGAGCGAATCCTCGACCGGCGGCCGATTCTCAATTGTCTCCCAGGGCAGCTTCACTTTACCGCCGCCGAGTGGATTGAGCGGGTCGGCGGTGCCGACGATATAGAGCAGCGGAACCGGATAGGCGAGCTGTTTTTCGCGTTCCCAGAGATGGCCCGCGACCGGCGCTATCGCCGCGACTCGATTCGAGAGGTTGAGCCCGACGCTGAATGTCATCGACGCGCCGTTGGAAAAGCCGGTGCAATAAATTCGCGCCGGGTCGGCCGCGTAGTGCGCCTCGAGGAAATCGATCATCGCCGAGATGAAGCCGAGGTCGTCGACATTGTTCACGCCAATCGCGCCGCGGCCGGAGCCGTCGTTCCACAGCCGCGGGTTCATCAGGAATCGCGCCGGCAGCAAGGGACGTGGCGGAGTGCCGTCGGGGAACACCGCGATGAAGCCCTCGCGATCCGACTTCGCGTCCCATCCCGTCTCCGGAATCGCACCCTCACCGCTGCCGCCCGCGCCATGGAGCATGAAGACCACCGGAA
>NZ_DATDGQ010000029.1:0-2154 GCF_036522015.1 Binatus sp. (SeqCode)
GCGATCACCTGGGCCGAACGCGCCAGCCGGGCCAGCCTGCGCCCGACCTCGACCGCGGCCTTGCCGCCCACCCCGGCGTCTACCTCGTCGAACACGAACGTCGGCACCGGATCCGCGCCGGCGAACACCACACGCCTTCGCCAGCCCGGCCTCGTAGTCGCATCGCTTGCCGGTGTCTTTCTCGGCGGCGGCGAAGTAGCAAAGCTGGCGCGCCGCTTCGATTTCGACTGCCATGTGCGCGAGCTTGTGCCTGATCACCTGAAAATCGCCGATCGGCTGGCCGAACTGCTTGCGATCTTTCGCGTACTTCACCGCGCACTCGAACGCCGCCTGCGCGACGCCGACGCCGCGCGCCGCGGTCTGGATTCGCGCCGCCTCATAACTCGCCATCAACTGGTAAAATCCGCGCCCCTCGACGCCGCCGATCAAATTCGCCTTGGGCGCGAACGCGTCGTCGAACTGCAGCGCGTAACTGCGCATCCCGTGGTAGCCAATCGTCGGAATCGGCGAGCCGGTCAATTGCGGCGGCACAAACTCGTCGCCCGGCTTCTTCTCGTAGAGAATCAGCGACAGCCCTTTGTGCTTCTTCGACATGTCGGGGTCGGTGCGCGTCATCACGGTGAGCACGTGCGCACGATTGGCGAACGTGCACCACATCTTCGATCCCTTGATCAGATAGCCGTCGCCGTCCTTGACCGCGCGCGTTTTGAACGACGCGGTATCGCTGCCCGAGTCGGGCTCCGTGAATGCGGCCGCAGTGAGAATCTCGCCGCGCGCGATCGGCGGCAGGAATTTCTTTTTCTGCTCGGGCGTGCCGTTGGCGCTGATCAGAGTGCCGGTGATGATATTGCGGGTCATCACGGATCCGACGCTGAGCCATCCGCGCGAGAGCTCTTCGGTGACGATCGCCATCGAGATGTAGTCGAGGCCCATGCCGCCTTCTTCGGCGGGAAAGATCACGCCGAAGTAGCCGAGCTCGGCCATTTGCTTCAGAATTTTTTCAGGAATTTCTTTGTTGGCACGGTCAAGGTCATTCGCGATCGGCTTGACCTCAGCCTCGACAAACTCGCGGACCGAGCGGCGGATAAATTCATGCTCAGGCGTAACTAGCGGCATCGTGTGCTCCTACGCGGGAGTATTGTGCTTGCGAATCAGCACCGGCCGCTCGTACTCGAGCACCTTTTCGCCGCGTTGGTTGTAGCCGGTGGTGCGGAACTTGACGACGCCGCGATCAGGCTTCGAAGTGTCGCGCTTTGACAACACCAGAGACTCCGATGTGATCGTGTCGCCGGGATAAACCGTCTCGTGCCATTTCATTTTTTCGTAGCCGAGATGCGCGATCGCGCGTTCGCTCAGATCCTCGACCGATAGCCCGAACACCACATTCATCACCAGCATGTGATTGACGACCACGCCTTTGAAACCGAGCGACTGCGCATACTCGCGATTGAAGTAGCTCGGGTTGAAGTTCATCGTGACGCTCGAGAAAAAGCTGTTGTCGCCCTCGGTGATGGTGCGACCCCAATGATGCTTGAAAAGACGGCCGATCTCGAAGTCCTCGAAGTAGTGGCCACGCTCGATTTTGCGCACCGCCATAGTAGGTCAGGCTGCCTTGCTTCCTGTGATCGTAGAATCAACGAAAACGAAAATTCCTGAAGCCAAACCCGTTTTTTATGGAATAACAGCGAACAGGTCAATCTTAATACCGGGTGCAGGGGTCACCCCTGCCCAAGGAAGCATGAAACCCACGGCGGGTTTCATTAAAATCAAATCAACCGTTCCCTAACGCCCGGCAGGTTAGTATTGTCAAATCAGCGGCAAACAGGTAGCTAATTCCGGCGCGCAATGCCGCAGCCTCATAACAGAATTGGAGCCAACCGCAACGGCGCGGTGGTAACCGACAAGCAGTACAAATGAACCATAAGGAAATCTACGAGATCGGACAGGTGCCCCCTATCGGGCACGTTCCTAAACAGATGTACGCGCAGGTGATTCGCGCGGACCGGTTCGGCGACCCCATGCATGCGTTCAAGGTCGAGAAGATCGCGGTGCCCGAAATCCGCGCCGACGAAGTGCTGGTTTACGTCATGGCGGCGGGCGTCAATTTCAACAATGTGTGGGCGGCGCTCGGCTCGCCGGTGGACGTGATCGGCG
>NZ_DATDGQ010000030.1:0-16611 GCF_036522015.1 Binatus sp. (SeqCode)
TTCAACGACGATTTTTTCATGTCCCTGATGTTTTTCGTTTCCGGTCTGTTCGTATGGTCGAGTCTTAAGCGCAAAGGGAACTCGAGCTTTGTCCGCGAGCGACTGCGCCGCCTCGGTATTCCGTTTCTGTTCGCGGCAGCCGTCATCGCTCCGATCGCGTACTATCCGTCGTACCTGCTGACGATCGGCCCGCACAGCGTGGGCGGTTACATTCACGATTGGCTGTCATTCGGCGACTGGCCGACGGGCCCGGCGTGGTTTATCTGGCTGCTGCTCGCTTTTGACCTCGGCGTCGCGGCGTGGTTCGCGATCGCGCCGAATTTTGGCGAGATGCTCGGCCGCCTCGCGTCGAATGCGCGCGAGCATCCGGTGCGATTCTGGTCGATGCTGGCCACGGCTTCCGCAGTGGTGTTCATTCCAATGCTGGCAATCTTCGGCGCGATGTCATGGACGAGCATCGGACCGTTCCAATTCCAGACCGCGCGTCTTTTTCACTACGCAGTTTATTTTCTCGCAGGCATCGGCGTCGGCGCGTACGGCATCGAGCGCGGCTTGCTCGCGCCGGACGGACTGCTGGCCCGCCACTGGCTGCGCTGGACGATCGCAAGTCTCGTCGTATTCGGGTTGAGCGTGGTCTTCATGCTGATCGTGATCTCAAAGGGCGCGACCATGTCGCTCATCTTGCTGAACATTGTCGGCGGAGTGTCGTTCGCCGTCACCTGCGGCGCGATTTCGTTCGCTTTCCTCGCGCTGTTCGTGCGCTTCGCCACGCGGCGCCGCTGGATCTACGACAGCCTGAGCGAGAACGAATACGGAATGTACCTGATCCACTATATGTTCGTGTCGTGGTTGCAGCTCGCGATTCTGGGCTCCTCGCTCCCGGCGATCGAAAAAGGAATGCTGGTGTTCGCCGGCGTACTGCTGTTGAGCTGGGGCACCAGCGCGGCGTTGCGCAGCATCCCCGGCGTGTCGCGGATCGTTTAGTCAGCGCCCCGCAAGCGCCAATTCGCATTTGCCCTCGCGGCTGCGCCAAGCGCAAAATCGCCGCAGTTGCAGCTTCGCGCATCACGAGGACAATCCGATGGCTGAGAATCGCAAGCGTAAGTTCTGGGGATGGGGCTACGAGGACCAGGGGCCGACTCCCGAACAGCAGAAGCACATGGCCGAGCGGATGGCCAAGCGATTCGGGCTCGGGCCGCTCGAAATCACGCCGCCGCCGAAGGAAAGCGAGCTGAATCTGCGCGCGCCGCGGGTCAAGCCGCCGGCGTCGCTCGAAGCGATTTGCTCGACCGCGACGCACGAGCGCGCCGGGCATACGTACGGCAAGGGGTCGCGCGATATTCGGCGCGCGTATCGACGCTATTACCCGAATCCGATCGACGTCGTCGCGTTTCCGCGCGATGAGAAAGAACTGATTCGCGTGCTGGAATGGTGCGACGGCTCGCAGATTGCGGCTGTCCCGTATGGCGGCGGCTCGAGCGTGGTCGGCGGAGTCGAGCCGCCTGAAGGCGATCGCTATCGCGGCGCGGTGTCGATCGATCTGATGCATCTGGACAAAGTCGTCGAGGTCGATAAGGTCTCGCGCGCGGCGCGAATTCAGGCCGGGGTATATGGCCCGGCGCTCGACGCGCAGTTGAAGCCGCACGGCCTGACGATTCGACATTTTCCGCAGTCGTTCGAATTTTCTACGCTCGGCGGATGGATCGCGACGCGGTCTGGCGGGCATTTCGCGACGCTGTACACGCATATCGACGACTTCGTCGAATCGCTGCGAGTGGTGACGCCGACCGGAATCGTCGAGTCGCGGCGCTTGCCCGGCTCGGGCGCGGGTCCGAGTCCGGATCGGATGTTCATCGGCTCCGAGGGAATTCTCGGCATCATCACGGAGGCGTGGATGCGCCTGCAGGACCGGCCGACGTTTCGCGCGGGGGCGTCGGTGCCGTTTCCGAGCATCTTCAAAGCTGCCGATGCCGTGCGACAGATTTCGCAGGCGGGGATTTATCCGGCGAACTGCCGCGTGCTCGACGAAGGCGAGGCGTTCAATTCCGGCGCCGGCAACGGCGACGAGGCCGTGCTGGTACTCGCATTCGAGTCCGCGGACCATCCGCTGGAACCGTGGATGAAGCGCGCGCTCGAGTGCTGCGCCGATCACGGCGGGAAAATTCCGGCGGAGGCGGCGAAGACTCGCACCGACGCAGAGGCGACGCACGAAGGATCGGCAGGCGCGTGGCGCAATGCGTTTCTGAACGCGCCGTACCTGATGGACACCGTGGCCGCGATGGGGATGGTGAGCGACACGTTCGAGACGTCGATCACGTGGGAGCGCTTTCCGGATTTTCATCGGCAGATGATGGAGTGTGCGCGCGACGTAATCGCTCGCGTATGCGGCAAGGGCACCGTCACTTGCCGATTCACGCACGTTTATCCCGACGGACCGGCGCCGTACTACACGATACTCGCGCCGGGCAAGCGCGGCTCCGAGCTCGAGCAGTGGGACGAGATAAAAGCGGCGGTGTCTGACAAGCTGATCGCGATGGGCGGGACGATCACGCATCATCACGCGGTGGGGCGGTACCATCGGCCGTGGTACGACCGCCAGCGTCCCGATGGTTTCGCACTCGCGCTGAAGGCAGCGAAGAAATCGCTCGACCCGCGCTCGATCCTGAACCCGGGCGTACTGATCGATCCGGATTGAAGTGGGGAGCGGCAGGAAAGAATCAGAATCTTGAATCGCGCGCAAAAAATGCGCGCTGAACAAGGTCCCTCACCTTCATCCTCTCCCTTTGGAAGAGGGGAAGAGGGCACTCACGTGGACGGAAAGGAAACTCGCACGCCGGCACAAATTTGTCCGGATACGTTTTGGGCAGATTGGATACGCGACCATACGGCCACCGCGGTATCTTATCTTCAGTCCGCGAGCATCCATTTTCAGGATGTGAAAGCGCGCTCCTATGACGCTTTGGGGCTAAAGGCTGGAGCAGTCGTGTTAGACGTCGGCTGTGGCCTTGGTCAGGACGCGCGCGAATTGATGCGGCTGGTTGGAGCTCAGGGTCAAGTTGTGGGCGCAGACTACAGCGAGGAGATGGTCGCTGAGGCGCGGCGACGAGCAAAAGATGGTTCTTCGCTTCCGAAGTTTGTGGTTTCTGAAGCTCATCACCTTGGCTTTTCCAACAATACATTCGACGCTTCGCGAGCCGATCGAGTTCTTCAACATCTTGCTGATCCGCGCGCGGCATTCGAGGAAATGGTTCGTGTAACCAAGGCAGGCGGAACAGTGCAGATTATCGACCGCGACTGGGGGCTGGTCGCAGTTGATGCCGACGACCAGGCAGTTACGCGGAAGATCCTTGATCACATTTGCGCAAAAATTCGCAATGGATGGATTGGCCGGCGGGTCCCCGTTCTTTTTCAGGATAGTGGCCTACAAGAAGTACGGGTCGAAGCCATTCCAATCACAGTGCGTGACTTTCGGGTTGCCGACATCCTGCTCGATCTTACGTTGGTCGCCGGACATGCGGCCGACGAAAGAATCGTGAGCAGCGACGATAAGAAGGCCTGGCTGCTGGAACTTCAGGAAAGAAGCGACGCGGGCCGCTTCTTCGCTGCGTGGGTGATGTTCATCGTGACTGGGAAGAAGGCAGTCTAGTCGTCGATCTTTAATTGTTTCTTCGCCGCCTCTGTCATCATGTGGGGCGTCCATGGCGGGTCCCACACGATTTCGACGCACGCGTCGTCGCATCCGGGGATGCCGAGCAGCTTGTCCTGGATGTCCTGCGTGATCATCATGCCCATCTGGCAGCCGGGCGCGGTCAGCGTCATCGTGACGTTGACGATTCGGTTCTCGATCTGCACACCGTAGATTAGTCCGAGGTCGACGAGGTTGACGGGAATCTCGGGGTCGAAGCACTCGCGCAGCACTTCGTAAACGTCGGCTTCGGTCGGTGCGGGCGAATTCTCCATAGTACAGAGTCTAGTATATAAGAGGGTGAGTGTGCGCGATATGTGCGGTGCGGCGCGCGCATTCATCGGAGGTTCGGTATGCCTGATAAGGAAGAGCTATACGACGAGGCGATTGACGCATACGCCGACGACAAGTTCGACGAAGCGATCGAGCTGTACAAACAGGCGCTCCAGATCGATCCGAAGTACGTCGATGCAATCCACGGGATGACGATGTGCTACCAGGCGAAGGGAGACCTCGACGCGGCGATCGAGCTGACCAAGAAATATATCGCGCAGGAGCCGGAAGACATCCTGGCCTACACCAATCTCAGCATGTTTTATCAGAAGAAGGGCATGGTGCCGGAGGCGGAAGCGGCTGGCGCAGAGGCGCGGCGGCTCGATTGGAAGCGACAACTCAAGGAAGGCAAGAAGTAGGGAGTCGATGAAACTCAAAGACAAAGTTGTACTGATTACAGGCGGCGGCTCGGGTCTCGGGCGCGAGATGGGACTGACGTTCGCGCGCGAGGGCGCAAAAATCGGCGTCAACGACATCAGGCCCGAGTCGGCGCAAAATGTCGTGACGGAGATCGAGCGCGCAGGCGGTAAGGCGCGGCCGTTCGTCGCGGACGTGTCGAGCAGCGCGGCTGTCGCAAAGATGTTCGCGGAATTCGTCGCGGCGTTCGGGACGATCGATATTCTGATCAACAACGCAGGGATCGCGCGGGCGAGCGAGCTGGACAACCCCGACTTGTTCATGACGCAGCTCAAGACCGATGAGGATTGGCACAAAATGCTCGCGACCCATCTCGACTCGACGTTTTATTGCACGCGCGAGGCGCTGAAGGTGATGATCCCGAAGCAGTCGGGACGCATCATCAATATGGGATCGATCGCGGGCACTACGGGGCTGGCGTTCGCGTCGGACTATTGCGCCGCGAAGGGCGCGATCATCTCGTTTACCAAGTCGGTCGCGCGCGAAGTGGTGCCGATGGGGATTCTGGTCAATTGCATCGCGCCGGGATTCATCGACACGCCGATGACCGCGCCGATTCCGAGCGAGGTGCGCAAGCAGATAGAAGGAAGCACGCCGATCGGGCGCTTCGGCCAGCCCAGCGATATCGCGGCGGCGGCGCTGTTTCTTGCGTGCGAGGATTCGAAGTTCATGGTCGGACAGGTGATCAGCCCCAACGGCGGCTACGTGATTTGAAGCTCAAGGGATTGAATCGGATGCATCTGACATTTGTGACCTTCAACTATCGGAGTGCGGACCTCGAAGCGGAAGAGCTCAACTATTTGGGCTATCACGTACAACTTGCGCGGCGCTTCCCGGGACTGCGGCAATACTACACCGGGCGTTTGATGAAGGTTGCGGGCAAGGAACCCGACCGGATTCGCGCCGCGATTCTCGGCTACGATGACGCGGTGGCCGCCGCGTCGGCGATGCGATCCGAAGTCGTACCGGCACTGCTCGCCGATACTCAGGCGCATCTCAAGGACGGGACATCGACTGCGGTCGAAGCGGAAACGATCGTGCCCTTCGATTCAAGGCGAGCCGGTCAGCAATGCTTCGTGATGGTTGCCGAGTTCGATCTCGAACAGAGCGCCGGAACCGAAGCCGCCGAAAAGCACTACCTCGGGACGCACGTGGCCATCGCGCGCAGACTTCCCGGACTGCGCAATTACGTCATCGGCAAGTTGATCAAGACGCCGGGGATCGAAGACTCGCGTTATCGCATGGCGGCGCTGGTGTTCGATTCGCTCGACGCATATCGCGCCGCGTACGCATCGCCGGTCGGGCGCGAGTTGCTCAACGACGAAGCGGCCACGATTCGAAACGCGCGCGTTTATCGGCTCGACGCGCGGGTCGAACTCTAAGCATCGCTCGCGCAACACCCGATGCTGCCGCGGTCTGCTGGAATACTGATTCCATTGTTCTCGATTCGCACGCGCGACAATCTCGGTCGCGGCGAAATCCTCGATCTCGCGCCGATGATCGATTTCGCGCTCTCGATGGGTCACCGCGTGATCCAGTTGCTGCCGCTCGACGAGACCGGCCCCGACGATCTCAGCCCGTACAGCGCGATGAGCGTGATGGCGATCGATCCGACGTACATCTCGATGAACGGGCTGCCGGGAGTCGGGCGGGTGGTGCTGGCGCGCGCGCGCGAAGCGGTAGGAAGAGCGCGCTTTGTATCGCGCCCGATCATACGGCGGGAAAAGTTTGCATTGCTCGAGCGCGCGTACCGTGCGACACGGGCGCGCGGCGGACGCGACGAAGCTGCGCAGCTCGACGCGTTCATCGAGGCCAATGCGTACTGGCTCCATGACTACGCGCTATTTCGCGCGCTCAAGGATCATTTCAACTGGACGAGTTGGGAAACGTGGCCGCCGGGAATTGCGCGGCGCGATCCCGCCGCGCTCGAGCTAGTGCGGCGCGAGCTGGCCGACGCGATCGAGATGTACGGCTACTGGCAGTTCATCGCGCATCGGCAGTGGTCGGAGATGCGCGCGTATGCATCGTCGCACGGCGCACTCATCGGCGGCGACCTGGCGTTCTCGCCATGCCGCGATAGCGCCGAAGTGTGGGCAAACCAGGACGAGTTCGATCTGTCGCGCACGGTCGGCGCGCCGCCGGACGGCTTCAATCCCAAGGGGCAGCGATGGGGCCTGCCGCTGCCGAACTGGAAGCAGATGCGCGCGCAGGGATTCAAGGTGCTGCGCGCGCGGGCGCGTCACGCCAGCACGCTCTACGATTTGCTTCGAATTGATCACGTCGTCGGGCTTTATCGGACATTTAATTTCGGTTCCGAGCTGGCCGAGCCGGGAGTTTTCACGCCGGTGAATGAAGACGATGAGTTGCGACAGGGCGAAGAAGTGATCCACGCGATCAAGGAGGAAGCAGGCGCGACCGAACTGATCGCCGAAGACCTTGGCACCGTGCCGCCGTGGGTGCGCGCGTCGCTCACGCGGTTGGGCGTGCCGGGATACAAGGTGATGCAATGGGAGCGCGATTGGGGTCACGGCGACGAACCGTTTATCAGCCCCACTGCCTATCCCGAACTCTCGCTCGCGACTACGGGGACGCATGACACTGAACCGCTGACCGTGTGGTGGCGCGCGCAGCCGATTGAAGTGCGCGAGAAATTGGTGCGCGGGCTCGGCCTCGAAGGCAAAGTGAATCCGCGGCGGATGCTCGAGGAGGCGGCGCGCGATGCGATCCTCGAGGTGCTGTACGCGGCGCCGTCGCGGCTGGTGATCGTCCCAATACAGGATTTGTTTGGTTGGAGTGCGCGGATCAATCGGCCCGGAACGATCAGTGCGTGGAACTGGACCTATCGAATCCCGCTTAGGTTGGAACGGATGCGGCGGAGTCGAGCGATACAAGCAGATGTCGCGAGGCTGCGGGAAATTGCGGTGAGTAGCGGGCGGTTCAACAATCAAATGTGAAACCCGCGCGGTCTTTACCTCTCTCCTCGGGAGAGGTCGACGTGAGTCCACCAGCGTCGGGTGAGGGCGCTCGCATCGAGCTGGATGCCAGCGCCCTCACCCGCGCCTCGAAGACTCGTCGCGACCTCTCCCGAGGGGAGAGGTAAGTCATCCGGTAAGTTGTGGGGTGCATGGGCTTGAACTATAAGCATCACTGGCTGTTACATTTCTGACCGGTATTACTCGGGGAGCAATTTTTCCCGGAGGCATCGATGGGACCACTGGAAGGAATCCGCGTACTCGATTTGAGCATGGTGGTGTCGGGGCCGTTCTGCACCATGATGCTCGGTGACCTTGGCGCAGACGTTATCAAAATCGAACCGCCTGACGGCGACATCTCGCGCATGTTGACCGGTAAGGAGCGTGGCGGGGTCACGATCGGCATCCTCAACTGGAATCGCAACAAGCGGGCGATGATGCTCGATCTCAAGCAGCCGGGCGCCGCCGACGTGTTTCTCAAGATGGCTCAGCGCTCGGACGTCGTGGTGCAGAATGTTCGGCCGGGTGTCGTTGATCGGCTGGGCGTCGGCTACGAAGCGGTCGCGGGGCGCAATCCGAAAATTGTTTACTGCTCGATCGCTGGATATGGTTTCTCGGGGCCGTCGGTTAACAAGCCGGCTTACGATCCGATCATCCAGGGGATGGCGGGAGTGATGACGTCGCAGCGCACGCAGGGGCGGCCGCGCGCGGTCAAAAATATTCTCGGTGACAAGGTCACCGCGATGACGGCGGCGATCTCGATTCTCGCGGCGCTCACCGAGTCGCAGCGCAGCGGCCGCGGACAGCATCTGCAGATTGCGATGATCGACGCCGTCGCCTACTACCTGATGCCGGACACCGCCTCGCGCCACACCTATCTGCCGCACGACGCGGGCGTCGCGCCCTCGATGAATACGCTCGAGCCGTTTCAGACCGCAGATGGTTTCATTACGATTGCGCCGCTGACCGACAAGCATTGGACGGCGATTCTCAAAGCGGTCGGGCATCCGGAATGGTTCGAAGGCGACGAGCCGCGGCCGGAGCGAGTGCGGCGATCGATCAAGAGCCTGATCACGCTGTTCCCGACGCAGCCGTCGGCGTACTGGCTCGAGCGGATTGAGGCCGCCGACGTTCCGTGCGGGCCGGTCAACGACTACGACTCGATCTGGACCGATCCGCAGTTCGTCGCGAACGAGACGTTCTTCGAATACGAGCATCCCAAGGCGGGACGCGTGCGCGCCGTGCGATCGCCCGCGCGATTTTCGCGCACCGAGCCCGAGTTGTGGCGTCATCCACCCGACCTGGGACAGCACACCGACGAAATTCTCGGAGAGTTCGGATTCGGCGCCGGTGAGATTTCCGAATTGAGAGCCAATCGGATCGTCAATTGACCGGTCGCTCGATCCGCCACGCGCTGGCATTCACGTCTCTCGCCGCCGCTGTGGTCGCCGCAGGCGCGATCGTGCAGGGATGCGCGACACAACATACCGCGCCTTCGAAGCAAGCACCTATTGTCGCGAAGGCGGTCCCGAGCGCGACCCCAACTCCCACCGGCGCGCCGATCGGTAATCGCTCGCCATTCGCAATCACCGCGGGCCTTGACGGCAATCTGTGGTTCACGGAGTTCCAGGGCGACGACATCGGAGAGATGACTCCGTACGGAGCCACGAAGCGCTTTCCAATCGATCCCGACGGATTCGCCGAACGGATAACCGCGGGCCCCGACGGCGCCATCTGGTTCACCGATACCGTCGGCAACCGGATCGGCCGGGTCGCGCCCGACGGAAAAATCGCGTACGTCAAGTTGCCTCATTCCGGCAGCGGACCGGCGGGAATCACGCTAGGGCCCGACGGCAATCTCTGGTTCACCGAGCATTCCGGCGATCGCATAGGACGACTCAGCACCACCGGTACGCTAACCGAGATCGGCCGTCCGGCCGGGACTGGCCCCAGCGAAATCGTCGCCGGCAGCGACGGCAACCTGTGGCTCGCCGAGAGCAAGGTGAATCGCATCGCTCGCGTTACCATCTCGGGCAACGTCAAGGAATTCCAAATCCCGACTCCCGGGAGCATCCCTGCGATGATGGTTCTCGGCGCGGACGGCAACGTCTGGTTTTCGGAGGCTCAGGCCAGGAAAATTGGACGAATTACCCCTGGCGGCTACATCACTGAGGTCCCAATGCCCGCCACCGCTGTGCCATTCGGAATCGCGACCGGCACCGACAAAAATCTCTGGATCACCGTAGCTCGCGCGCCAATGATCTATCGGATGACTCCGAAGGGAGATTTCACGCCGTTCCCGCTGCCCAAAAACTCGATGGCGATTTTGATCACGGCCGGTCCTGACGGGCGCCTGTGGTTCACCGAACCCAACGGCAATATCGGCCGTATCACGACTGACGGCGACGTCAAGGAATTCGTTTACTCGAATCCATACGCCGATCAGTAGGGGAATGAGGCGCGAGTGACCGCGCCGCGCGCGATGGAGCATCTGTTCCGTTCGCCGAGTTTTGCGGTATAAGCGCTCTATCACACGAACCAAAACGCTGGGCGCGTTTGGATTCCGGCATCATGCCGCAAGGGAGAATTGAGCGATGGGCAAGCTCGACGGAAAAGTAGCCGCCATCACAGGCGGTGGTCGCGGCATCGGCCGCGGCATCGCGAGGGCATTCGCCGCGCAGGGATGCGCAGTGGTAGTCAACGATCTTGGCGTCACGGTCGCGGGGCAGAAAGAAACGCAATCGCCCGCCGATGACGTTGCAAAGGAAATCAAGGCCAGCGGCGGCACCGCGGTCTCCAATCACATGGATATCGCCACCGTCGAAGGCGGCGAAGGTCTCGTTAACCAGGCGATCAAGGAGTTTGGCAAGCTCGACATTTTGGTTAACGTCGCCGGCATCCTGCGCGACCGCATGATCTTCAACATGTCGGAACAGGAATGGGATGACGTGATTCGGGTGCACCTGAAGGGGCACTACTGCACGATCAAACCCGCGTCGGCGCACATGCGCGAGCGCAAGTACGGCAGGATCATCAACTTCTCGTCGAACTCGGCGCTCGGTAGTCCCGGCCAGCCAAACTATGCGGCGGCCAAGGCGGGAATTCTGGGGCTGACGTACTCGAGCGCGAACTCGCTGCACAAATATGGAATCACGGTGAATGCGATCATGCCGGGCGCATCGACCCGCATGACCGACACAATTCCCGCGGGCAGGATGCCCGGCGCGACTGGTATTCCGCAGTCGGACAAGGTCGAGGGCACGCCGCGCGATCCCGCCAACGTCGCGCCGATCGTGGTGTTCCTCGCCAGCGACGACGCCGCCAACGTCACCGGCCAATGCTTCGGCGCGTCGGGCTATCGCCTTATGCGCTATAGGCACATCGCGCCGGACAAGGTGCTCTACAACAACGGCCCATGGAACGTTGACGACCTGTTCGAGCGTCTTAAGAACACGCTGCTGGTCGACCTGAGTCAGCCGCGCATGTAGAGCGCCGTGGTTCCAGTTCGCGAACAAGCTGATCGCCGCAAGCCGCCGGAGACCAGGCGCGACGACTTGCGCGAGGTCATGCACGGGATTGAACTTGTAGACCCGTACCACTGGCTCGAGGATGCGGACCGCGACGAAACGCGCGCATGGATCGCCGCGCAAAACGATTACACCCACTCTTTGCTCGATGCGCTCCCGGTTCGCGACCGCATGCGCGCCCGTTTCCGAGAGATGCTCGTCCACGACTCCCTCGGGGCGCCGGTCCAGAGAAAGGGCGATTACTTTTTCTTGAAGCGAGGTGCGGAGCAGGATTTGTGGAGCGTGTATCGCCGAAGAGGAATCGACGGACATGACGAATTGTTGATTGACCCTCATCTGATGAGCATCGATCGCAGCGTCAGCATCGGCGCGATTGCACCCTCGGAGGACGGCGAGCTGCGGCGTACAGCATCCGTCGCGGCGGCGAGGACGAGACCGAACTCCGCGTGCTCGACGTAAGCCAGCGGCACGATTTGCCCGATCACCTGCCGCGCGGGTTGTATCAAAGCATCTCGTGGAAAAAAGACGGCAGCGGTTTCTACTACTCACTCGGCCGTCGCGGATTAGGAAGACGAATTTACTTCCACGCGCTCGGAACGGACGCGGAGTCGGACCCGGAAATCTTCGGCACGGGCTATCAATCCGAGAACGGGATATTTCCGGAGGCCTCGGCGGACGGAAACTACCTGCTCGCGATAGTCACTTGGGGCTGGCTCAAGATAGAGCTTCACCTCCAGGACCTTCGCGAGAAAAATGCCCCATTTGTCCCGCTGATCGCCGGCATCGATGCCAAGTTTTATCCGCAATTCGCCGGCGACTACCTGATCGTGCAGACCGACTGGGAAGCTTCCAACGGTCGAATTTTGAGAATTGATCTACGCGAGCCGGTTCGGGAGAAGTGGCGAGAGATCGTGCCTGAAGCCGCTGATGCGATCCGGAGCTTCGCCGTAATCGGCAACAAAGTCTTCGTCAACTACCTGCACAACGCGACCGCGCGAATCGCGATCTTTTCGCTCGACGGCGAGTCGCTCGGCCAGGCGCCGCTGCCCGCAGACGGAACCGCTGGTATCTACGGACGCTACGGCCGTGACGAAAGCATCCTGTATTTCGGATCATACACGACCCCATACTCAATTTATCGATACAACTCCTCGACCGGGAAATCTGACCTCTGGTATCGCGACGCTGTCCCGTTCGACTCCGAAAATTTCGCGATGCGGCAGGTTTGGTATTCCTCGAAGGACGGCACCCGCGTGCCGATGTTCATCGTTCATCGCAAGGGTCTCGCGCTCGACGGCAATCGGCCGACCGTGCTTTACGGCTATGGCGGATTCAGCGCAAGCCTGACGCCAGAGTTCAACTACGGCGCCGCATGGTGGATCGAGCAAGGCGGCGTCTACGCGGTTCCGAATCTACGCGGTGGCGGCGAGTTCGGCGAAGCGTGGCATCGCGCCGGCATGCTCGAGAAGAAGCAAAATGTGTTCGACGATTTTATCGCAGCTGCCGAATGGCTCATCGCGAACCGATACACCAATCCCGAGAAGCTCGCGATCTCCGGCGGAAGCAACGGCGGATTGCTCGTAGGCGCTGTCATGACTCAGCGCGCCGACCTTATGCGAGCGGTATATTGCTGGCATCCGGACCTGGATATGGTGCGCTTCCACAACTACACGAAGAACAACAATCCGCCCGCGCTGTTCGAATACGGAAATCCCGCCGACCCGGGCCAGTTCAAGTTTATCTATGCATACTCGCCCTATGAGCGTGTGAAACCGGGAACAAAGTATCCGGCGATGCTTCTGACCAGCGGCGATGCCGACACCCGCGTCCCGCCCGCGCAGGCGCGAAAAATGACCGCGCGAATGCAGGCTGCAACGGCTTCGGGCCTTCCGATTCTGCTCTACTACGACACCCAAGCCGGACACGCCGGATTCAAACCGATCTCCAAGGTACTGGAGGATCTTTGCATCGAGTGGTCGTTTCTGGCCTGGCAGTTGGGGATCGAATGAGCGCGGTTGGCGAGGGGTGTGGCGTCCGCCGTCAATGACCTTTCGGGTTGGCGGCGGGCGTTTCGTCAGTCGCAAAACTCGCATCGAGAAATTTAAGCACGCGGGCGGCGTAGCCCTTCGGATCTTCGTAGATCGCGTCGCCGTGCCCTTCCGACGGCGCCGTCCATATTTGTGCGTTGAAGCCGGCCGCGGCGAGCAAAGCCTGGCCGTCCGCGGGCGGCGTTACCTGGTCGCCGCGATTCTGAATGATCAGCAACGAGCACGCACCGAGGTTGCCCGCGTCGATGACTGGCGCGATCTTGTCCAGCTTGCGGCCGAACCAGAACTGCGCTTCCCACATCACCGTGCCGAGGAACGCGGGATTCAGCCGCGACATCGACGGGCTGCGCATAAAGAGCTGCTCGAGATTTGCGTAGGAACTGTCGGCGACGATCGCGGTGAAGACTGGTTGCTCGGCCTGCGCCATGATTGCGCCGGCGGCCCCTTCGGATATTCCCAGCGCGGCAATTTTCGTAAAGCCGTCGTCCATCAGCGTGCGCGCGGTTGCCAGCGCGAATTTGCGCTTCAGCATTCCCCAGTTGATTCCGTAGATCGGATTATTGGCGCTGTAGGTCGCGACCACGGTGTAGCCGGCGCCGAGCAGAAACTTGGCGTACGGAATCATCGCCGTCTCGGGCGACCCCGCCGCCGGCACGATCACCACCACCTCGCGTCGTTTACCGGGAAAATACCATCCGACCACGCTGACCTGGCGATGCTGGAAACCGTCCTCTTCGACCACCCCGCAGTCCAGTCGTTCCGGCTCGACGCCAAGCGCGGCGCCGATGTCCGTCACCGAGCCTCGTTTGAACGCCGGAACATGCTGTCCGAAAACGTCTTGCCCGCCGCGCCGGAAGAACTCCGGGTACATCAACGATCGCGCAACGAAAAAAGCCGCCCCCATCCAGAGAACAATTGGAACACCCAGCAGGATGGCGCCGATGCCAAAGATACGCCGCGGCTTGCGCTTCGGCTGAGTCGGCTGAGATTCGGAAGGGTCGCTCATTGGTAGACGCTTGTGGGTAATGCTTGTGCACGATAGCACACGCCACCGCAAGGGTTCGCGTGACTGCTCGCGCCTCGGCGCTAGCTTTGGAACGCTCCACCGCAAACGCGCTTGTGAGCGTTGCACTCGACACTTATGCTGCGTTGCAGGTGGGCGACGCTCATGGCTGATTGGGATCCTGAACTCTACAACCGCTTTCGCCGCTACCGCGCGGAACCTGTCGCGCATATTCTTTCACGCCTTCAACTCATCGAAGGCGAAAAAATTATCGATCTCGGATGCGGCTCCGGCGAGAATACGCTCGAACTCGCGCGGCGCAGCTCCAGCGCGACGGCGCTGGGCGTTGACGGCTCGCCCGCGATGGTCGCGGCGGCGCGCAAGCTGCTCGACGGCGAGCCCGCCGACCTGAAGCGCCGCGTCTCATTCGAGTTGCTTGACCTTCCAGAGTTTCGCACCGACCGCAGATACTCGCTGATATTCTCGAACGCTGCCTTTCAATGGATTCCGGACCATCGCGCGCTGTTCGCTGCTTGCTTCGACGCGCTCCGCCCAGGCGGAACGATGGTGGTGCAGATGCCCGCCAACGAGACCGAGACCGCGAAGCTGGAAATCGGCCGGCTTGCGCGCGAGACGCCGTGGAATGCGATGCTGGGCGGGCGTGAACGTGCGTTTCATGAAGAGCCGCCGGAGTTTTACGCGGCGATGCTTGCGAAGCTCGGCTACGACCGCATCGACTGCTATCACCTGACGTTTCACCATCCGATGGATCGGCCGGCCGACGTCGTTCAATGGTACCGTTCGACGGGGCTGCGGCCTTTTCTCGACACGCTGCCGGAAGATCGTCACGAAGAATTTCTTGCGCAAGTGACGGCGCGATTGAATGCGGCTTACGGCACTTCCGGCGCGATGACGTTCGACTTCAAACGGCTCTTCATCTGGGGCCGCCGGCCCGGACCCTGAGATGGCTCGCGCGCGCAATCTTCCCGCGCTCGTCGCGCACGGCGGCGCGGGTAACGCCGGACCGGGCGCCGAGCGTACCGAGCGCCGCCGCGGGATGATGGCGGCGATACGGCTCGGCGCGGGCATTCTGCGAGCCAACGGCAGCGCGCTCGAGGCCGTCGTCGCGACCGTCGCGGCGCTCGAGGATCATCCGCTCTTCAACGCCGGCTACGGCTCGCTGCTTAACTCCGAAGGTAATGTCGAGATGGATGCGTCGGTGATGTACGCCGAACCCGTCGTTTCAGACTCCGCCCGTCGCGGCAAACGCCCTGATCGAACTCACTCCCACGACGCCGACTACAGCGTCTCTGCCGGTGCGGTTGCGGTGGTCAGCCGCGTGCGAAATCCAATCATACTGGCGCGTGCCGTGATGGAACATTCGCCGCACATCCTGATGGCGGGGCCTGGCGCGGAAAATTTCGCGCGCAAGGTCGGCATCCGGCTCGTGCGTCCCGAGGAAATGGTGACCGAGCGCGCGCGCGAACGATGGCGCGCGCGAAAGCAACAGAGCGGGATACTCGGGGCCGAGGCCGCCGCGCGCGCCGCGATCGGTCACGGCACTGTAGGCGCTGTCGCCGTCGATCTGCACGGCGCGATCGCGGCGGCGACCTCGACCGGCGGCGTCCCCGGCAAGCTTTTCGGACGCGTCGGTGATTCCGCACTGATTGGCGCCGGCACTTTCGCGCACGCATTCGGCGCCGCGTCTGCCACCGGGCAGGGCGAGGCGATCATCCTGACCGCGCTGTGCCGCGAAGCAGTCCTGGCGCTCGCCGACGCCTCGCCCACCGTCCTCGCGCGCGAGGCCATCGCCGAAATGATCGACGCAACCGGCGCGGAGGCCGGGCTGATAGTGATCGACCGCCGCGGCCGAATCGGCTACGCCCACAACGCCGCCTCGATGCAGGTGGCGCGCTACGATCCCGTAGGCGGCGTGCAGCATCTGTGGCTCGAGCCGATCGCGACGGCCCGCCGTCCGTGACTCTCGAGCATCCCGATATGTCGCCGGCCACGAGCCGCGCCGCGTCACTGCGACTCGTTACTTTCGCAGTCGCCGCGCTGTTCGCCTTGGTCGTTCTGATCCAGGGAGTCAGCGCGCCGTTTCAGAAAGATGCGGAGCCGCAGTCCGCCGAGTGGATTCAGAGCATCGTGCGCGATGGACACTGGCTGATACCACACGACGCTTACGGCTACACCGATCGCAAGCCGCCGCTGCTCTACTGGATGTCCGCAATCGTCGCCGACGTCACCGGCCGCACCGTCGACGAAGTTCGCGCGCGCGCCGTGTCTGTCGTGGCAGGCACCGCGCTCGCGGTAGGTGTGCTCGCGTGGACAGTCGCCAACGTCGGCGCATCCGAAGGATGGCTCGCGTTTCTGTTCATGCTGGGCACTTACGGCTTCGCGTCGCGCGCCACCGAAGCGCTGACGGACATGCTGCTGACGTTCCTGCTGTTCGCCGCATACTCGGCGATCTATCCGCTGCTGGAATCCCCAACGCCCGCATCACCAGGCTCGACCCGCAGGATAATTTTTATTGGTGCTGTGCTCGGTCTTGGAATTCTGACCAAGGGCCCCGTCGCGATCGTGCTGTGCGCGCTCGCCGTCGCAATTTTTCTGTTGATCGAGC
>NZ_DATDGQ010000031.1:0-7110 GCF_036522015.1 Binatus sp. (SeqCode)
CCGCGCGCGCTACTGATGAAACTACGGATCTGGTGACGGCCGAGCTAGATTAAATGATCCGCGGCCACGTTAATAGCGGGAGTCCGCTCCCATTTCGTCGTCATCGCCACGCGACGCTCCGATCCCAGTCGGGCGGAACAGCAACTTGGCCGCGAACATCTTTTCGCTGATCCGTCCCTGGGATTTCAGTTGGCCGCCGTGACGCTTGCAGTGCGGGCACGGCATCGTGCCGCCGAGCAGACTGGCGTTTTGCGGCGTTATCCGGAGGTCAAACTTGTACCCGCAGCCGGGATTCTGGCAAATCGTGCGGTAAACGATTCCCGGGTTACCGGTGTTTTTAGATTCATGTCGGCTGACCGCTGTTTGCATTTTCCTTTCTCCTCACTCGCGCGCGGGCGCGAGAGGCTCGCTTCCAATTAAGATAACCATGACTAGCAACTTAGACGTAAGATCGTCACGGAAGTTTCAAGCAAAGTGCGTGCCTCGCGTAACAATTGGCGACCGAAGCTAAAATTGAGTAAAATCAAGCTAAATTCACTCGCGCACACCTTTCTTTCGTGAGAGACTCTCGTGACTACCCGGAAATTCCTGCGGCATTTGACACTATCGAGAGATTTTGCGAACGGAAAAACCTGCAGCCTCAGAATGACTTCCGATGTTACCGCAAGACACTTATACTTGGCGGGCTGATTTTGCCCCAGGCTGGCTGTGAAATGACGATACGAGTCCGGTTTCCCGAATGAGAACGTTGGCGTTAGTGATGGCCGGTGGGCAGGGGACGCGGCTGCATCCTCTCACCCGTGACCGCGCCAAGCCCGCGGTGCCGTTCGGCGGCAAATACCGCATCATCGACTTCGTCCTCTCCAACCTCGTCAATTCGGGCATCTACGCGATCTACGTGCTGGTGCAATGGCGCTCGCAATCGCTGATCGAGCATCTCAAGGACGGATGGCAGTTCGGAGGGATGCTGCCGGATCACTTCGTGATCCCGGTGCCGGCCCAGATGCGGATGGGCGAGCTGTGGTACCAGGGCACGGCGGATGCGATTTTTCAGAATCTCAATCTGATCGACGACACCAAGCCAGACCTCGTCGCGGTCTTCGGCGCCGACCACATCTACCGGATGGACATCCAGCAGATGATCGAGTTCCACATGGAGCGCAAGGCGGCCGTCACCGTCGCGACGCTGCCGGTGAACGTCGATGAGGCGAATCAGTTCGGCATCGTGCAGGTTGATTCGGGGCTGCGCGTTTCGGGTTTCGTCGAGAAGCCGGACAATCCGCCGCAGATGCCCGGCGCGCCGGGACGCTCGCTGGCCTCGATGGGTAACTACCTGTTCAGTCCCGAAGTGCTGCGCGAGGCGCTGATCGAGGATTCGATCAACGAAAAGAGCAATCACGACTTCGGCCGCGACCTGATTCCCGCACTGATCGACCGGGTGCCGGTGTACGCCTACAACTTCATGACCAATCGGATCCGCGGCGACTCCGAGGTCAATCTCAGTTACTGGCGCGACGTCGGGACGCTCGACGCCTACTACGAGGCCAACATGGACCTGCGTGACGCGCGCCCGCATCTGAATCTATACAATGCGTACTGGCCGCTGCGGACTGCGTACTACGATCAGCCTCCGGCGAAGTTCGTGTTCGACGAAAACGGACGGCGTGGGCTGGCGCTGCATTCGGTGATCGGCGAGGGATGTATCGTGTCGGGCGGCGCGATTCGCAACTCGGTGCTCGGACGCTCGGTAGTCGTGCATTCGTACAGCCTGGTCGAGGATTCGGTCATAATGGACTACGCGGACATCGGACGGCACGCGAAAATCAGGCGGGCGATTATCGACAAGAACGTCTATGTTCCAGAGGGCGAAGAGATAGGATACGACCTCGAGCGCGACCGGCAGCGATTTTTCGTCACCGAATCGGGCCTGGTCGTGATTCCCAAGGGTCCCAAGCGCGAACGGTCGGTACTCTAAATGACGCAAGCGTCTCCGTCGGCAAATCCCACGCTCGATCGCCGCGAATCAACGAAACAGGATTTGACCGGCGACGTGCTGCGCCGCGGCGCAGCTCCAGCCGACTCGATCAATGGCGACCCGCAGAGGCCGGACTTTCCGCTCTCGCGCGGAAAACCGAAGAGCACCCGCATTCAGCTCGGTCCCAGGGACCGGCTCATCTTCTGGATACTGGTGGCCGCGCTGCACGTGCTCAGTCTCCTGCCCGACTTCATTCTCCATAAGTTGGGAATCGCGTGCGGTTTAATTTTCCATCGCTTCGACCTTCGTCATCGACGAATCGGAATGCGCAATCTTGAGATTGCCTTTCCCGAAAAGAGCGAAGCGGAGCGAAATCGAATCCTGCGCGCGTCGTATATCAACCTCGGCCGCACCGGCGCCGAGTACGTTCGCCTCGGCGGCTTTTTCTACCGCCGGCTCGGGCGCCGCGTGACCTACAATCGGCTCGACGTCTGGAACGAACTCCATCCGAGGTACCCTGGTAAGGGCGCGCTTATCCTGACCGCCCACTTCGGCGGCTTCGAGATGCTGCCCGCGGGTCACGCGCTGCACGGCTTCCAGATAGGCCTGGTGCATCACACGCAACGCTTCCTCGCGGGCGACGACCTGATGTCGTTCATCCGCGAGCGCGCAGGCGTGCAGATAATTCGCAAGCATACGGCGGCACGGGAGATGCTGCGCTCGCTCAAGCGCGGTGAGATTATTGGCATCCCGCTCGATCAGAACGCGAAGCGCTCCGAAGCAATCTGGGTTCCGTTCTTCGGCGAGCTGGCCGCAACCCCCAGCGGCTTCGATCGCCTCGCGATGATGGCGGGGGCGCCGGTTGTCCCGGTCTTCATCGTCCGCCAACCAGACGGCGTCAGCCACGTAATCGAAATCTTCGAAGAAATCCCCCAGCAACGAACCGGCGACCGCAACGCCGACGCGCTGGTAAACACCGCCCGCTACCAAAAAGCCATCGAAGAGATGGTCCGAAAACACCCGGAACAATGGCTCTGGACCCATAGGCGCTACCGGACCAGTCCAGTGAGGGGCACCCCGTCCCTGTACGACTAGTCTCTCGGGATCGCCCGGCAAAAAACTGCGGCGCTGATCCGATTCTAAAATGGAAAGTCCGGACTAGCGTCGCAGGACAAACACAATGGACAACATCGAGAAATACCAGAAGCAACTTCTGGAGCAGACGCAGAAACTCTACCAAGAGACGCCAATCAGCGAAGCGACCGTGCAGGCGTACCTCGCGAATCCCCGGCACTGCTTTGTCAAACGCTATCGCGAATGGTTCACCAAGGAATGGCATGTAGTGAATCCAGATAATTTGGCCGAACACCTGGCTACGCTCTACGCGAACCGGCCAATAATTCTGTTTGGCGACGACCACCAGCACGTCCCGTCCACCATCTCGCAGCCCGCGTTCGTGCTTCGAATGCTCGACCTTCTGCAACTTAAGCCGGGAGATAAGGTCTTTGAACTGGGAGCCGGCAGCGGATGGAACGCCGCACTCATGGGGCATCTGGTGGGAGGACAAGGACATGTCGTGAGTCTCGAGATCATTCCGGAGCTGGCCCAGAGCGCCGCGCAACTATCGAGTCGATGGGAATCTCGAACGTGCACGTCGTCGCCGGTGACGGCGCGGACGGTTACCCGGATGAAGCTCCCTACGATCGCGCCATCTTTACCGCCGGAGCATTCGATGTGCCGCGTTATTTCTACGAGCAGCTCCGGGACGAAGGATTGTTGCTCGCGGTAATCAAGAACGAAGGCGGCGGAGATAACTTGTTCCTTCTGCGCAAAAACGGCGATCACTTCGAGTCGATGCACTCGCAGCCGTGCGGGTTCGTCCAGCTTCGGGGCAGATACGAATTTGAAAATCTGGAGCCAGCAGTTTTGGAGAAGGCGATACCCGGGTGGAGCGAGCCGCAGGGCAAAGAGATCGGCAAAAGGCGTTTCTGGTGGGGCGGCAAAGGAAGAGCGGGATTCGTGTGGACCACCTTGGGCATCCGCTCCTTTCTGGGGATCACCGAGCCCGCGTTTCGTGCCTTCAAGACTGCAAAACTCGACGAACAGGACATAGAACATCACTACTTCGGGCTATGGGACGCGGAGAAACACTCGCTGGTCGTCGCGAAAGACGATTGGCTGGTCACATATGGCAATACGCAAGCCGAGGAACGTCTGCTGCAACGGGTTCGCCAGTGGGTAGAAGTGGGCATGCCGACTGCGGCTTGTCTCGACCTAAAAGTATTTCCGATCGACGCGCCGTTAAAAGCTGGCGACAATCAATGGTTGGTCAAACGCAGGGACTCGCAATTCCTGTGGACTTTACAGCCGTGATCGCGTTCCGAGAGAGAGCTCCGGCAAGTTAGCCGTCAGGCGGGTCGCTGCGCGCCAGTGATTGGTCGCAGCATCGCGAGAATAACGATCGCGATCACCCATGCGACGGCGCCGCCTATCAGCGGAATTGCGCCACCGCCTGCTATCCACCAGGGGATTGCGGCGCGGTTCAGAATAATTTTCGGCCACAGCTTTGCGCCCAGCACGAAGCCGCAATGCAGGCCGATCGAGAAATACACACTGCCGGTGAGGATATACGCCTCGCCGAGCACGACGCCCAGCAGGAACAGGCCAATCAGCGTGGGAATCGCGATCGCCGGATCGGTGAACTGGTCGATGCTGTGCGCGAGTGTGATCAATCCTGCCGCGGGCTCGTAGCCGGTAACGTAGAAGCGCGCCGGAGAGCGCACCAGATGCGCGACGGCGTAGATTGCGGCGCTCGCGATCAGCGCGACGCGGTTGCCGAAGTCGGCTTTCATGCCGCCGAGCAGGAACGCGCGGAAGAATGCTTCCTCGATGAATCCGATCGCTATCGCCGATAGAAAAAATTTCGGGATCAACGCCACGGCCGCTTCGTGATTGCCGAGTCCGCCGCCACCAACTCCCAGCGCGAGTCCGAATAAAATCGCGATCGCGATCATCGCAACGACGAAACCGCGAATCGCGCGCACGATGCTTGGGGCCGCGGGATGACTGAAGCCGCGGCTCAGCAGCGAAACCAGGTTCAGGTTGCGCGCAGCAAACAGCATCACGACCAGCAGCGACACCATCACGGTGCGATCGAAGACTCGCGGAAACGGGTAGTGCCATCCCGCAGCCGACACCGCGACTGCTGCGAGCGGTGCGAAAATAATCGCGGCGACGATTCCCGCGACTAGTACGAGCGCGAATCGCGCCGTGAACGAGCGCGGCATGGAACCTAACCCCTAACCCCTTCCCGAGCGGGAAGGGGGACCGGACGCAAGAAATGACTTTTCCCCTTAACCAAGTTCTAACAGGGACGAAGTCCCGCATCCTTTCTTATCTTGATACTTAGCTGCAGGGGTTACCCCTGCCGAAGGAAGTGTGACACCCGCCGCGGGTTTCACGTTAAATCGAGTTTTGCTCAGTGCGGCCGCTCCGGATCGAGTTGCGGCTCGAGTGTCACCTCGACCGGGCATGCGCCGGTCGGAGAGTTTACGATCTGCATCACGGCTTGCGCGACGTCCGCCGTTGAAAGCATCGCGGCACGTTCGAGGCGCTTGTTATTCGGGATCAGCGCAGTATCGACGAGTCCCGGAACGATCACCGAGAGCTTGAGGCCGCTCTGGCGCATCTCGTGGAACGACGCGCGCGTGAATGCGATCAGTGCGGCTTTGGTCGCCGCGTATACCACCTCGCCGGCGGGTGCTTTGATCGCCGCCGACGACGCGACGTTGACGATCGTGCCACTCCCTCGCGCGGTCATCGCGGCGGCGGCCAGGCGCGTGAGCGCGATCGGTGCGCGCAAGTTCACCGCGATCATCCGGTCCACGTCGACGAGGCGCGTCTTGAGCAGCGGCGTTCGCGGTGGGGCCCATCCGGCGTTGTTGACGAGCACGTCGATACGCCCGTAGCAGTCCAGCGCGGCGTCGAATAGCAGGTCGGGCGCGTCTTCGCTGGCCAGGTCAACCAGAACAATCAACCCGCGTTCCGGCGGCAGTCCGCTCTGGGAGCGAGTCTCCTCGAGTTCGTCGCGTGAGCGAGCGGCGAGGCATAGCGAGTAGCCGGCGCGAGCGAGCTCGAGTGCGACCGCGCGTCCGATGCCGCGGCCCGCGCCCGTTACTATCGCCACGCGTGCTTCCTCTCCGCCCGACGCAGCCGCCGCGGTCATTGGTAACCTTGCACTGACGCAATCGCTCGCACAGACTGACGATAATGAATTCGCAAGTGTTCCGCGAGTACGACATCCGCGGCATCGTCGCCAACGATTTCGACGACGCGTTTGTGGTCGATCTCGGGCGCGGCTACGCCACCCTGTTGCATCGCGCCGGTAAAAAGACGATTACGCTCGGCCGCGATTGCCGGCTGTCGTCGGACCGTTTGCGCGACCGGCTGGCTGAGGGGCTGCTCGGCGCCGGTATCGACGTGGTTGATGTCGGCGTGGTGCCGACGCCGCTGCTTTATTTTTCGGTGCTGAGCTGGAAGATGGATGGCGGCGCGATGATCACCGGCAGCCACAACGCGGCCGAGTACAACGGCTTCAAGCTCGGCGTGGGGCCGACGACGATTCACGGCGCCGAGATTCAGCGGCTGCGCGAAATAGTCGAGCGGCGCGATTTTGTCACGACCGGCGCCAACGGCTCGCTCACTGAGCGTCCTGTGATTCCCGACTACAACGATTTCATCATGTCGCAGTTCAAGCTCAAGCCGGGACTCAAGGTGGTCGTGGACGGCGGCAACGGATGCGGCGGCGTGATTGCGGCGCCGCTGATGAAGCGTCTCGGGCTCGAAACGATCGAGCTCTACACCGAGATGGACGGGCGCTTCCCGAATCATCATCCCGACCCGACGGTCGAAGAGAACATGCGCGACCTCGTCGCGGCGGTGAAAAAAAATCGCGCGGCGATCGGGATCGCATACGACGGCGACGCCGACCGCGTCGGTGCGGTGGACGAGAACGGGAAGATCGTGTGGGGCGACGAGCTGATGGTGGCGTTCTCGCGCGCGATTCTGCGCGAGCGTCCCGGCGCGACGATTATCGGCGAGGTGAAATGCTCCAAGCGGATGTACGACGACATCGC
>NZ_DATDGQ010000032.1:0-2189 GCF_036522015.1 Binatus sp. (SeqCode)
GTACCGACAGTCGTGAACGCCCTCGGCTCCGCGACGCCGACCCCCGGATGCCACTCGTCGAGATTCACCGGCGGACGCGTCGGATGCCAATCCAGGCCTGCCGTCGGCAGCAGGCAATCGGGCGCGCCGATATTGTAGCAGTACGTGAAAAACAATTTGTGCGACCTGGCAAACGCGACGCTGGTCGGAATTTTGCGCGCGAGCTCGAGCTGCAGCACTCCCGGGTCGGTCTCGAGGTACACCAGGCAGCGGGTGCGCTCATGCTCCTGGCGCGGCTCGGTCGCGCCGCAAAGATTGATGACCGCGTCGGCCTCGCGCAGCAACTCGATGCATCGTTCGCGCGGCATCCCGACATACTCATCTTTCACCGAATCGAAAAATGCCCACCGTTCGCCGAAGCCGTAGCGCTCCATCACGCTGCCCAGGACCTTCAGGTTGCGCGATGGATCGGGGGTGCTGCTCTCGATCGTCGGATCGTACACGTAAGCGCGATGATCCTCGATGTAATAAACGTCAAGGCCGAGCTGTCTGAACCCCAGCAGATGATGAAGCAGTTGCCAGATCACCCCGGCAAACGGGTACCGCGCTGCCAGATGCAGCACGACGACTTTGCCCTTGCGCTTGCCGTTCACCTTTTGCGTGGCAATCTTAACCTGCGGCGCGGGCTGCGGCTATCCGCTCCAGCTCGTCCCGCAACTCAAGTACCGCAATCCGGCGCTGGCTGATTTGCGCCTCCTCCTCGTCGCCGAGTTCGCCCAGATAACAGTTGCGCCCGGGAATAACCAGCACCGCGCGATACGGAAACCCGGCCCGAATTTCAGAATACGCGCGGGCGGCAATCACGCCCTCGATTGCACCGTCCGCAATCTTCTCGCGCAGCACGCCGCCTTCTTCGTGGATCAACGCCAGCGTCGCGCGAATCCGCGCGGTCCGGCGCGACGCCTCGACGCCCGTCATCCGGCGAATCACTTCCGCGACCAGCGCGTCGTCCGAATCTTCGCCACCCGAACCGAGCCATCGATGCGATCTGACTCCCGGGTCCCCGCCGAGCGCGTCTATCTCGAGACCGCCGTCGTCAGCCAGCGTCGCAATTCGCGCGCGCTCGAAATAGAACCTCGCTTTGATCAGCGCATTCTCAGTGAAGGTCCCGCCAGTCTCCTCCGGACTCTCGGAGATTCCGAGGTCGGCGAGCGACTCGAGTTCGAGATCTATTCCGACATCGCGCAAGATCAACCGATACTCGGCAAGTTTCGCTCGATTCGTAGTTGCAATCAGCATCCGATTCATCGGCTCATTTACCGGGCTTCTCTGTAGGCTTCGGCTGATAGGTGATCTTCAAAGAGTTGCGCTCGCGATGCTCCTCGAGCGCCAGCTCGATCAACCGATCGATTAGCTTCGACAGCGGCACTCCCGACGCCTCCCACAGCTTCGGATACATGCTGATCGACGTGAAGCCGGGGATAGTGTTCACCTCGTTCACGTAAATTTCGCGCAAGTCGCGGCTCGCCAGAAAATCGACCCGCGCCATTCCCCGCAGCGACAAAGCCTTGAACGCCGCCACCGCCATCGCGCGCAACTTCTTCGCCTTGGCGGCCGGCAAGTCTGCCGGAATTTTCGTCGCGGATCCTTCCGGATCGACGTACTTCGATTCGTAGTCGTAAAACTCATGCGCGCCCTTGACCAGGACTTCGCCGGGAATCGACGCCTCCGGACGATCGTTGCCGAGCACCGCGCACTCGAACTCGCGGCCCTCGCACGAGGCCTCGATCAGCGCCTTGCGATCGTACTGGAAAGCGTCATCGAGCGCGGCGTTTAGCTCGGCCGCGCGCTTCACCTTGCTGATTCCAATCGACGATCCCAACGCATTCGGTTTTACGAATACTGGAAACCCAAGTTTGCGCGCGAGCTTTGCCCCAAGCCGCGGAGTCTCGTGATAGTCGGCGCGCTCGATCGCGAAATATTTCACGACTGCCACGCCGGCATCGCGCAGCAACCGCTTTTGCGCGTCCTTGTCCATCCCAAGCGCCGAGCCGAGCACCCCCGCTCCCACGTACGCGATTCCCGCCAGCTCGAGCAGCCCCTGTACCGCAACTCGCCAAGAGCGGCTCGACCTACACTGAGTCGATCTGGCCCGACGCCGGCGGCGGCTGCGCCACCGGCGAGACCAAGCCGACCTGGCAGCACGACCC
>NZ_DATDGQ010000033.1:0-3041 GCF_036522015.1 Binatus sp. (SeqCode)
GTGTTCTGGCTGGGCACGATGCTGCTGATCGGGGTCGCCGCCACCATTCGCTCGTTTCCGCTCGGCGGTTACAGCGGTCCCACGAGTCTGATCCTGCCAACGCTGACGCTGGCACTCGGCTCGGCCGGCTACTATTCGCGCGTTCTTCACACCAGCCTGTGCGACGCATTCGATCAGGACTACGTGCGCACGGCGCGCGGCAAGGGACTCTCTCGTGCCCGGGTGATGCTCAAGCATGCGATGGCAAATGCCCTGCTGCCGCTCGTCACTCTTGCCGGACTCGATCTCGCGGGCCTGCTTTCGGGCGTCGTCCTGACTGAGACGGTCTTCAATTGGCCGGGGATCGGCCGTCTCGCAGCTGACGCGATCTTCAATCTCGACATTCCAGTGATCATGGGCACCGTGCTTTTTTCCGCTTTCCTGATCGTCGTCGTCAACCTGCTCGTGGACCTGCTTTACGCGTGGCTCGATCCGCGCATTCGGCTGGCGGAGACCGGATGAACCTGCGCCGCTTCGTTACGCTCGAAACCGTCGGCGCCGCGATGGTCACCGTGCTCGTAATCGTCGCGCTCTTTGCGCCGATGCTCGCACCGCACGATCCCACGATAGTCGTCGCGCCGACCTTCGGCGATCCGGGCGCGCCGTCACGCGCATTTCCGATGGGCACCGACGAACTGGGCCGCGACGTGCTCTCACGCATCATCTTCGGCGCGCGAATTTCGCTCACCGTCGGCGTCGCCGCGATGGCCGTCACGATGACCATCGGCATCGCAATCGGTCTGTGTTCAGGATTCTTCGGCGGCGCTGTCGATTTCATTCTGATGCGGTTCACTGATCTGATGCTGTCCCTGCCGCCGCTGCTGCTCGCGATGGCTCTGGTGGCGGTGTTGGGCCCGAGCCTGCGCACGATCTTTATCGTCATCGGCCTCGTCTCATGGACCTCAATCGCGCGCGTGGTGCGGGCTGAAACTCTTACGATGTCGAAGCGCGATTTCGTGGTCGGAGCCGAAGCATTGGGCGCGCCATCACGCCGATTGATCACCCTGCACATCCTGCCCAATGTCTTGCCGATCATCGTCGTGATGGCTGCGCTACGAACTTCCGACACGTTGCTGCTTGATGCGGCCCTTAGCTTCCTCGGCCTAGGAGTGCCGCCGCCAACGCCGAGTTGGGGCCGAATGATCGAGGAGGCCACGATTTACTTTCGCACCGCGCCATGGTTGGCGACTTTTCCCGGTCTCGCGATCTTCTGGGCGGTGCTAAGCTTCAATCTTCTCGGCTACGGATTTCTGCGCAGGCGTTCGCAATGAAGCGTCGAATGT
This sequence comes from Binatus sp. (SeqCode), assembly GCF_036522015.1. Lineage (GTDB taxonomy): Bacteria > Desulfobacterota > Binatia > Binatales > Binataceae > Binatus. The sequence goes on from NZ_DATDGQ010000033.1 coordinate 1,323, forward strand.
TCATCGGGGCTGCCCTCGCGATTGCGTTAGCCGCGGGATGCGGCGGAGGCCCTCCGCCGCTGAATTTACCGCCGCACGCGATGGTGCTGCGGCTCGCGGATGCCGACGATGTCCCGACGCTCGATCCGGCCGCTGGCTACGACACGGTCTCCTGGACTTTCGAGCAGGCTATTTTCGACACGCTCGTGCGCTACGGCGATGGCAACATCGAGCTCGAACCCGATATCGCAACCGCTTGGGAAAGCTCGCCCGACGCGACGACTTTCACATTTCACATGCGCGCCGACGCCCGTTTTTCCGATGGCCGAAGCGTAACCAGCGACGACTTCCGCTATGGAATCGAGCGCGTGCTGAATCCCGCCACGCGCTCTAAAGGCATGGAGTATTACCGTGGTATCAAGGGCGCGGCCGACTTCGCTGCGCATCGCTCTGCGCACGTAAGCGGAATCGAGACGCCAGACAACACGACGATCATTTTCCATTTGAGCGCGCCCGACCCGATTTTCGCGCACAAGCTCGCGATGCCGTTTGCGTCGGCTATCCCGCGCGACGTCGCTGAGAAATGGGGCGACGACTTTTCGCGCCACGTTGTCGGCAGCGGCGCTTTCGTGCTGCGCGACTGGATCAGCGGGCAGCGCCTGGTACTCGTGAAGAATCCTTACTACTTCGCGAAACCATTGCCCCATCTCGACGCGATCGTCGAGTCGGTCGGCGTCAACCAGGAGCTGCAATGGCTGCGCTTCGATGCGGGCCAAATCGACGCGGTGGTCGATATTCCGCCCGCCGAATTTCCTTACGTCATGAAAACGCCGGCGCTGCGAAATTTAACCTTGGCCAAAACGACGGTTACGACCCGCTACCTCGGCATGAATTGCCAGATGTGGCCGTTTACCGACGTTCGGGTGCGCCGCGCGCTCAGTTATGCGATTGACCGCCACAAGTTGATCGCAATATTGAACGGACGCGGCGTCGTCGCGCGCGGTGTCATGCCGCCGAACCTGCCCGGCTACGACCCCGATCTTAAGGGTTACGACTACGATCCGGCGAAGGCGCGCGCATTGCTCGAAGAAGCGCATCTCGCGCACGGCTTCGATTTTGAAATCTGGATGCGCGCCGATCAGACCGCCCTGATGCTCGCGCAATCGATACAGCAGGATCTCGCGCCACTTGGTATCCACGCCAGATTGAAGCCGGTCGCGTGGGGCCCGTTCCTCGAAGCGATCCGCCAGCCGCAGACGGCGCAGTCGTACATGCAAGGATGGGAGGCCGACTTTCCCGACCCCGAAAATTTTCTCGGCGCACTGCTGACTCGCGCGCAGTGGGGCTCAAACAATCGCAGTAGAACGACGCGCTGTTTCTAGAATGCTCGTGCAATATTCGCCTGTCCGCGCGAACAGGAGTTCCTTTTCGAGAACATTTTGCGGCATTCGCGCGGGGCGCGCGAGCAGCGGCGCGTAAAATTGGTTCAGCAGTCTCCCGGGGTGCAGAATGAAACGAACTGTCCTTACTCTTGTGATCGCGACGGTGTTCGCATTCGCCGTCGCCGCGAACGCCCAATTTGCGCGGGGGCTGGGAACTCTGCAAGGAACGGTGGTGGATGCTCACGGCAAACCCGTCGTGGACGCCAGCGTGACGATTCAGACCTCTGACGGCCTGAGCCCTCACGCAACACACACCGACGCGAACGGCCATTTCGAATTCGCGCGGTTCGACGCGGGT
>NZ_DATDGQ010000034.1:0-14637 GCF_036522015.1 Binatus sp. (SeqCode)
GCCAAATATGTCTGACGAAGATGTCTTAGACATTTTCTCTCGCTTAAATTCGTATGCGGTAAATCTCAACGAGCAGGAAAAGTTGAATGCCAATCATTTTGGTCCCTTCAAGATTCTAGCTGACGACATCGGCTTCAAGTACAGCAGCTATTTGGTGAAGCAACGTGTACTTACTGCAAAACAGATTCTGCGAATGAAGGAAGTCGCCTTGGTCGCTGATTTGCTGATCGCCATGCGCGAGGGAATAAGGTCTAAAAAGCAGATCAAGAAATTCTATGACGAGTATGAAAAAGCGTTCGCTGGAAGTCCCGTTTTGCTGAAGGCGCGCTTCGACCGAATTATCGCCAAGATCGACGAGATTTTTCCGAATGGATTAACTCAGACTGAATTCAAACGACCGATTTTGTTCTACTCGCTATTTACGACTGTCGCGCATTGCTTGTTCCGCGTGCCCAAACTCAATGCTCCGAGAAAATCGCTGGCGAAATCAGTGGTTGAAGAGACGCGAGCAGGTCTAGAGCGGGTCCGCGAGCTATTTAAGGTTTCGCCCGAAAACTTAAACTCGCTTACGGAATTGGAGCGCCGGTTCTTAACTGATTGCAGACGTGCGACGACTGACCAAATAGTCAGAGAGCGAAGAACAAGATTCCTACTTGGTCTAGTTCGATAGGATCAAATCGTGTCGCTTGCCAAAGTACTCGGCGACTTCAAAGCCGATGTTGCGCAATGCGGTACTTTGATTCTGCACGTCCAGCAAAAGGATGCTCGGGGCAAATCTATTTTGCCGCTGATTGATCAAAAACAAGTCGTCGTTGCTTCTTTCCTGAACATGTCAATCGCTTGGGAGAATTTCCTCGGGAATTCGCTTTCCGAATTCATGGTTGGTAGCAAGACTCTTCGCGGAAAGAAACCGGTCCGATACGTTGCGCCTACAAGTCGGGCCAAGGCGCGAGAGATGATTTTGGCTGGTCGAAGGTATTTCGATTATCTGGACGTTAATTTGGTCCGAACGGTTTGCCAAATGTACTTCCGTACTGGCTACCCTTACTACAGCCCTATCAGCGGAAGTTTCTTGCAACTTAGCGACCTTAAAACCATGCGAAATTTTGCCGCACACGTCACCTCGACAACAAGAGCTAGCCTATCATCGGTGACGCAACGGGTGTTTTCTGCTCCGCAACCTGGGATGGACTTATACAAGTTCCTGATCGCGAGCGATCCGGCTTCAACTGGTACGATTTTTCTTTCGTATCAAAGCAGACTGATCGTTACCGCCGAGCTTATCGCTAACGGCTAAGCGCGCTTAGGGCGAGGCTTTTTAGTTTGTTCCTCTATCGCCTCGTGTCGTTCGATCAAGGGAGCCATCAACTTTTTCAGCTTGGCGATATCGGCGTGGCGCAAGAGTTCTCTCAGCCGATCGTCTTCGGCGCGGGTTTTTGCGGTGATAGATTTGCGAGATCTTCGAGAAACTCCGCTTCGTCGCTCAAGCTCTGGCTCAATGCGATCTATCTCATGTCCTCGACGCGATGCGGAATCAGCGCCAAGCTGATCGAACGCGAAATTCGACGTACTGCCGTCAAGCAGATACTTACTTACGCAACTCCCGCTAACTAGGATACTACCCTCGGAGCACGCCGCGGTTTCAGTAGTTGCGGACCTGTTCCAGGAAGCCTTTGAAATTGCGTGTAATCTCGGTCAGTGAATCGCCGCCGAACTTTTCCAGGAATGCCGCCGCCAGCTCAAACGCCACCACCGATTCCGCGATAACCGCGGCGGCCGGAATCGCGCAGACGTCGGACCGCTCGATCGCGCCCACCGCTTCCGCCTTGGTTTTGATATCGACCGATCGCAGCGGACGCATCAACGTCGACAGCGGTTTGAACGCCACTCGCACCCGCAGCGGCTCGCCCGTGCTCATCCCGCCCTCGGTGCCCCCGGAATTGTTGGAGTGCCGTGTGAAGCGATGGCCCGCGGCGTCGTAGCCGATTTCGTCGTGCAGCTCGGATCCGCGAATCCGTCCCGCCGTGAATCCCAGGCCGAGCTCGACGCCCTTGGCCGCCTGCAGGCTCAGCAGCGCGAACGCAAGCCGTCCGTCGAGCTTGCGATCCCATTGCACGTGACTGCCGAGCCCGACCGGCAACCCGGTAGCGACGACCTCGACGATGCCGCCGAGGGTGTCGCCGGTCTTTTTGCACGCGTCGATCTCGGCGATTATTTTGCTTTCAGCTTCGGGATCCGCGACGCGCACTTGCGACGCTTCGGTAATCCGCCGCAGCTCCGCGATGCTTAACTCAGGATGCGTCTTCGCCTCGGTCGCGCCGATACTCGCGACGTAGCCCAGCACGTCGATTCCGAACGGCGTGAGAATCTGCTTCGCCAGCCCGCCGATCGCCACCCGCGCAGTGGTCTCGCGCGCCGACGCCCGTTCGAGCACGTCGCGAATATCTTCGAGATTGTATTTGAGCACTCCGGCAAGGTCGGCGTGCCCGGGCCGCGCGCGCGTGACGACTTCCGCCGCTCCCCGGTCGCCCGGATCGGCCGACATCTTCTTGACCCAGTTCTTGAAATCGCGATTTTCGATGATGAAGGTGATCGGACTGCCGAGCGATTTGCCGAAGCGGATGCCCGAGACCGGCCTCACTTCGTCCTTCTCGATCAACATCCGCCCGCCGCGCCCGTAACCCTTCTGGCGGCGTGCGAGGTCGGCGTTGATCGCGGCCACGTCGATGTCGAATCCGGCGGGCACGCCTTCGACCGTCGCGACCAGCTCGGGTCCGTGCGATTCACCGGCAGTCAGAAATCGAAGCGTCATAACCAGATTTAACCGGATTGGACGCGCCCGCGAAAGCGGTACGCGGATCGGGCAAAATGGCACGGCGACTCGCCGCATCGCTCGCGCGCGGTGTAAGTTGCTTGGCAGCAGAGACAGTCGAGATGCAGGCCAACATTGTGATCGTCGGGGCGACGCGCGGATTCGAAACGCTGACGTATTCGATTCCACCTGCTCTCAACGGACTCATCCAGCCTGGCCATCGCGTTCTCGCGCCGCTGCGCTCGCGCAAGGTCACGGGCGTCGTGACCGAGATCGGCGAACGACTTTCGACCGGCGAGCTGAAGCCCATCCTCGAAGTGCTCGAGCCGCGGCCGCTGTTCGATCGCCCGCATCTGCAACTGATGGAATTTCTCGCGTCTTACTACATGGTCTCGATTGCCGACGCTTACCGCAGCGTGATTCCCGCGGTCGCGCGGGTCGAATCGCGGATGGCGTACAGTCTCGCGACGCCGCCGGACGCGCTCGCCCGCGCGGCATTCACCCGCGTCGAGCGCGCGCTCCTCGAATCGATCGCGAAGCGCCCACAAACCACGCGCCAGCTCGAGAAAGTCGGACCCCCCAGCGAAGTGCGCGCCGCGCTCGCGCGCTTCACCGCCGACGGCATCATCGAGACCCGCGCCAACACCACCGGAAGGCATCGCGACACAGCAGACTTGCTCGCGCGCCTCGTCACCGGCGCAAGCATCGAGAACGTTCGCGGGCCGAAACAACGCGAAGTGCTGAATTCGATAGTCAGCGCCGGCGAAACCGGTGTGCTAGTCAAAGATTTGACTAGGAGAATAACGGGCGCAAACGCAACGTTGAAAAGCCTGGCGCGTCGCGGTCTGGTCGCGCTCGATGCCGCTCCCGCTTCAACCTATGAAGGCGTTGAATCGGAGTTCGATCTCACCGATGAGCAGCAAGTCGCGCTCGATGCGATCTCACCGGCAATCGAACATCGCCGCTACGAAGCATTTCTGCTGTGGGGCGTTACCGCCAGCGGCAAGACCGAGATTTATCTGAAGCTGGCCGCGCGCGCGCTCGCGGCCGGGCGCAACGTTCTGATCATGGTGCCCGAAATAGCGCTCGCCGACGAAATCGTGCGCTCGTTCCGCGCGCGCTTCGGCTCGCTGGTCGGCATCGCGCACAGCGCGCAGAGCGTGTCAGAGCGATGGGCGAGCTGGATGGCTGCGCTCGGCGGGCAGGCGCGCGTGATGATCGGTCCGCGCTCGGTGATCTTCGCGCCGATGCATGACGCCGGGTTGATCGTCGTCGATGAGGAGCACGACGCGTCGTACAAAAGCGAGGAAGGGATCTACTATCACGCGCGCGACCTCGCGGTTGCGCTCGCGGGTTTCTCGAAATGCCCGGTCGTGCTCGGTTCGGCGACGCCCTCGAGCGAGTCGTACGCGAATGCGCGCCGCGGACGCTACCGATTGCTGCGGCTGTTGCGGCGGATCAACGATCGCGCGATGGCGTCCGTCGAAATCGTCGACATGCGGCGCGAAATCTCCGACGCGCGCAAGCTTGCGGCGGCCAGGGATACAAACGGCGCAGGACCGGCAGAATCGAAATCGCAAGCGGCGGAAGTTCCGGACGCGGTGCCGCTCTCGACGACGCTGGCCGCGGCGCTCCGCGAAAATCTCGCGTCGCGCGGCCAGAGCATGGTGTTCCTCAACCGCCGCGGCTTTCACAATTTTCTGCAATGCCACATCTGCGGCAACGTGATCGCGTGCCCGAACTGCAGTGTCAGCATGACTTTTCACATGCGCGACCGTTCTCTCCGATGCCACTACTGCGGTAATCATACTGCCGCGCCCGATACCTGCCCCGAATGCAAAGGCTACGGGCTCAAGGGGCAGGGCTTCGGCACCGAGCGGCTCACGCAGACGCTGGCCGAGCTGATGCCGGCGGCGCGCATCGAAAGAATGGACTCCGACACGAGCAGCGTGCGCGGCGCGCGCGCGCGGATGCTGGCCGAGCTTCGCGCCGGCGAGATCGATGTCCTGGTCGGCACCCAGATGATCACCAAGGGTTTCGATTTTCCCGGCGTCACGCTGGCCGCAGTGGTGAACGCCGACATGGCTCTGAACATGCCCGACTTTCGGTCCGCCGAGCGCACGTTTCAGTTGCTGACGCAGATCGCGGGACGCGCCGGACGCGGCGAGCGCCCGGGCCGCGTGATCATCCAGACCTTCGCGCCCAATCACTACGGCATCCGCGCCGCCAAGGATAAGGACTACGCGCGCTTCATGCGGCGCGAACTGGAATTGCGCCGCGACCTTATGTATCCGCCGTTTGCGCGCCTCGCGATGTTGCGAATCGAAGGCGCCGAGCCGCAACTCGTCCGGCGCATGGCCGAGGCGGTCGCGAAATCTCTGGCGAAGCACTCGACGCCGGAGGGAATCCGCGTACTCGGTCCCGCGCCTGCGCCAATCGAACGAATCAAGCAGCGCTACCGGTGGCAGGTGATGCTAAAGTCGCGCGAGCTGAAACCGATGCGTGCGGCGATTGCGACGATGCGCGCGGAAGTCGGCCCGTCGGCGGAACGCGACGACATATACCTTGCGATCGACATCGATCCGGTAAGGATGCTGTGAGCAGTGAACAAAATGAACGAGACCAACGAACATCACCCGGTGCATCATGTGCCGCGCGCGCGTCACGCCTTCGACGTGAAGATGCACGACGGCGCGACCATCCACATTCGTCAGCACGGTACCCCGGGAGCGCCGCGCCTCGTGCTGAGTCACGGCAACGGGCTCGCGATCGACGGCTACTTTCCGTTCTGGGGTCCGCTGCGTGAGCGCTACGAGGTGATCGTCTTCGATTTCCGCAATCACGGGCACAATCCGCTGCACACGGCCGAAGGGCATACGTGGCAGAACTTTGTTGCCGACCTGGACGTGGTCTGGCACGCGATCAATCGCGAGCTTGGCGCGAAGCCGGCCGCCGGGCTGTTTCATTCGTTGTCGGGAGTCACGGCTGCGATGCATGCGCACAAGTACGGTCGTCGCTTCGACGCGCTGGTGTTGTTCGATCCGCCGGTTTATCCGCGCGAAGGCCATCCGATCCAATACACTCAGCAATCCGACAAGGAGTCGCTCGCCTCGCGCGCGGCGCGGCGTCCGGAGCGCTACCAGGATCCGATGGAACTCGCGAAGCAGTTCAGCCGGCGCTTCAAACGATGGGTGCCCGACGCGTACGAGCTGATGGCGCGCGCGACGCTGCGACACGATCGCGCGAGCGGCGAATGGATTCTCGCGTGTCCGCGGGAATACGAAGCGCAGGTTTTTTCCAGCGGCGCGAATCCCGACCTGTGGCCGCAGATGGCGCATTGCCCGGTGCCGGTGAAACTCGTGTGCGGCGATCCTACGCTCGACGAAGTGATGCCGCCGGCGCTGATCGGCCGCGCGATGGCCGAAGAACTCCGGTTGCCGTACGAAGCCATCCCCGGCACAACGCATTTTCTACAAATCGAGCGTCCCGCCGAATGTATCCGCGCAGTCGAATCGTTTCTTGCGCCGCTCGGACTCGCCGCGCCAGCCAGCCTTTGATAGATTCGTAAACACAGATGGCGCTCCTGAAAATTCGCAAATTCCCCGACGATTCGCTGAAGGAGCCGGCCGCTCCGGTCAAGAATATCAACGGCAACGTCGAAGGACTGATCGACAGCATGGTGCAGACGATGTACGCCGCGCCCGGCGTTGGTCTCGCCGCGCCGCAGGTCGGAGAATCGAAACGGATAATTGTGCTCGACACCGATCACGAAAATCCCGGCAAGCGTCTGCTGAAGCTGATCAACCCCAAGGTAGTCGAGGCCGAGGGCAAGATCGTTTGGGAAGAGGGATGCCTCTCGGTGATCGATTACACGGCCGACGTTGAACGCGCGGCGCACGTGCTGGTGCGCGCGTGGACGCCCGACGAGAAAGAGATCGAGATCGAAGCCGACGAGCTGCTCGCGGTCGCGCTGCAACACGAGATCGATCACCTGGATGGCAAGCTGTTTATCGACCGCATCAGCCGAATCAAGCGCGAACTCTACAAGCGCAAACTGAAAAAGCTAATCAAGGAGGGCAAGGCCGACAGCGTGCGTCCCTCCTCGGTGCGGATCTAAAATCGCCGAGCCACTAAAGATTGTTTTCATGGGCACTCCCGCCCTGGCTGCCCACATCCTCGAGCGGCTAGTGAGGGCTTCAGGAGCCAACTTCAGAGTCGTTGGGGCCGTCACGCGTCCCGATCAGCCGCGCGGGCGCGGACTCGGCACGGGGCCGAGCGAAGTCGGTGCGGTGGCGGCGAGTCATAGGATTCCGACGCTGAAGCCGTCGAAGATTCGGACGCCGGAATTCCTGAACGAGCTGAAATCGTTCGAGCCCGATCTTCTGGTCGTGGCGGCGTACGGACGAATTCTTCCGAATTCGATTCTCGACGTTCCACGCATCGCGCCGATGAATGTGCATGCGTCGCTGCTGCCGCGACATCGTGGCGCCGCGCCGGTCGAGGGCGCAATCCTGGTGGGTGACGCCGAGACCGGCGTCACCATCATGCGAATCGTCGAGGAGATGGACGCCGGTCCGATGTATTTCCAGCGCAAGATTCCGATCGAGCCGACAGACACGCAAGCAACGTTGAAAGAAAAACTCGCAGAGCTTGGTGCGGTTGCGATTCTCGACGCGATCGATCTCGCCGCACGCGGCGCACTGATCGAAACGCCGCAGGACGAGACGCTGGCGACCTACACCTCGCAGGTTGAAAAAAAGGACGCGGTAATCGACTGGACTGCCAGCGCCACGCAGATCGAGCGCATGACGCGCGCTTACGATCCGTGGCCGATTGCGCGCACGCGGTTGGGCGGCGACGACGTTCTAATTTGGCGCGCAGCAGTCGAAGACGGCTCCAACAGTTCTCCCGGCACGATCGTCAGCGTGAAGCCGGCCTCGGTGGTCCAATGCGGAACCGGACGACTCAGATTGATCGAAGTACAGGCGGCGGGGCGAAAGAGAATGCCGGCAGTTGATTTCCTTCGCGGCAAACGGGTGGACGCCGGAGCGCGATTCGACTGATGAGCGAACATGTTGTCAGAGCGGGAGATCAGGGACTCGCCTCCAGGATCGCGGCGGCCGACATTTTGTTCCGCGTCGATAGGGAATCCGCATACGCCGACGTTTTGCTTGGCGCCCACTTGCCGGACTTTGCGCCGGCTGATCGGCGGCTCATCACGCGGCTGGTGCTTGGAACGATCGCGTGGCAAGGACGCCTCGACTACGAGCTAAAGCAGCTGACCCGGCGCGAGCTTATCGCGATTCAGCCGGTTGCGCTCGAGATTTTGCGGATGGGGCTGTTTCAGCTCCGCTTCCTCGATCGAATTCCCCAGCACGCTGTGGTTGATACCGCCGTGAGTATTGCCAAACGAAATGTTCAGGCCCGCAGAGCAGCCGGATTTGTCAACGCCGTGATGCGCCGCGCGACGCGCGAGACGGCGCCGATGCCGCCGCGCGAGCGCAATGAAAAAAGTTTTCTTGCGATTGCCTATTCGCATCCGCGCTGGTTGGTCGAGCGGTTCGTCGATTGGTTCGGCCTCGCGAACGCCGAGCGCCTGATGACGGCGAACAACAACGCTGCGCCCAATGTCCTCAGGCTGAATCTTGCGCGCGGTGCTCGTGCGGAAATAATCGAGAAGCTCAGCGCCGACGGTTTCGAGATTGGCGCGGACGGTCGCGCGCCCGAAACGATTGTGCTGAAGAGCGCGCCGCGCTTCGAGTCGCGCGCGTATCGCGACGGCCTGTTCCACGCGCAATCGGAGACGTCGCAGATTGTCGCGCGAATGCTCGCGCCGCGCGCGGGCGCGACGGTCGTCGATTGTGCGGCGGCGCCGGGCGGCAAAGCGACGCATCTGGCGGAGATGATTGGCGAGCACGGTCGAGTGATCGCGATGGACCTCAATTTCAACGGACTGAAAAACGCGCGCGACCTCGCGCGACGATTGCGCCATCGCAATATCGAATTCGTTTGCGCCGACCTGACCGCTGCAGCGCCGCTTGCGCCGTTGAGTGTCGATTACGTGCTCCTCGACGCGCCGTGCACCGGACTCGGCACCTTGCGGGAGCATCCCGAGATCAAGTGGCGGATGAAGCCGACCGACCCCGCGCGCATGGCGGCGATCCAATCACGAATGCTCGAGCACGCGGCGACGCTGGTGCGTTCGGGAGGTGCGATCGTGTACTCGGTTTGCAGTATCGCGCCCGACGAGGGTGAATGCGTGGTCGATGGATTTCTCGCGCGCCACGACGATTTCGAAATCGATCGCGCCGTAGCGGGTCGAGACGAGTTTAGAGGTGTTATCGACGCTCGTGGATTTATAAAGACGCGCCCCGACGTCGGCGGACTCGACGGATTCTTTGCCGCACGCTTGATTCGGCGCTAGGGTTGAAATACTTGGTGTCCCTGTGGACCACCGCTTGATTCATTTCGCACCGCGTTCAGTTCGGCCCATACTGGCATTCCTGGTTTGCGCTCTCGCATTCATGCTCGCCGGATGTTCTTCGCAAAATTTTACGCCCGCGTCGGCGCCCGCCGCGAGCTACTACGCGCCGCCACCGCAAAATTATCGCGCCTCGCACACCGAAGTCGCTTCATGGTATGGGCCCGGCTTCGCGGGACATCGCACCAGCACTGGCGAGGTGTACAATCCCGAAGGTCTCACCGCAGCGTCGCCAACGCTGCCACTGGGCTCGCACGTGCGCGTAGTGAATCCCGATACCGGCAGGTCGGTGGTGGTGCGAATCAACGATCGCGGACCATTTGTGCATGGGCGCTCGCTTGACCTGTCGCATGGCGCGGCTCGCCAAATCGGTCTCACCGCAAAGGGCGTCGGCAGAGTGCAGGTGACGCCGACCGCAACCAGCACGCCATCGGCAACCTGGAATACTTCGGACTACGCTGAAAATTCATTCACCGCCGCGCCCCGCCATGTGAGTTACGTGTCATATCGGACACGCGCTACGCCGGTCAGGGTCGGACGGCGTCGCTATCATTCGTACTCATCGCGGCGAACGGTCTCGAATCCTATCGGCACATGGCTCGCGAGCGCTCTTCCTCGATTCTGAGGACCGCGCGCTGATTCCCACTGAGCCGATGGCGACGAACCTGATTGCTCAGTTCAGAACGATGGCGCAGTACAACACGTGGATGAACCGCAGCATCTACGATACCTGCGCGGCGCTTAGCGACGAGGAACGCCAGCGTGACCTTCACGCGTTCTTCGGCTCCATTCATCTCACGCTGAACCATCTGCTGCTTACGGACCGAGTGCAGATGGGACGGTTCGTCGGCACGGCTCGAATGCAATCGCTCGACGGGGCCGGACGCGCGATCGAAATTCGTTCACTCGATCAGGAACTCTACGCAGATTTCGCGACACTGCGCCGCGAGCGCGAGAAAACTGATGCCACGATCGAGGCCTGGACATCGTCAGACGAAATCACCGCCGAGTTCCTTGAGCGCGACATGGTTTACGACGCGATGTCCGTGGCCGGCCGCTATCGAGTGCCGATGTGGCTCGCGGTGACGCATTTTTTCAACCATCAGACACACCATCGCGGACAAATCACGACCCTGCTGAGTCAACTCGGCCGCGACGCGGGAGTAACCGACCTGATGGCGTTGCACCGGCTGAAGATCGACTAGTAATCTTCGCACGTGAATCACGCTGACAAGATTGCCCCTTCGATTCTGTCTGCTGACTTCGCGCGGCTCGGCGATGAGATTCGCGCGGTCGAAAAGGCCGGCGCCGACATGATTCATTTCGACGTGATGGACGGACACTTCGTCCCCAATCTCTCGATTGGAATCCCGGTGCTCGAGTCGGTGCGCAAGGTGACGAAGCTGCCGCTCGACGCGCACCTGATGATTTCCGAGCCGGCTCGCTACATCGAGGCGTTTGTGAAGGCGGGCGCCAATTCAATCTCGGTGCATTGCGAGGTCTGCCCCGACATCCCCGCGATGGCGAAGCGGATCCACGACCTCGGCGCGCGCGCGTCGATCGGCATCAATCCCGAGACCGATGCAGACAAGGTGCTGCCATTCGCCGAGCATCTCGACATGATTCTCGTGATGAGCGTGCATCCGGGCTTCGGTGGCCAGGAGTTTATTCCGGCCGCACTCGACAAGCTGCGCTACATCCGTCGCGAGTTGAAACGTCGCGGCCTCAGCATCGACGTCGAGATCGACGGTGGCGTGAAGCTCGACAATATCGCGGACGTCAAGGCGGCAGGCGCCAACGTCTTCGTGTCAGGCTCAGGAATCTTCGCGAAGCCAGATTACAAGAAAATCATGGGCGAGATGCGCGATCTGATCGCGCAGACGCATCAGCCATGAAGCCTCGCCACGTTGCCGCTTTCTCGCTGGCGCTGCTGGCCGCATGCGCCGGACCGTCCGTAAAGGCGGCTCAGTCGACCGGCTGGAAAATCATGCAACCGCCACAGATCAACGGAAACCTGGATCAAACCGCGCCGCTCTCCAAATGGGTTGTCGCTCCTGCGGATATAGACGTGTATCCGACTCAGAAAGAGTGCGAACAAATGATCGAAAACTGGCGGGAAGGATCACGTCGCGAGGACTTTCAACAGGCTGCCAAGATTGATGACATGTTGCGTTGCGTTTCGATAAACGATCTGAGTCTCAAGGGAAACTAAGAGACTCCCGGTTTGAAATTCAGACACTCTGCGTCAAACTAGGCCAGTACCGGGCATTCCGGCGGACTCGCGCGCTATCGCCTCCAATGCTATAACCACTCGTCTGTACTTTCCCGATTACCCGCAACCGGAGACGGGGTGTAGCTCAGCCTGGCCAGAGCACTGCGTTCGGGACGCAGGAGTCGCTGGTTCAAATCCAGTCACCCCGATTTTTTCAGTGAATTGCCCTCCGGGGGCCGGTCAGCACAAACGTGATTACTGAAACACTGCTGATTCTCACCGCTTACCTGATCGGCTCGATTCCGACCGGCGTGATCGTTGGACATATCCGCGGCTTCGATCCGCGCGCGGTCGGCAGTGGCAATATCGGGGCGTCCAACGTGGTGCGCGCGGGCGGCCCCGGTGCTGCGCTGATGACGCTGGTCGGCGACGCGCTGAAGGGCGCTATTCCCGTGATCATCGCTCGCGCTGCAGGGTTTCCAGTCACGACTATCGCGTGGGTTGGTCTTGCCACGTTTGTCGGCGCGATTTGCTCGGTGTTTCTTTTCTTTCAAGGGGGCAAGGGCATCGCTGCCGCGCTTGGAATCTGGCTCGCAATCTCGCCGATGGTGATCCTGTTCGCGCTTGCCACGTTCGCCGTGGTGGTTGCGATCAGCCGAATCACGTCGCTGGCCTCGATCGCTGCGGCGATTGTGTTGCCGCCGGCCGTCGCGATTCTCGGGCTGCCTCATCAGTATTTGCTGCTTGCGATCCTGATGACGGCGCTCGCCCTGTTTCGCCATCGCGAGAATATCCAGCGCCTGTCGCGCGGCGAGGAGCCGAAGTTCCAGCTCAAGCGAAGCGACAGCGCCGCATCCTAGCAGAGTGCCTGCCGATTAATCGGACGCCCGTCAGTTAAGCATCCCGCAAGCCTACCCTGAGAAAAATTGTGATGCGGCAACGCGTATCGCGAAGGCCCCTGCCTGTTGGCATCGCGCTTGCGTTCTACGCTTGCGCCAGATGTTGGCGCAATCCCGCTGGATGGACTAGGAATCTGTCTGTAGCAATCGAGGAGACAGGCTTATGACCTCAGCGGAAAAAAAGGAATTGGCCACGGAATTTCTCAGCGAGTTTGAAGATCCCGATCCCGTGCGGCTCGCCACCATGGTCGCCAACGACTTCGAGTGGAAGGTCATGACCAGGATGCCCGGCATGGCTCCAGTCAAGGGCCACGAAGGAATAAAGACTCTCGCCAAGGGGATCAAGACGATGATGCCCGGCGGTCTCGGCCTCAGAATCGACACCGTAATTTGCGAGGGCGACCGCTGTGCCGTACAGGCGGAATCGAACACCACCGCGATGAACGGCAAGAAATACAACAATCGCTACCACTTCGACATCCGCTTCGACGGCGACAAGATTGCCGAGGTGCGCGAGTATTGCGACACCAATCACGCCCGGGAGGTTTTCTTCAGCAAGTAGGCGCCAGTGAAAGCGGGAACCGTCGCGGCGCGCCCTAAACGGGGGTCTTGAACCTGCGCCATCCGAAGAGAATTGTTATTGGGGATGGAAGCCCGGGCCGGCATTAGCCCGCGCGACCGAGAGCAGACTTATGAAGAAGATTGAGGCAATCATCAAGCCGCTCAAGCTCGACGAGGTCAGAGAGGCGCTGTCGAGTATCGGTGTGCAGAGTCTCGCGGTCAGCGAAGTGAAGGGATTCGGCCGTCCCAAGGTAAAGCTCGCGATAATTGTTTCGGACGAGCTGGTGGCGCAGGCCGTCGAGACGATCGAGAGCGCGGCGCGCGCGCGGCCAGTCTGAGAAAGGACCGAGAGGAGACTTATGAAGAAGGTTGAGGCGATCATCAAACCGTTCAAGCTCGACGAGGTCAAAGAGGCCCTGTCGAGTATCGGTGTGCAGGGTCTCACGGTCAGCGAGGTCAAAGGATTCGGCCGTCAGAAGGGGCATACCGAGCTGTACCGCGGCGCCGAGTACGTCGTGGACTTTCTGCCCAAGGTCAAGCTGGAGATAATCGTCTCGGACGAGCTGGCGGCGCAGGTCGTCGAGACCATCGAGCGCGCGGCGCGAACCGGCAGAATCGGCGACGGCAAAATCTTCGTCATGCAGATGGAAGAGGTCGTGCGTATCCGCACCGGCGAGCGCGGCGTCAACGCACTGTAATAATTCTGTGCTATACCCGTCGCGGAAGTCGCGCTGCGCGAATTTCGCGTCTTCGTCTTTCACTGGGTGCAGGGGTCACCCCTGCCGCCCACCGCGCAGGTGATTATTTTCCGTTCCTCCTGATGCCGCGGCCGAAGTCCCACTTGCGCCCCTTTTTGAACTCGCTCACGATTCGCCGCGATACCACCATCCGATGCACTTCGTCGGGCCCATCGTAGATTCTCGCGAAGCGTGCGTGACGGTACATCCGCGCCAGCGGCGTGTCCTCTGACACGCCCATCGCGCCGTGCACCTGGATTGCGCGATCGATAACGTCGTGCAGCACCTTCGCGCCGAAGAATTTGATCAGTGAAATCTCGACGCGCGCCTCGTCGCCGGCGTCGATCTTCGCCGCCGCGTTCAGCGTGAGCAATCGCGCCGCCTGGATCTCGGCGGCGGAATCGGCAATCCAGTTCTGAATCGTCTGCTTGTCCGACAGCGGACCGCCGAACGCCTGGCGATTGATCGCCCGATCGATCATCAGCTCGAACGCGCGCTGCGCCTGCCCCAGCCATCGCATGCAATGGTAGATGCGCCCCGGGCCGAGCCGCTTCTGCGCGATCGTGAACGCCTGTCCGCGCGGCCCGAGCAGGTTCGTCAGCGGCACGCGCACGTCGGTGTATTTTATCTCGCAGTGCCCGCCCGACGTCTCGCCCATCACGGGCACGATGCGCACGATCTGATAGCCCTTGGTGTCGGTCGGGACGACGATCATGCTGAAGCGTTCGTGCGCAGCCGCGTCCGGCTCCGTCACGCACATCACGGTCGAGAACGCAGCCACGTTGGCGCCGCTGGTGAACCACTTGTGGCCGTTGATTACCCATTCGTCGCCGTCCTGCACGGCGCGCGTCCGCAATCCCGTCGGATCGGCGCCCGAGACTTCCGGTTCCGTCATCGAGAAGCTCGGATAGATGTCGCCGTTGACCAGCGGCGCG
>NZ_DATDGQ010000035.1:0-9954 GCF_036522015.1 Binatus sp. (SeqCode)
CCCGCCGCGATCGCATAATCGCCGTCTCGCACGGCGTCACTAGCCGCATACTGCGGGGCCTCTATGCTGCCATCGCAGAGTCGCAAGCGCTGACGTTCGAAGTCTCGCGCGACCTAGTCTTCAGGCTCCACGACGGATTAATCGACCGCATCTCTTGCGAGAAGATGGGCACCGACTAAGGTCGCGGTCTCGATCGACAGTCGAGGTGATCGAGAAGTAGCGATTTCTTGCGACTGGTCCGATTGGTTTGCATTTAAATCTGCGCCGCGATACCGCTGGAACGATCTCACGTCTCTGATCGTCGGGGAGGGCGGCCATGAGTATGTCGCGGCGTTTCGCAGCGGAGTTGATCGGCACGTTCTGGCTGGTTTTCGGCGGATGCGGCAGCGCGGTGCTGGCGGCCGGTTTTCCGAAGGTCGGAATCGGCTTTCTTGGCGTAGCGTTTGCGTTCGGCCTGACGCTGCTGACGATGGCGTTCACGATCGGATCGATTTCGGGATGCCATATCAATCCCGCGGTGACGATCGGATTGTGGGCGGGCAAGCGGTTCCCCGCGCGCGAGGTCCCAACCTACATCGTCGCGCAACTGATTGGCGCAATCCTCGCGTCGAGCGTGCTCTACGTGATCGCGAGCGGCGCGGCTGGATTCGACTTGAGCGCCGGCTTTGCCTCCAACGGATACGGCGCGCATTCGCCGGGCGGTTACAGTCTTGGCGCGGCCTTCGTTGCTGAATTCGTGCTGACTTTCATGTTTCTGATCGTGATTCTCGGATCGACCGACAAGCGCGCCATCGCCGGCTTCGCGCCGATTCCGATTGGCCTCGTGCTGACGCTGATTCATCTGATCAGCATCCCGGTGGACAACACTTCGGTGAATCCCGCGCGCAGCACCGGCCCCGCGCTGTTCGTCGGCGGATGGGCGCTCTCGCAACTGTGGCTGTTCTGGGTCGCGCCCATAGCCGGCGCTGCAATCGGCGGGTTCTTCTACAACTGGCTCGGCGTCGAGCGAAGAACCAACGAGCAGCTAGCCCGCGAAACCGGCCCAGCTAAGGCTTGACATTGGTGATCACCGAAGGGCTGGGGCGCGCGGACAAGAAAACAGCGGCGTGAGACCATCAGCTAGTGCGCGCTGGCCTGGTTGGAATTGTCGCCACCTGCGTTGTTTGATGCGAGCGCGCGATCGAAGCCGGGGATTATCGCCTCGATGAATGCGTTGCGCACCACTTGGCCGAGCGCCTGCCAGGTGTCCACGTTCGGACTCGACAATTTCCCTTTGAGGTCCACGTCAGTCGCAACTTGTTCGGTGCTGTGATTCTTAAACAGATGCGATGCGCCGCCAATCGCTAGCTCTTTCGCTTGATGTAGCAGGCCGGTGCCCTTGTCCTTCTGATAGTCGTAAACTTTGAGGTTCGCGAACATCGGTTTTACGTAGCCGTCGATATTGCCGTTCTTGATGGCGACCTGCGAGTACACCGTGAGCTGGCCGGCTGCGACGTCGAAGCGTCCGAACGCGCGCAGCAGGTCGTTCATCGACGTGAGATCGGTATTGAGTAGCGCGAGCTTCAGGTCGAACGCGGGTCCTTGCCCGCTCGCAAGAAAATCACCGGCTATATTGGTGTCACCGCTGCCCATGAACTTGCCGCGCAGCGTCAACTCGGCCGGCCCTTGAGTCTGATGATTGGAGAGATTCTTGATCGTCAATTCGGTGTCATTGATGAAGAGCTTGTAGTTGGGATTGCTGGTTTTATCGAGGAACGAGAAGTTGCTGTGGACGATGTCCAGGTCGCGCACGCTGATTTCCACCGCCGGGCGGTTGTTCTGCTTCTCAATTTCCTTGCCGGTCGCTTTCACTCGCTTCGATTCTGCGTCCTTGGTTTCGGGCGCGTGCACATAGCCGACCGCGACGCCGTCGATCGCGGCGTTATCAACTTCGACCCTGGTTATCTTCGGCGAGTATTCGAGCAGGCCGTTGCTCGCCAGGCGGCCTCCGCTCACCGCGAGATTGATTTGACGAATCTCAGGATCGAACGCGATCAGCGGCACGTTCTGGATCGTGTACTTCGCGCGCGCGCCGGGGAAAGGCTCTTCGAGAAAGTTCGCGTGCCCGTCGATAGTCGCGCGGCCAGTGTCGAAGATCGCCACGGTCGCGTGGAAGCGCGACGGGTAGGCGTTGTCAGACGCGTGAATATTGCGGATGTTGTCGGCGACGAAATTAAGATTCGCGAGATGCAGCGGCGGGTTCACCCGATCCTGGATGTACGCGACGTCGCCGTCGTAAATCGTGAAACGGTTGATCTTGAACGGATAGGCCGCCTCGAGCGCGTCCTGCCATCCCTTTTGCCGGAGCGGGACGCTGCTCTTCTTTTCCGCCACAAGCTGCGTCTGATCGATATGAAGTTTCGGACGCGAGAGGAGCACGTCGGCGACGACGCGTCGTGAGAAAAGTTCCTTCACCTGGATCGTGAATCGCATCGTCGCGATGTCGGCGACCGGCGGACGTGGATGCGCCTCCTGGATGACCTTGAGGTGTTTCAACGTCAGAACTCCGCCTAGCAATTGCAGGTGCGCATGACCCAGCGCGACGTGGTAGCCCTTGAGTTTCTGGTTCATCGAGGCCTGGGTTCGCGCTCGCACCATGTCGTCGAGGAAGAACGAGGCGATGAAGACCGCGACGATCAGTGTCGCAAAAAATCCTCCGACCCAGAAAAGAACAGGATGCTTTCGATAAGCGCCCATAGCGCACCTGCTCGATCAAACCGGCAAAGCTTCGGTCCGGCGGCTCATGCGGCGAGGTTCGTCACGTCTTCCGCTGAACGCGCGGATGAAGAGTGGGGTCAATCCGAGGCCGATGCCGAACAGCAGATGCGCGACGAAGTACACCATCGGCATCAGCGCGATCCGCGCCGCCATCGTCGGGTCCATGTACGGCAATACGACCAGGTCCATCACGACCCAGATGATGATTCCGATCGCGAGGCCAGCGAACAGTGCGGCGATGATTGAAGTTCGGCGCGACATGCACAGCGCGAAGAGAATTCCGAGCACGATCGAAAAGCCGAGTTGAATTCCCGCGCCGGCCAGCATCGCCATCGATCCTGCGACCAACGCTTCGACGCCATACACCAGTGCGCCGAGCGCTTTGAGCGGCATGGTCACGCCCTCACCGACTGCATTCGAATAGGCCATCATGAAACCCATCATCAGGATGGCGCTGAGGATTCCGTCGGCAATGCCGGCAATGAGACGGCTGCCCCACGAAACGCGATTCGCAGGAGCGCTCGCGTCAACGGTTTCAGTACTTGATCGTTCGTCCATAGGTCTGAAACGGCCGATTAGGCCGGCTCCTTCTTCATGAGGATTTCGGCGAGGTCCTGATGCTGCTGCAGGATCGGCATGATCTTGTCGATCAACGCCTCGATGTCATCGTCGCTCGCATCGTCGCGCGCCTGCTTCAGTTCATTCATGAGTTTCTTGTGATCGGCGCTGGTCTGCGCGAGAAAGACGCGATCGAAGTGCGCGCCATTCGCGGAGGACAGTTTCTTTTCCACTAGCGTCGCGTTGGCGGTCTTGTGGCGCTGCGCAGAGGAATCGCGCAAACGCGCGCCAATCCTCTGCGCGGTCGCAGTTACCATTTGATCGGCACTCGTATGGTCTTTGACAAGTTGATCGGCGTACTCACGAACTTCAGTTGACGAGGCCTTGGCTTCCGCCATTTTGCCGGCTTCGATCTCCTTCATGTCGGCCAGATGTATTTGCTCGAGGATCGCCGCGTTGGTCCTTTTACTGGACACCTCTGGCGGCGGCACGAACGGAGTAGCTTTGGCCTGGGGCTGTTGCGCACTTGGCTGCGCCGAGGATTGAGCAGCACTGGCGTTGGCATCGGCATTCGGGGCTGGCTGTTTCCGCGATGTCGAGCAACCAACGAGCACGGCGACGGCGGCTGATAGGGCCGCGATTAAAACCAGTCTCGAACTTGCGGGATTTTCGTGTGTGCGCATATATCGGAGTCCTCAGAGAGACCTCAAATTGAGGTGCGCGGGAAGGTTCGCGGGTGCTAAGCCGCGACACGCAAGCGGCGTCACGCGCCTCAAGCGTTTTCAGACGCCATAAAAAGCTGCAAAAGGTATGCCCCAAAAAATCCCAAGCAATAGCAGGGGTCGGCGATTACCGACCGTGAAAGAACTCCCCTCTAGTGCGGAAAGGACTGGACTACGGCTTGGCCCTGCGATGGTGCTCGAGAGTGCGGGCGCCTAGGCGGGCGGGGGCGGTTTCGGAGCCTTGGACTACTACGACGCAGCGTTTGGGGTCGGTTAGATCTTCGGGGGAGAGGCCGACTTTGTCTGCGAGGTTGGTTGCGACTATGACGAGGCCGCCGGGGGTTTGACGCGCTAGTTGTGCGGCGGTTGGAGCGCTTAGCACGTCGGTATGAAGGCGGCGGCCGAGTGCGCGGCCGGCGTCGCGAATCAGTTCGAGCAGTTCGGAATCTTCCGCGGTTCCATCTTCGGGCACCAACACTGCGTGCAGGCCGGATTTCTTGCGCAGCGCCACCCGCAGCGCGAGGTCGAGCGCGGCACGGCCATGCGTGCCTCGATCTACTACCGCGAACACCCGATCGAGCGGACGTCCGCCGCCGTGAATCACGACGGCGACGTGGACCGGGAGCGCGCGGGCCTTGTCCAGAATTTCGCGGACCACGCCGCCCATGAAGTCGGAGCCAAAGACCGCGCGATGCGATCCCATCAGCAGCCATCCGATTTGCGGCTCTTTAGCGAACGCCAAAATGTCGGCCGCCGGGTCGGTCGTCCAGACCGCCTGCGGGGTGATGATGCTGCCGCGCGCGATTGCGAGATCCAGCGCCGCCGCCAACGCGAGAGAGCGGGGTGGCACGCGCTGCTCGGCCTCGCGCAGTCCGGAGCGCACACCGCCCGACGGAGTCTTCACCAGTGCGAGCACGCGCGGCGGCGGTGCGTCGTGCGGCGTCGCCGCGAGCGCCAGCTCGACCAGGACGCCGACGCCCTCGGGGTTCGATATCGGCACCAGGATGGCGCTGTGCTCCGTTCCAACCAGCATCGGGCGCGGCGGAGGCTGGACCGGCCGCGGGGCGGGCTGCGGTGCGCGAATCGGAGCTTGTGGCGCGACGGCAGGCTCTGGCGAGAAGGTGCCGAGCTCCGGAAACGGCTCAAGATCTTTAACTTGACCGCGCGTGATCAGATGCAGAATCGGCGTGGTCGAAAAGGTGGTGACCAGCGCCATGATCACCAGCATCGCGAACAGCGTCGGCGAGATGACGTTCATCTCCAGTCCAATGTTCAGCACGATCAGTTCCATCAGGCCGCGCGTGTTCATCAGCACGCCGAGCGCCGATGAGTCGCGCCAGTTCAGTCCTGTGATTCGCGCCGCGATCGCGCTGCCGCCGAACTTGCCCGCCGACGCGACGACCACGATCAGCGCGCACATCATCCACTGCTCGTATCCATTGACCAGCCCGATCTGCGTGCGCAGGCCGGTGTACGCGAAGAAGGCAGGCAGCAACAGCACGATCACGATGTCTTCGAGGCGGTCGGTCAGCTCGCGCGCCATTCCGCTGTCGTGCGGAATCACAGCGCCGAGCGCGAACGCGCCGAACACGGCGTGGATGCCGATCAATTCGGTCGCGGACGCGGAGATCAGCAGCGCAACGAATATCGCCGCCATCACGCCCTGCGTCAGACGCCCGCGGTTTCCGTAGAGCAGCGACAAGCGCACCATCGCGGGCCGCACCACCAGGATCATCAGCAGGATAAATCCGAGCGCCATCGCGATCGTCGTCACCGCGCCGGTCGCCTGGGCGCGCGCCACGCTGACCACGAAGGCCAGCATGCACCACGCCGTGACGTCATCGACGGCGGCGCAGGTCAGCGCAATCGCACCCATGTGGGTTTTATGAATCCCGCGATCGGTCAGGATTCTCGCGAGCACTGGAAATGCGGTCACCGACATCGAGACGCCCAGGAAAAGCGAGAAGCACGTGAACGGCACGTCGCTGGTCGAAAGCTTCGGGTAAAGATAGAGCGCAATCGTCGCGCCCAGCAGGAACGGCGCGATGATGCTCGCGTGAGAAATCGCGACAGTCGAATGCCCGCGTTTGCGGAGCAGGGCGGGGTCGAGCTCGAGCCCGACCAGGAACATATAAAGGATGACGCCGACCTGCGCGATGATATTGAGGTAAGGCCCGACCATCGCCGGGAACAGATATGTTTCCGCGCCCGGCACGAGACGTCCGAGCAACGACGGACCGAGCACGATGCCCGCAAGGATTTCGCCGACAACAGGCGGCTGATTGGCGCTGCGGAAAACCCAGCCCATCGCGCGCGCGGTCGCGATTACCACCACCAGCGCGAGCAGGACGTGCAGCAGGTCGCCTTCGTTCGCACGCGACGCGGCCGAGCCGAAGAGGTTGCCGACAGGAGCCGGCGCGCCGAGCGTGTCGCCGTACGAACGAATCCACAAGTAGAGCAGCACCAGCGCGCCGATCATCAATGCGTAAACGGCGGCGGCGCGAGAACCGGCGGTGGTAATTCGCGGCTGTCCTTCAGCCATTGGCCGATACTACCAGACTACGAGCTTGATGCGCAGGGTAGCTGAAAATCGCGCCGACAGGAGTGACGAACGCCTAGCGAAGATCCTCGAACGGTCTCGACGCGCTCGAGCGTTTCTTTCTCGGCGGCTTGGTTGAGTTGCGAGCCGACTTGCCGCCTCCATTCGAGGAAGCGGTGACGGCCGCAGTGTGCTCGCGTCGGCGGCGAATCGCGGAGAATGTCGCCGCGATCTCGACCGCCTGCTCGGTTGCGCGATCTCCATGCCAATGATTTATGACGTCGCTCAACGACAAGATTCCGATCGGCCTACCGCGGGAATCGACGACCGGGACGCGGTGAATTTCATGCGTGCGCATCAGGCGATGCGCGGTGTCGAGATCGTCGGTGCGAGTGCATGCAATCACTTTCGGCGACATCGCGCGCTCGATGGCGATCGCTTCGAGCGGCGTGCCTTGGGTGTATGCAGCCATGCAGATGTCGCGGTCGGTGATTATTCCGATGAGCTTGCCGTGCGCATCGACCACCGTCGCGCATCCGCAATCGTGATCCCACATTATACGTGCTGCCGCGTTCAACGAGTCATGAATCGTGCATGATCGAACATCACGGGTCATCAAGTCAGCGACTTTCACTTATTCCACTCCTCACACAACAGCCTTCGTCGTGAAAATTATTTCCAGCTCGAGAAGGGTTTGATCGACAAGTTCGAATTGAAATAGCGCGGATCGCCGCTCACCTCGCGATCGATCCAGTCGGGAAGCTCAACCTGTTCCTTCGCATCCTTGAGCTCGACCTCGGCGACTGTGAGCCCGCGATTCGCGCCGGTGAATTCATCGACTTCCCAGGTGTGGCCCTTGAACACAATCCGGTAGCGCATCTTTTCAATCGGCGGATGCTCGCTGAGGTTGACCAGAATTTCGTTGGCGTCTTTGAGCGGAATCTCGTACTCGTATTCGTCGCGCGCGATGTCCGCGGTCGCTCCCTTGATGGTGACGTAGGCTTTGTCGCCGTAGGTGCGCACGCGGACCGAAGATTGCTTCGAAGCGCATAGATATCCCTGTCGAATGACGAGACCGGCGCCCAGGTCGCTCCATTTGCGGGGATGCACCAGGAATTTGCGTTCAATCTCTTTCGCCATTTTCGTTTTAAGTGTCTACCCGAGTCCCTGGGCGGTTCGCGCCGCTCGAACGACGCCCGATGTTTCGCGCGCTCAGGTTGCAATCGCGGCATTGCGCGGCGTCATTCCAGTCATCAGCTTCAGATGGCGAACATAGTTTATATTGACGAGTGAGTTCAGGCCAAGTTTTGCGATTGCGCGCAGAACGGCGGCGGGGTCTTCCGATTCGATCTCGACGGTTTCGGAGGTTGCGCCGCCGCCGATTCGAACTTCGGCAAACTCGGCCGTGTACTTTTCGGACATGAACTGACGGCGCACTTTTATGATGTCGAGCAACGCCAGATCGCGATTCGGCCGAATCAGATCGCGGATCAGTTCGCCGTGCGTGTACGACGTCTGCGCGATTTCCGGCGCCGGAACGCCGAGATGCGGAAACAACTGCTCGACGATCGTGCGCGAGTCGAGCGGGAAGCCGGACTTCAGCACCGGGCGCCATCGCTCCAGCCGGCCGACCTGCTCGGTCATCAGCTTAATGTCCATCAAGTCGTCGCGAATCTTGACGTTGGCGGTGTCAGTCGCGCGCGAGAGAATGTAGGTTTCCGCGCTTTCACGCGGATCCGACGGCGCCGCTATCGCAGTCAGCCGATCCAGAAACGGGTTTAGGTGATTTCCCCAGATGCGGAACTCGAATCTTCCAAGCGGATTGCTCATCGTCGTCGCAACGAGACATCGTCACGCCTGGGGATCACCATAACACTTCGCCGGGCGGATGAAAAAATCGGGCTGCGGGATTTCCACCTTTAACTTTTCTAAAGACTCGCGCCCTCCCGCATTCCTGCCGCTCGTGCCAACGAACCGTGATCACCGCCATTCGAGCGTTTGCGTGACGAGCGCCCGGCGCGTACGACTTGCCGCCGGCCGACCGAGCGCATCTGTTTGGTCGGCAGATCGTTGACGCTCAACAATCGGAGCCGTGAGCGTAACGACGCTGGCTCGATTCCCAACACGTCGCATACATACTCGAAGGAAAACGGACTGTGGATTCCGGCTTCAGCGTGGAACCATCGCTGAACTTCGTCATACTGCTCGCGGTCGCACCGGCGCGCGGAGTTCACCGTCTTGACGTAACATCGGATCGCGTCTTCCAGCACCGCGAAGACCAGCCGCGTCTCGCCGTCGAGCATCGAGCGGCGGCGGGTGAGATCGAAAAACTGAACCGGCACCAGAAAATCCGGCTCGAAGCGCGCGCTCAGCCAGGGATCGGGGCCCGAGCAGGCGTCGCTCAGCTGCTTCGGATTCGAAGGTCCGTATTGAAGAACCCGTTCTGAAGATATTGCAGACATGTTGGACCCTCCTTGAGCCGAATTGAACTCCTGCCAGCCAGCATTGTCTGTGCCAACTCGGGTTGGCGTGCTAAAATGAGAAATCAAAGGGTAAATCAGAGTTCCCGCGATGTCAGCGACAAGCGGATGCTGCTCAATTATGCGGCATCACTGCGATTTTCGACTGTGCAATCGAATCTGCACGGATGCGCGCGCAATCTTGAGGAAGGCTCTCGCGCCTGCCCTCGGATCCGACTACACTGCCGCGGTCCGGGGAGCGGCGACGTTCTGCGAGGCAACCAAATTGAAACAATTTCCGTATATGGAACTACTGGACTCGAACCGTGCACGGAAAGACTATTGAGTCCGCTTGATTAAGGAGAAAGTGGCGCGAGGCACGATCAATGCTGATATTAAAAACTGGCTCGATGTGCGCGAATGGCGCTCCCCTATGAAAACTCGAACAAAAACTCGGCCTACTAAAACCAGCAAGAGGCAGAAGACCAAGATGGTATCCGCAGTTTCCACCGGCGGACGGAGGATCGACGCGCTCAAACGCATGCTCACCAAAGAGCGCGCGGACACGCTCGCCCGGGTCAAAGAATTGATGCGCGAGCAGGCTCGTAACGGCGGCCAGCCGCCGGCCGATGAGATGGACGTCGCGCGATCGTTGTCAGAAGTCGAGACGCATGCGGCGCTGTTCGATCGCGCGCAAGAGCGGCTCAGCGCGATCGACGCGGCAATCGCCCGGCTCGGCGCGGGAGTCTATGGAACGTGTGCCCGCTGCGGCGATGAAATCCCGCTGGCGCGGCTCCAGGTGATTCCGTTCGCGCAATATTGCGTCGATTGTCAGAACGAGGCGAACACCGAAGCTCGCAGCGGTCAAAGTGGATTGGCCAAGCCCTTTGGCGGCCGCTGGACCGGTCCCGAAGAGCTG
>NZ_DATDGQ010000036.1:0-14773 GCF_036522015.1 Binatus sp. (SeqCode)
TGAAATCGTGGACGCGACCGCGATTGGAATCCTTTCCTGCAACGGCCGGATCTGCAGCGCAGCGTTGTGCAGCTCGAAAAACGAGCCCGTGTAGCTGAACGGCTCGTCGGTGGTGAGCAGACGCAGGATGACGCCGAGGCCTTCATCCATGCGGTCGCGCTGCGTCATCGGATCGATCCCGAGCATGACCGCGTCCGACGGCAGCGCGCCGGGCCCGACCCCGAGCATCGCGCGACCGTGGCTCAGATGATCGAGCATCACGATGCGCTGCGCGACGTTGAACGGGTGATGGTACGGAATCGAAACGACGCCGGTGCCCAATTTTATTCGTTTGGTGCGCTCGGCCGCGGCGACCAGGAACATTTCCGGCGACGCGATCGTTTCCCATCCCGCCGAATGATGCTCGCCGACCCAGAACTCGTCGTAATGCAGTTTGTCGAGCCACTCGGCGAGTTCGAGATCGCGTTGAAACTGGAGCGTTGGATGCTCGCCTATAGGATGATGCGGCGCGAGAAACACGCCAAAACCGAGACGCTGGGTCATAACTACTCCTGTTTCTGTTTCAGAATTTACGGCGCGCTGCTACTGCATCACATGCTCGCTGCACTAGGCGAAGCCGACGGTGCCACGGTGGGAACCGGGGTCGGAATGCTCGCTGGATTTGTCGCAGGCGCCGCGAATGTTGCCATCGGGGTCGCTGTCGCCATCGGAGTCGGCACGGACACGGTAGGAAGCGGTTCGGAGGAACTGGACGCTGACGAAGGACTCGCGGCTTCCGACGGCACTGGCGCCGACGCCATCAGCGCAGTTCCAGCGCCGTAGTCGTAAACGAGGACGCCGCCGAGATGCGACTGATAACCCAGAGTCGCGACCGCGAGGATGGCGACGATGAGATAAATCGCGCGCGACCCTGCCATGAAGCCGAAAGCCTGAATGAAGATACGCCAGATCGCGAGGACGCCGAAGGTAATCGCGAGATACGTGCCTAGCTGCGCGTGCCGGTGCAGCACGTCGCGCGCCGGTTGTCCGAGCGCGTTCCAGATGCGGTCGGCTTCCATATCGCCGGTGAGAAAAGATCCGCCCGCCGCGAGCGCGCCGAGGATCATCAGGAGTACCGCGGTGTATCGGAGCCAGATGCGAGTCGGAGAGCTGCCCGCGAAGAGATCGATCAGTACCGCGAGGAATAGCAGCGCGACCGAGAAGTGATCGACAACCGGATGAAGTTGGTATGGTTGCAGGAATTTCACGACAGCGTCCATCGATGCTCCTTGAGTCCAACGGGATACGGATACGCGCGGCCCGCGAAAATGGATGGCGCGATACGTGGTCTGAGAGTTTATCCCAAAGCACCGGTCGGCAGGCAACCTACCCCGGCCCGTCAGGTTTAGAGACTTTGATTTCGAGATTGCGAATCTCGACGTCGCTCCACGCGCGTTGCGTGAAAAAATATTTGATCGCGCCGCCTGGCGTTAAAGCGAGAAAATCCGGATTCCACCACTCCTCGAATCCAAACT
The DNA here is from genome assembly GCF_036522015.1 of Binatus sp. (SeqCode). Classification (GTDB taxonomy): domain Bacteria; phylum Desulfobacterota; class Binatia; order Binatales; family Binataceae; genus Binatus. Next base: position 1,515 of record NZ_DATDGQ010000036.1, read on the forward strand.
CCGGCGCATCGGGATTGCCCGCAACGGCGCCGCTTTGCGTCTTGCCGATGGTCACGACGACGTTCGCGTCCGCCGGCGACCCAGTCTGCGCAAAATCACGCAAGTACCATTGCACCTGCGGCGCATCGTCGGTGACGCTCGCGCTCGCGCCGGCCACCCAAACCGAATTTCGGACACGCTCACATTCCTTGACCGTCCGAATCGAAGTAGCCGGCTCCGACCAGAACAAGAGCGCGTGCCGGCGCCAACTCGCTTCACTCGCATCCGGTACTGAAAAGACAAAATTGGTCGCGATCTGAACGTAGAGCGTGAGCGCGACCGCCGCCGCAAGCGCATAACGAATCGAGTTCCATCGCAGCGACCGATGCATCCTATCCGCCGCGTAAGCCGCGACCAGCGCCAGCGGCAGCACGATCGCCACGATCGCATCAGGTTGATTCGCGCCCACCGCCGCGAACACCGCGAGGCTCACGATCGCCCACACCACAGACCACGCCGCAAACCGATCGCCGATACGTTGCGAGACGATCGCGGCGGCACCGACAATCGCGAGAGCCACGACCAGAAATTCGTAGAATGCAAGAATCGGAATTATTCTGTGCAACGCGTGCAGCCAAGCGATCAAGGACGGCGCAAAAGCGGCATTGAGCTGGTATTCGACCGAGTTTACGAGTGGCCGGTGAAAAAACGCCGTGGTCAGGACGAGCCACATACCGATCGCGACAACCGCGCACACAATGACGAGCGTGCGGCGCCGCTCCCACCATACGCGCATGCGCAACCTTCGATGGTCGATTCGCACCGCGTCGACGACGCCGACGAGAATCAGCGACACGATGATCGCAGAGGCCGTCACATAACCGATCGGATCCGCCGTGAGCCAGAGCGCGATCGCGACGCCAAGCGCTGTCGCGCGAATCACGGTGGGACGCCGGCGCATACTCTCCGCAACTGCGATCGCAACCATCATGAACGCCAACGACGCAATCGCGCTGGAACCGGCGCCAGAAAAATAACCCACACTCGGCGAAGTCGCGATCAGTGCGGCGAACGCCAGCGCTCCGGCGCGCCCCAACGCCGGACGCAGCGCAAACGCGCTCGCAATCATCAGCAGTGCGCATAGCGTCACCACAATTCGCGAGGTGGCATCCGTCGCGCCGATCGCCGCGAAGATCCAGCCCTGAAATATCGTCACCCACGATGCGTCCGACAACGCGAACGCGGCGCGGCCATGCTGCGCAATGAGGAACGCCGTGAGCGCGTCCGTACCCTGCCGCGCATCAAGTGGACGCCCTCCCAGAGCCATCGTGCGCGTGATGAGCACGTAGGCCGCGACCACGTACCATCCAAGATGCTCGGCGGTGACGACGTAAACTGCCCGCGTCAGCCGCTCGTGGCTCAGGTTGTAGGATAGCTTGGCCGTCGGCGCTTCGGATGGAGGCTCCTGCTCGACGCGCTCGAGCGGTTCTTCGTCGAGTCGCCACTCGTCGTCTGGAAATCTTTCCTCGCCCGCCATTATTTTTTCCGCTCGTGCGCTCTCGCTATTGCCGGCACCGCCCATTGTCAACGCCGGCGGGCCGAAAATTAATGCGTCCGAAATGAATTTTGCCCTTGAGCGAAATGGCCGCGCGGCTATGCTGGAAGTTTCGGGTCACACGACAATGCCGAAATTCGAAATAAACACGCGCCGCTTGATCAACGGCACCCTGTCGTTCCTCGCGCTCGCCGCGATTATCGCGCTGTTCTTTGCGTATCGCAGCCACGCCCCGCATTTCATTCCGCACAACGTTCCCGTCTCGCTCCGCCATCTTCCATACTACGCGTTCTGCTCGTTTTACCGGATGCTCGCCGCGTACCTCATCGCGCTGGTTTTTTCGATCATCTACGGCATGGCGGCGGCGCGCGGCGGGCTCTACGAGCGCATCCTGATTCCCGCCATCGACATTGCGCAGTCGGTGCCGGTGGTCGGTTTTTTCCCCGCCGCGGTTTTTTTCTTCGTTGCGCTGACGCACGGCAGCCGGCTCGGCGTTGAGATGGCCGCCATCTTTCTCATTTTCACCAGCCAGGCATGGAATATGGCGCTCGGCGTTTACGAAGCCGTCAAAACCATTCCCGACGATTCCAGGGAGGCGCTCGAGACTTTCGGCGGACGCGGATGGCTGAGATTCAAGCGCCTGCTGCTCCCCGCCAGCATACCGAAGCTGGTGTACAACTCGATCCTGTCGTGGGTGGCAGGCTGGTACTTCCTCATCGCGTGCGAAATCATCACGGCCGGTCCCGCCACCTACCGCCTGCCGGGGCTGGGCAGTTTCCTGTGGCAAGCTTCCGAGAAGGGACGCAACTTCGATCTCGCGGCCGGCCTTCTCACCCTGCTCGCGATCATCGTGCTGATGGATATGATCGTCTGGCAGCCGCTGTCCACGTGGGCCGAAAAGTTCAAGTACGAATTCGCGGCATCGTCCGGCGCTGTCCAATCGCTCGGGATGTTCGACGCGCTGTCCGGCGTTGGGCCGGCCGTCACGCGCGCGTTGCGCCTGATACTGGTGCCTCCCATCAGGCTGCTCGGCCGCGCGATCGCGGCGCTTCCGAACGGTCCGCAGCTCACGCCAGAACAAAGCAAGCGCGTCGGCAATATCGTGCGGTCGCTGATCATCGGCGCGATCGTGATCTTCACGGCATGGGCGTTGGCCCGTGGCCTGGTTGCATTGATCAGAACCCTATCGCAGCCGTGGCCGTCCGACGCGAAACAAATCCCCGAAGCTATCCTCCTTTCGACCATTCGTATGACTATCGCCTATGCAATCTCGCTCGCGTGGACGGTGCCGTGCGCGCTGGCCGCCAGCGAGAGTCCGCGCTTCAACCGAATCCTGTCGCCCATCGCGGAGATTGTCGGCTCGATGCCCGCGACGGCGCTCTTCCCGATCATCGTCGCCGCCTTCATCCAGTTTGCCGGCGGGATGAATGTCGCGTCGATCGTGCTCATCCTCACCGGCATGCAATGGTACCTGCTCTTCAACCTGCTCGCTGGAATCAACCAGGTGCCCGAGGACTTGAAGGAGGCCGCGCGCGCGTTCGGCCTCTCCCGCGTCGCGCGATGGCGCAAGCTGATTCTGCCGGCGGTCACGCCGTCGCTGATCACCGGCAGCATCACCGCATGGGGGGGAGGATGGAACGCGCTAATCCTGTCTGAATACTTTGTGTACAACGAACAGACTCACCAGGTGCTCGGAATCGGCGCGCTGCTTGACGCCGCCACCTATGGCAAATCCAGCAACGGCGTGATGATCCTGCTGAGCCTCCTTTCAATGATAGCGGTGGTGCTACTGTTGAACCGCCTGATGTGGCGGCCACTGTACAACCTCGCCACGGAGCGCTACAGGCTGGACTACTGACGCGCCTACAATGTGCGACTCGGACTCATCTGACCCATGGCTTTCCTCGAGCTCAAGAACGTCTCAAAAAGTTTTGCGCATGCGAAGGGCACCTTGCTGGTGCTCAACGACATCAGCTTCGAGGTCGAGGAAGGCGAGTTCGTCGCAATCGTCGGACCCTCGGGATGCGGCAAATCAACGCTGCTGCGCATCATCAACGGCATCGTGCCGATGACTTCCGGACAGGTTTTATACCGCGGACGACAGGTCGACGGGATCAATCTCGAATGCGCGCTCGTGTTCCAATCCTTCGCGCTGCTGCCGTGGCTGTCGGTCAAGGCCAACGTCGAGCTCGGCCTCGAAGCGCAGGGACTTCCGCCGGCCGAGCGCGAAAAGCGCGCCGGAATTTATATCGACAAAGTCGGACTCGACGGTTTCGAAGAAGCCTACCCGCGCGAGCTCTCCGGCGGGATGAAGCAGCGCGTCGGTTTCGCGCGCGCGCTCGCCGTCGAGCCCAAGGTGCTCCTGATGGACGAGCCGTTCTCTGCGCTCGACGCCCTGACCGCGATCACGCTGCGCGAGGAGTTGCTCGACATCTGGCAATCGCCCGACATGCCCGTGAAGAATATCGTGCACGTCACCCACATCATCGAAGAGGCAATCGAGCTGGCCGATCGGATTATCGTGATGGCGGCGAGCCCCGGCCGCATCGTCAAGGATCTCAAGGTCGAACTGCCAAGACCGCGCGACCGCCGCGCCGAAGCTTTCAACGCGCTGACCGACAAGGTCTTCTCGCTGATCGAGGAGCGCGGCTGATGGCTGTCCCGTCGATAACTCCGCTGCCCGACGCCGGGCTGACTCTTGTCTTCGGCTTGCTCGAGCTGCTCGAGGATCGTGGTGGGCGCGAGGACGGCTACAAAATCGCGCGCGACCTCAATTTCAAATTCGGCGATCTGCTCAAGGTGATGAAGGCCGCGGAAATTCTTGGCTTCGTTTCGACCCCGGCCGGTGATGTCGTGCTCGAACCGCTCGGCAAACAATTTCTCGAAGCGAAGATCAACGAGCGCAAGCTCATGGTGCGCGAGCAGTTGAAGAAGCACAGCCTCTTCAACTACTTCATCCGCCTCCTTCACGGGCAGGAGAGTAAGGCACTGACCAAGGAAGTCGTGCTCGAACATCTCGCGATGCTGCTGCCGAGCGAAAAGCCCGAGCGCCAGTTTCAGACGATGGTGAACTGGGGGCGTTTCGCCGAGCTGTTCGGCTATAACAAGGATGAGGATCGCTTCTATCTCGATAACGAATAAGGAGAACTCGCAATGGCAACCGATGCTGAAAAAATCGTGACTGATTTCTGCAACGCATGGCCGCGCAAGAACATCGAAGAGCTGCTCGCCTTCTTCACCGACGACGCCGTCTATCACAACATCCCGCTCGAATCCGCCAAAGGCAAAGACGCCATCCGCAGCGTCATCAACACTTTCCTGCCGATGGCCCGGTCGCTCCATTTCAAAGTCCTGAACAGCGCCAGTAACGGCAACACCGTCTTCAACGAGCGCGTCGACATCTTCGACCTGGGCAACGGCAAGACGATCTCGCTGCCGGTAGCAGGCGTGTTCGAAATCACCGGCTCGAAGATCAGCGCATGGCGCGACTACTTCGACATGGCGATGTACACCAAGCAGATGTCGTAGCTTTTTCTTTTTTAAATCCGGTCACCCTTCCCACTATGGGAAGGGGTCAGGGGTTAGGTCGCCCGCTCCCGCACCACCTCAAGATGGCTTCCCCAACCACTCACGCCATCATCGGCACCGCCGGTCACATCGATCACGGCAAGACCGCGCTGATCAAAGCGCTCACCGGCCAGGACACCGACCGCCTCAAGGAAGAGAAAGAGCGCGGCATCTCGATCGATCTCGGCTTCGCCTACTTCACGCTGCCCGACGGCACGCGCGCCGGCATCGTCGACGTCCCCGGTCACGAGCGCTTCATCCGCAACATGCTCGCCGGCGCGCACGGCATCGATCTCGTGCTGTTCACCGTCGCGGCCGACGACGGCGTGATGCCGCAGACCGAGGAGCATCTCGACATCCTGCATCTGCTCGGCACGCGCCGCGGCATTTTCGTGATCACCAAGGCCGACCTTGCCGACGCCGCGCGCCTCCGCGACGTGCGCGACGAGATCGAGCTGCTGGCCGACGGCACCACGCTCGCCGGCGCACCGGTCATCGAGGTGTCGTCGATAACCGGGCTCGGCCTCGACGCGTTGCGCGCCGAGATCGTCCGGCAACTCGACGGCTTCCAGGCGCGTCGCGCCACCGGCGTCTTCCGGCTCCCGCTCGATCGCGCCTTCGTCATCAAAGGACACGGCATCGTGGTCACCGGCACCGCGATGGGCGCCGAGGTGCGCGTCGGACAGAAACTCCGCGCGCTTCCGTCGGGCGACGAGGTCCGCGTGCGCTCGATCCAGGTGCACTCGGACTCTGTCGAGAGCGCGGGGCTGTGCCAGCGCGTCGCGCTCAATCTCACCGGCGCCGAAAAGCTGGATCTGGCGCGCGGCGACGTGCTCGCCGATGAGCGGCTCGACTCAGCGACATCGCGTTTCGACGCATGGCTCGAGATTCGTCCCGCCGCCAGGCGCGCGCTCAAGAACAACACGCGCGTACGGCTGTTCATCGGTACCACTGAGACGATCGGGCGCGCGATCGTACTCGAGGAGGCCGGCGCGATCGCGCCCAAAGCCGCCGGCCTCGCTCAGTTAGTGACCGAGGATCCCGTGGTCGCGCTCGCGGGCGACCGCTTCGTTATCCGCGACGAAACCAATTCGCGCACGCTCGGCGGGGGCATCGTGTTGAACCCGCTCGGCCGCCGCGTCCGCAAGCCGCTCGAGACCTATCGCGCCAATCTCCGCACGCTAAAGGATTCGTCGGGGGCCGAAGCGATCGACGCGCTGATCAATCTGCAGGAAAGTTTCGCGCTCGGCACGACCAGGCTCGCCACGCTGATGAATATTCCGATTGCCGAGGCCGACGCCGCGCTGCGCGACGCGCCGCGCTTCGTAAAACTGTCAGCGGGCGACGAAGAAGCTTTCACGACGCGGACCAGATGGGACGATCTGAAACGCTTCGCGCTCGACGCGCTCGCGGCCCATCACAAGGCAGAGCCGCTGTCGCCCGGGCTCGAGATGGAAGCGCTGCGCACGCGGCTGCCGTACGAAATCGGCGCGCGCGCGTTCCGTCCGATAATCGATCGACTCAGTCACGAGTCCGAAATCGTACGCGAGGAGAGCACGCTCCGGCTGAAGAGCCACCGCGTGCAATTGGGCGGTGACGCAGGAACGCTCGGCGCGAAAATCGACGCCGTACTGACGCGCGCCGAATTTCAACCGCCGGATCTCAAGCAGTTAGCCGACGCGTTGAAGATTCCCGCCAGCCAATTGCCTCATTTGAGGACAGTGCTGGTCGCGATGGAACGTCAGGGCCGCATCGTCAAAATCGCTACCGACCTGTATTTCAGCCGAGCCGCCGCCGATGCGGCGAAAGATCGCCTCGTCGAGCATCTCGCGACGCATCGAGAAATCACCGCGGCGACGTTCCGCGACCTGCTGGGCGCGTCGCGCAAATTCGCAATCGCACTGCTCGATCACTTCGACCACACCGGCATAACCACGCGGGTCGGCGACACGCGCCGCCTGCGTGCTCCGTCCTAGCCTCTCTCTAATCAGGGAGAGGCCGCGCGCCCCGCGCGGGTGAGGGTCAAAAAAATTCCTGGTTCTTTCCGCTGCGCGTCTGCTCCTTTCCGTCATTTCGAATGGACGCCAATTTCGGACGGTTTGTCTAAAACACTCGATGCTTGCTGGTGTTTTGACGAAAATGTTTCACGTGAAACGTTCGTTAGTTCAGGAGAACAAAACACGAATGACGCGGAAGAGAAATCGGAAAGGCATCCCGGAATTTGGACCCTCACCCGCGCTGCAAGCGCGGCCTCTCCCTGATAGAGAGAGGCAAGAGCGCGGCTGACTTCGACGGCGCGATGCGCGACAATATCCGCGATGTCCAAATCGAAGGACAACAATCCCTCGCGGGGCGAGCTGGTTCGCCTGACGGCGCGGTGCAAGGCTGCGGGTTGAGCCGGTAAGCTCGGTCCGGCGGACCTCTCTGCAGTCCTCGCGCGGCTCGATTTGCCGAGCCATCCTGATTTGCTCGTTGGAATCTCCACGGGCGACGACGCCGGTGTGTTCCGTCTTTCCGACGATCTCGCGATCGTCAACACCGTCGATTTTTTCACGCCGGTGGTGGACGATCCGTTCACCTACGGACAGATCTCCGCCGCCAACGCGCTCTCGGACGTTTACGCGATGGGCGGAGTGCCGCGCACCGCGCTCAACATCGTGTGCTGGCCACAGACCGGGTTGCCCGCTGAGATGCTCGCCGACATTTTGCGCGGAGCAGCAGACAAAGCGCGCGAGGCCGGAGTCGTGATCGTTGGCGGGCACACGGTGGCCGACGAGGAAGTGAAATTCGGGATGGCTATCACGGGCGTGATCGATCCGCGGCGAATAGTGCGCAACATCGGCGCGCAAGTTGGCGACGCGCTCGTGCTGACCAAGGCGCTTGGCACGGGAATCCTCATGACCGCATTCAAGCGCGACGCACTCGGCGACGAAGCGTACCAAGCCGCGGTCCGCTCGATGACTCAGCTCAACGCCGCGGCCGCGTCCGCGATGCTGAAGTACGACGTTCATGCCGCGACCGACGTCACGGGTTTCGGGCTGGCCGGTCATGCGCTCAAGATGGCCGAGGGCAGCGGCGTCACGTTCGTATTCGAGGAATCCGACCTGCCGCTGCTGCCCGGCGTGCTCGAGCAATGCCGCGCCGGAATGATTCCCGGCGGCGGCGAGCGCAATCGCGACTACTACGCGCCAAACGTCCGAATCTCCGACGAAGTTGCCGAAGAAATCGCAATGATCGCCTTTGACCCGCAGACCTCGGGCGGATTGCTGATCGCGATTCCCGACCAGCAGTCGATTGCGCTGGTCGCGGAGCTGCAGAATTGTGGGCATCGCGAGGCCGCGATCGTCGGGCGGGTCGTCGCTCGTCGCGAGCATCCTATCGAACTGGTTTAGTCGCGGAGGCAGCCGATGGATTTTTTCGAAGTCGCCAGCTCAACGCCCACGATGCGTCGTTTCCTCGACCGCCCGATCCCTGACGCGGAGCTGATCAAAATCCTCGAGACGGCGAACATGGCGCCGTCGGGATCCAATGCGCAGCCGTGGGAGTTCGTGGTGGTGCGCGACGCGGCTGCGCGTCGCGAAATTCAGCGGCTGTACGAATCGGTCTGGGGTCCGTACAAGGATAGCGCGATCATTCGCGGCCGCACGACGCTGTCGCCGCGCGCGGTCAAGGCGCTCAAGACCGGCGACGAGTTCGCGGCGCAGCTTGCGATCGTACCGGTTCATGTCGTGGTGTTCCTCGATCGGCCGAAGATGCGTGTCGAGCGCGGCAGCGCAGCCGATCTGTTCAACTTCGGCGCGACCTACGGCTCAGTTTTCCCCGCGATTGAACTGATGATGCTCGCGTCGCGCGCGCTCGGCGTCGGCACCGCGATGACCACGATGCTCACGAGCAAAGAGGCCGAGACCAAGGCGCTTCTCGGTGTGCCGGAGGAGTATCAACTAATCGCGCTGGTGCCGATGGGTTATCCGGCGGACGCCTTTAAGCGGCCGATGCGCAAGCCGGTGTTCCCGCGCCTCCACGACGAGCGATGGACCCGCGCGTGGCCGACGCCAGTTGCACCGCCGGACAAATAGCGATTCCACATCTAGTTATACGACGGTCAAAAAACTAATTTAGCGGCCAGTAAATCCAGGTGGGGGGATTTCTACATGGAGTGGCCGCTGCATCTATGGCAGGTGCTTCGCGAAGAACTAGCTGCGCTTCAAGGCCCGCCGGCGGAGCATCCGCAGGATCAATTCCTGTACTCGCAGGAAGATATCGACGATCTCTCGCTGTTGGTGAAGCAGATTGCCGCGCACGAGCCCGAGTTGAAGGCAGTCTGCACGGAGGCTCGGTTCGTCGCCAACCTCGAGCAGCTCGCTAAGCTCGTTCGCGATGAGCGCGCGCAGAACGCTGGAGCCGAAGAGACCGCGCTCGAGGCACCGAAAGCTGGAACCGAAGAGACCGCGCTCGAGGCGCTCAATCAGCTGCTGACGACTCCGAACCTGGGCCAAGCCTTCCTTAACGTTCCAATGAGCCGATTTGTCGAGGAGCAGGAGCGGAATGGCCTGAAGGAAGACGAGCGTATCGAATTGAATCGCGATCTGCTGGACTGCGCGTTTGCCGGCGGGGTCAGACCGGTGAGCGACAAGATCCTGCCCGGGGTAATCGGGAAGCTACATGACGCAAAGCTTTCGGCGTTGTGTTTTTCCGGCGGCGGAATTCGCAGCGCAACGTTTTGCCTGGGCGCGGTGCAAGGACTTGCGAGCAAGGGCTTGCTGGACAAGTTCAACTATCTCTCAACCGTATCGGGCGGTGGCTATCTCGGTGGATGGCTCGCCGCGTGGACGCATTGGAGCAATGACGACCTGTCCAAGGTGATCACGCAACTCAGTACACCGACGGTGTCGAAGTTGGAACCCGAGGCCGACCCGATCTTCTATCTGCGAAATTTCAGCAACTACCTGACTCCACGCACCGACCTGTTTTCGGTGGACACCTGGACGCTCGGCGCCACCTATCTGCGCAACCTGCTGCTCAACTGGATCGTACTGCTGCCGCTGCTGATTGCGGTTCTCGCGGTGCCTCGCCTGGTCCTCGTGCTGCTGCATCCGGTGCCGGAGTATGTCACCTCGGGCTGGCGCCAGCTTGGGGGGTGGGCGTGCCTGGCGATGGCGGTACTCGGCTTCGCCTGCGCGATGTTCTACCAGGGGATGGCGCGGCCGAGTCACCTCAAATTGTTAGACGAAGGATCGCTCAAGTCAGGATGGGCGCTGCGGTGGCTGCGTCATCGCAAGCAGGCCGACTTTCTGACCTACTGTTTGGCGCCCTTGATGATCTCGGCGTTTATCCTGGCGACCTACATTTTCCACGCGTACCTCTTCAGAGTAAGCGACTACAGCAAGCTGAGCGAAATTCTCTGGATCGGAGGCGTCTCGGCGTTCCTTGGATGGTTCGCATTCGCGATTTCATTGGGCATGAGCAAGCGCTTCTTGTGGGATCTAGGGGCGATGTTGTTGAGTGCGATCGGGGGAGTGGCGCTGTTCTACTACATCGTGATCATTTGCTCCTGGATCCACTCCTACATGGCGCAGAGCCGGGAGCTATACCTGTGCGTTGCGCCGCCGCTGGTGCTGGTGGTGTTCCTGATCGCGGCGACGTTCTTTGTGGGCCTGGCGACGTTCTGGACCGACGACGAGGATCGCGAGTACTGGTCGCGGATGGGCGCCTGGATACTGATTGCAAGCTTCGGCTGGGCCGCGCTCGGCACTATCTCGCTGTTCGGACCGGAGTTATTTGGCTGGCAAAGTTTGTGGAGCAAGCTGCTGACCTACGGCGGCAGCGCGCTGGTGAGCGCGGTCACTGCCTATTTCGGATTCAGCGCCAAGACTCCGGCGAACCCCGATAGCGAGGCCGGTAGTTCGTCATCGGCATTGCTACAGCGGGGGCTCCCGATTCTCGGCGCAATCTCAATCGTGCTGATTCTCGCGGTCCTTGCGGTTGCCGCACAGTGGCTGGTGCAAGAGGTGACGGACAACCTCCCGCAAGGATTTGCGGCCTGGCAAACCGCGTCGCTATCGGGCGCGTTCTTCGCGATCCTCGCGGCGGCGGTGCTCGGCCTCGCGATGTCGGGCTTGATTGATCCTAACAAGTACTCGCTGCATGCGATGTACCGGAACCGGCTGATTCGCGCTTACCTGGGCGCTTCGCGCGAAAAGGGCGCGCGCCGCCCGAATCCATTCACCGGCTTCGATCCTGAAGACAACCTCCCGATGAAAAAGTTATGGAAGAAGCGGCCCGGCAAACTCATGCCGTTTATCAATATGACGCTGAACATGGTCGAGCCAGTTTCAACGAAGCTCGCGTGGCAGGAACGCAAGGCGGAGAGCTTTACCGTTACGCCGCTGCATTCGGGGAGTTTTTGGGTCGGCTACCGCCGATCGACGGAATATGCGCCCTGGAATTATTTCCCGTTCAGCAAGCTCAAGCGTGCGAAAAAAGAGAAGGCAATGCCGATCACGCTGGGCACGGCGACCGCGATTTCGGGCGCCGCGGTCAGTCCGGACATGGGCTACAACTCCTCGCCGATCGTGTCGATGCTGCTGACGCTGTTCAATGCGCGGCTGGGATGGTGGCTGGGAAATCCAGGCAGCGCAGGCAACGACACCTATATGTATTCGAACCCCGGAAAGGGCGCCAAATACCTGGTCGACGAAGCGCTGGGACGCACCAACGACGAGAAGCCCTACGTGTACCTGTCGGACGGCGGCCACTTCGAAAACCTAGGCTTGTACGAGATGGTGCTGAGGCGATGCCATACGATCCTGGTGATCGATGCGGACGAAGACCGCGACTTCACCTTCGAAAGTCTCGGCAACGCGATGCGGAAGATCAGAACCGATCTGGGAATCTCGATCGATTTTGAGCCGTTTTCAAACTTTCAGAAGCGCAACAAGGGAGATCCGCCAGGCGGTCCAACACTTTACTGCAGCGTCGGAAAGATTCATTACGACTGCATGGATAAATCCGCGACCGACGGCCGACTGATCTTCATCAAGCCCACAATTACCGGCAAAGAAACCGCCGATGTTCTCAACTACGAACAGCAGCATCCCGAGTTTCCGCACGAGACGACGGCGGATCAGTGGTTCTCGGAGTCGCAGTTCGAGAGTTACCGGGCGCTGGGAGAGTACGAGATCATGCAAATTCTCTCGGAGCATGCCGGCGAATCCAAGGTCTACGCCGACGTGAGAGAAATTTTATCCAAATTAAAGTGATCGCGGCTACAGACTCAGGAGCGGGATTACTTCCTTGGCGAATTGTTCCAGTTGCGCGGTGCGTTCCGAGGAGTGTGAGACGGCGTCGATGCCGATGTCGCGGGCGCCGGCTTTGATGTACTCGCTTATTTTTGCTGCTACGTCGGCGGGGCGGCCTAGCGCGCCGTAACGCTTTGCGGCGTCGGTCATGTCGGTTGCGTATCGCCTGCTTAGAAATTTTCCGGCGACCGCGTGTGCGGCTTCGACGCTCTCGCCCAGCGTGCAGAATATCTGGACGCAGGTGCCGAACTCGGTAATTTTGCGACCGGCGCGGTCTGCTTCCATCCCGATAAAATCCAGGCCGTCGGCGAAGCGCTTGGGCGTAACGACGTAGGGCATCCATCCGTCGCCCAATCGTGCGGCGCGCTTTAGCGGACCTTCGGCGCGTCCGCCGATCCAGACTGGAGGGCCGCCGGGAGTTTTGGGACGGGGCTGCATACTGATTTCCGCGAAGCTGAAATATTTGCCGCGATGCTCGACGCGATCGCCACTCCACAGGCGTTTCATCACCTGGATCGACTCGGTCGCGCGACCGCCGCGTTGGTGAATCGGTACGCCGCACGACTCGTACTCGCGCGGGAACTCGCCGCCGACGCCGACCCCGAAGATGAAGTGGCCTGCGCCCAGCAGACGGTCGAGCGACGCAACCATCTTGGCGACGGGGACAGGATGCCGCAGCGGCAGCAGGTAAACGCTGGTTCCGAAGGTGAGTTTTGGTTCGAGCGCCGACAGGTATGCGAGCGTGGTCAGCGGATCGTTGACCGGTCCGGTGAACGCAACGTGGTCGGGCGCCCACAGCACCTCGTAACCCCATCGCGAGATCGATTCGAGGCCGCGCGTGGCCTCTTCGCGACTTGAGG
>NZ_DATDGQ010000037.1:0-2447 GCF_036522015.1 Binatus sp. (SeqCode)
ATCGGCGGAACGGCCGAAGAAGAGGCCGCCGAATACATAAAGCAATACTTTAAGAAACCCGTGGTCGCATTTATCGCCGGTCAGACTGCGCCAAAGGGACGGCGGATGGGCCATGCGGGTGCGATTATTTCAGGCGGACGAGGTACCGCAGCCGATAAAATCGCAGCGCTCAAGGCTGCGGGCATCACGGTCGCGTCGAGTCCGGCTGATCTCGGCACGGCGATGAAATCGGTGCTCGAGGGCAAGCAGTAATTTGATGGAGCGAACTTTTGCAATCGTCAAACCCGACGCGGTGCGGCGCGGGCTCACCGGCGACGTACTCAAACGAATCGAAGCTTCGGGGCTGGCGATCGTGGCGATGCGGAAGATTCATCTTTCGCGCGCAGACGCCGAGAAGTTTTATGACGTCCACAAAGCGCGGCCGTTCTTCAGCGGCCTGTGCGAATACATGACATCGGGCCCGGTGGTCGTGCTGGTGCTGCAAGGCGAGGGCGCAATCGCCAAGTGGCGCGGGCTGATGGGCGCGACTGATCCGAAAAAGGCGGATCCCGGCACGATTCGTAAGGACTTTGGAATTGACGTCGAGCAGAACGCCACCCACGGCTCCGATGCGCCCGAGACGGCGGCGCAGGAAATCGCATTCTTCTTCGCCGCGCGAGAAATTCTCTCCTGAAAAGACCGTCCTGCTTTCACGGCCGCGTTTCGATTAGAATAGTCGGGCTGTGAACGTGAATCGCCAAATATCGGCCGAGCCGATGCCCGCCAGCGCCGATTTTCGCGACCTGACGCTCGATGAAGTCGAGCAACTGGTCGCGAGCGCGGGCGAGCGCTCGTATCGCGCGCGCCAGATCCTGCACTGGGTTCACGCGCGCGGCGCCGAGTCGTTCGACGAGATGCGCGATCTGCCGGCGTCACTGCGCAACTATCTGAAGCAGAACTTCACGATCGGGCATCCGGTGTCGTCGTTGGTCTCGCGATCGACCGACGGCACGCGAAAACTCCTGATACGCCTCGACGATACGGAAGAAATCGAGTCGGTGATCATCCCCACCGAAAAACGCGTGACGCTGTGCATGTCGAGCCAGGTCGGATGCGCGATGGCCTGCGAGTTCTGTGCGACAGCGCGCATGGGACTCCATCGCAACCTCACGAGCTCCGAGATGCTGGCGCAGATCTTCGCCGCTCGACGCGAGCTGGCCGCGGGTGAGGAGCTCACGAATTTTGTTTTCATGGGGATGGGCGAGCCGCTGGCGAATTACCCGCGCCTGACGCGCACGCTCGCGATTATGACGTCGGAGTGGGGGATGGGCATCTCGCCGCGGCGTATCACCGTTTCGACCGTCGGATTGGTCCCCATGATGGAGCGTCTGCTCAGCGAAACGCCGGTCAACCTGGCGGTCTCGCTGCACGCGACGACCAATGAGCTTCGCGATCGGCTCGCGCCGATCAACCAGCGCTACCCGCTCGAGGTGTTACTCGATGCTTGCCGCAATCTGCCGATCAAACGACGCAGCCGGATCACCTTCGAGTACGTGATGCTCGCCGGGGTGAACGATTCGATCGCGGACGCGCGGCGCCTGTTGAAGTTGCTGGCGCCTTTGCGCGGCAAAGTGAATTTGATTTTTTACAACCCGATGGAAGGGTCGCCGTTGCGGAGCAGTTCGCGTGCGGCGGTGGAGGCCTTTCAAGCGATCCTCAAGAACGGTCATTTGACCGCTACAATCCGCGAAAGCCGGGGGCTCGATATTGCGGCGGCATGCGGCCAGCTTTACGCCGAACAGCACATCCCGGCCTGAAAGCGTCAACCGAAAAGAGAAAAATGTCACAAAACGTACTCGGGGTGATCGGAGGCAGCGGCTTTTACCAGATGAAGGGGCTGGACAAGGTCGAGCTGATGGAGCTCGAGACGCCGTTCGGCCGGCCGTCAGATCCGTTCTACCAGGGACGCATCGGCGACATCGAAGTCGTTTTTCTCTCGCGCCACGGCCGCGGGCATCGAATATTGCCGTCCGAAATAAACTTCCGCGCCAACGTTTTCGGAATGAAGCAGCTCGGCGTGACGCACCTTGTTTCCGTATCGACGGCGGGCAGCCTGAAAGAGGAGATTCATCCGGGCGAACTGGTGGTGCCGAATCAGTTTATCGATCGCACATTCAAACGCCCGGAGACATTTTTCGGCGACGGCCTGGTGGTACACGTGTCGCTCGCCGATCCGGTGTGCACGAATCTCGCGAAGGATCTTGTAGTCGCGACGCGAACTGGTGGCGCGACGGTGCATGACAGTGGGACCTATCTGTGCATGGAGGGTCCGCAGTTTTCGACGCGCGCGGAGTCGCATCTCTACCGCGCCTGGGGCGCGAGCGTCATCAGCATGACCGCGATGCAGGAAGCGCGGCTCGCTCGCGAAGCCGAGATGTGTTACGCGGCGCTGGTGCTGGTGACGGACT